>NZ_JBHWXB010000021.1:0-94267 GCF_042729855.1 Rhodococcus sp. NPDC060090 | reverse complement strand
CCCCGGCGGGGTGGGGGTGCGGCCGCTGGGCCAATGGGGGTTTGTCGTTGGGTCACAATTTTGGGGGCTTCCGCCCCCTCACCCGGGCCCCCAATCCACACTGTTGAAAGGCGACGAGCCACCGGGCGTGCGGCCGAAGCGCTTCAGCTGCGCTGGGTTACCGCGCGGTCCCTATCGCCGGAGAGCCGCAGCAGAGATCGGCAAACCGGCCGCGGCGAGCCGGTCACATACATCCGAGGGTGTTCCGGGCGGATTGCGCCAGGCGGCGGCAGTCGCGCTGACCGCCTGATGGACCCGCGCCCCGTCCAGATTGAACAAGTCCATCACGAACTCATCCGGGTGCTTGGCCTCAACACCGAACTGTGCGAGCGCAGACTCGGGGAAATCTCGCAAGTTTGCGGTGACGATGACCTGAGCTCCAGCTCGAATCGCCGCGGCGAGCACATGGCGATCATTCTCGTCAGGCAGAGTGAGGGCTGGGATGAGTTTCTCGTATCCGGTGATCAGGCAGTCTGGTACAGCCGCGTTCATCAGTTCGCGCAGCTTCTTCATTCTCGCGGCCGGGATATCTGGACGGTCCTCCGCCAAGTTCCCGAAACTCTCGTCGAGAATGCGATCGGTCCACCGCGCGTGCACAAGCCCGGTCTGCGCGAGTCTGATCAACACATCCCGCAAAACATTCGGATACAACACATTTGCGTCGTACAGCACAGTGAATGTCACGTCAGTACAGCCCGAGATCGTCCGTCAATGCCGCGAGTTCATCTGCAGCAGTGCGTGCACTTCTCAGCTGGGAACGTTGGTACGAAAGAAGTGACGAAGCGAGGATTCGGCGATGGCGGCCGACCAGTCGATAGTCGATATGCCCTTCATTCAGCAGCTTGATTACATGGGGGCGCGAGACATTCAGCATTTGTGCAGCCTGTTGCGTCGTCAACTCTGCATGCGCAGGGACCACGGTGACGCCTTGCCCTGCTGCCATGTTGGCCAACACATCGCGGATCAGGTTCAGGGTGGTGCGAGGCAGGTGCACCGACTCTGTAGTGCCCGCAACGGTCACATCGAGAGTCTCGCCAGCTCCCGGCTCGACGCCACGCAAGACCTGGAGCGCCTGACGCGCCTGCTCTTGTTCGATAAGACTGGGCTGCTCACCATCGGACATAACTCACCTCGCATCCATCCGAAACGTCATGACACTTCAAACGCAATATACGCAGCATTCGAAATAAACGCAACGACATGTCAGGGTAGTCTGCCTCCAAACCACAGATGACGTCGCGTTCCCCGACCCGGATCGAATCCCGCCCACCGCGACGCGTGAGGCAACCCACGCAAGCGGGGCAGGCGTGCAGCGCAGTCCGGGCTTGGTTACTCATCGGCCGCCACCCGTGTAGTGATTTCGTCGATGAGGGTGGCCAAAGCACCGCCGAGCCGGTCGACGCGCGCAGCGTCTGGGGTACGTGGCTTGGTGAGGTAGACGTCGCGGCGCACCTCGATCATCACCGACACCACACGCTCATTGTGGCGGTAGTGACGCAGCGGCACGTAACATCCGGAATAGGGTGTGTTTTCGGCGATTTGGTCGAGTTCGGTGAGGGACGCGAATGCGCCACGGGTCGCGTCGAGAAGCCAATCGGGTGTGTGGTCCGGGTCGGTGCCGATGCACAATGCCGGGCGCGCGGCAGCGGGGTCCTCGAAGCCGGATGGATTCTCGGGATACGAGTGCAGGTCGATGATCACCGCACGCCCGCACGTGTCCAGACGATCGTCGACTGCTGCGGTGACCGCGTCGGCGTAGGGGCGGAAGTGAGCCTCGATCAGTTCGGTGGCACGGGGGTACGGCTCGGGTCGTAGCCGTGTGCCAGTGCAGGTGCGGGTGTAGACCGCACCCCGCCCGAAGGTGTGGGCCGGCTCTCCTGCGTCGGGAAACCGTTCGGGATCGATCACTAGGCGCGAGAGCATGTTGACCACGACAGTCGGACGCCGCAGGGTATGGCGCAGTGCCGCCGCGGCGATCTCGTCGGTGGCGGTGTCGGTCGATTCGTCGAGCTCGGCGGCGAGTTCAGCCTCGGTCAGGAGCAGGTCCGCGCGCACATCTGGCGTGATGACGCGGGATGCGTGTGGCACGTGGATGAGTACCGGAGACCGATTGTCTCCTGGTGTGACGAGTGCAGCGCTGGGCACGTGTTTCCCCTCCTCGGTATGGCCGAGCTCGCAGCGTTCGGCAGTTCCGCTGTAGTCGTCGATGGGCCGAGCAATGCCTCGCCGGTCTGGTTGTCGAGGCTGACGTCGATCTCGGACACGACATGTACGGCTGACGGAGGTCACGCCTTCGGTGGCCGCTTCATGATGGAGGACGACGTCAGGCACAGCGCCGCGGAGGAAATCAGCAGGAGCCACAGTCCCCAACCGATCTGGACGCCGACTGTCTCCCCGAAGAACTCACCGGTGACCGACGTGAGGTTCATGATGTCGACGATCGCGATCACCAGGCAGATCACTCCCACGACGGGTGTGCCCCAGCGCAGTGCTGCCCAGACATCGGCGCCTTGGGAAAACCGTAAGAACAGCGACACCGCGGCAACTACGCCCAGGATCAAGGTGATGATGCCGTCGCCATCCACCCCGCTCTTGGAGAACGCAAAGAAGCTCGCCCAAGGGCCCAAGCTCCCGATGACGATGCCGCCGCTCGCGACGAGCGCAGCGATCAGGTTGGCCGTGTATCGCCGGTCGGTCGGAGGCGTGTGGAGAGCAGCGTTGGGTCGAGTCTGCTCGCCCCATTGCTGACCGTCCCACCACCGTTCGAGGCCGGGGTTATGCGGGTCTGGATGCCATCCGGCAGTGAGGTTCATGGAGAATCCTTTCGGGTCTGGAACTTGTCTGTCTCATTCATGCTGTTGCCGAGCGAGATTCATCGAGTGAGGCAACAATGTTGCGTGCAATTTCCTCCGCTACCGCATGTGATGCGTTCGCGTCGTAGCAGCGCCGTGCCGCCACAGCGAGACGGTGTGCTGCTTCGTTGAGCGGGTGTCCGTCGTGTCCGCGCACCCAGGAGAACTGCACCGCTCGGCCCTTGATCGAGCGGTGAATGCGATCGACCACCGCGGAGATCCCGGGGCGTCCTTGGTAGGTGCCCTCGAGGCATGCGATCGCGAGCCGGCTGTCGGTGAGGATGTGCAGATCGCGGTCGGAGAACTTGGTCGTGGCCATCTCGATGGCGAGCAGTTCACCTTCGAGGATCGAGCGGGCTTCGGGCACCATGTGCATGCGGCGAGCGCCCGTCTCGGAGATGCATCCGAGGCCGGTGCCGTGCAGATTCCTGGCCTTGGATGCATCGGTGGCAACGACCAGCGGCGGCAGGGCTGCATGCGCTGCTTCGCGCCGTGCTTCCTCCTCTGCGAGGAGCGCGGCGACGTGTGCGCCGATAGCGTCGGAGGCGTGCTGAAGCAGTGTGCCGAGCGGACCGAACGGGGTATCGACGGACTCGACGGCGGGGAACGAGTCCGACACGGACTTCAAGGCCCGCCGGAGGTCGGCATCAGAAATATGGAGCCTCGCCGACGTATCGCGGGCACGCTCGTACAGGGCAGCGAAGGCGTCGAGGCCGGCCTGGTACCGGTCGGCGTCGTCCTTACCTTCCCTGGTGAACAGCGTGACATCGGTATCGGTGGCGAGAACGGCGCAGGTCATGGTGTTCGGACCGGTGTGGATCTGACGGATGTGGATCGCGGCGAGCATGTGGTTTCTCCCTCGTCTTCGGCTGCCAAGATCATGGTTCGGAGCAGCGAAAGAGAGTAAGGAACGAGGCGATAAGGGGGGATATCGTATTGCGTAACGCTCGTGTCCGGGGGTCCCGATAGATTCTTGGACGAACACGGCAGGCGTCGCGGGAACTACGGAAAGGGGCCGACGACGTGATCGATGAACCGGTCCTGCTGCTCACCAAGAGCGACATTGCATCGCTCGCCGGTGTGCAGCGACCCGTCGTCTCTGTGTGGCGCACCCGCTACAACGACACCGACCGGCCGTTTCCGCAGCCCGTCCGGATCGATGCACGGCAGGAGAGGTTCGCCGCAGCCGATGTCGTCGACTGGCTGAAGGAGCGCAAGCTCGGCAACAACGACGCCCTCGCAGAAGACGTCGCGATCCACGCGGCGCTCGACCATCCCACCGACGCCGACCCTGAAAGCGTGTTCGCGGGGATCACAGCATTGCTGTGCCTCAAGGCTCAGCTCGGAACGCCACTTGCCGACCTCGACGGCGACGACATCCTCGATGAGGCCGACAACCTCGATCCAGACGACGCCTACCTGTATCGGGAACTCGACGCGCTCGGCGATCACCTCGTCACCTATGCGCGGCATGCCGACCGCATGGCCGACGCCGCGTACACGCCCGAGCGGGCATTCGAAGCGTTGATGTCGCAGCGCTTTCGTCGTCCGATGCCGGAACTGGCGGCGTCGACCCTTGCAGCGGGTGCGCATGAGTTGTGCGTAAGTGTCGCAACGGCTCTCGTCTACGACGATCGTGCGGCATTCGTCGATCCTTCGATCGACAGCAGCGACCTGTTCGTCGCCCTGCGGAAAGAACTGTCCGAAGACATCGAGCCGATCGCGATCACCGGTCGCGCAAACACCGCGTCCGCCCGACTCGCGCGTCGACGCCTCGCCATGCACCGCTGGCGGCGACACCCCGCACCCGAGGGCGGGTTCGGCAACGACTTCTCGATCGACCGACCCGCACTGTTCTTGACCCAGTACCCCTCGCCGTCCACGCTCGGGTACTCACCGATCGAGATGCTCACCGAGGTCGACAACATCACGGTGCAGATGAGCAGCGAACACTACGCAGTGGTCATTGCACCTGCGGCTGTGCTGGTCGACCCGGTGCGCGACCGCGACACACTGTCGATCCGATCGGGCATCCTCCGGTCGGGTCGGCTTCGCGCGGCAATCCGGCTGCCCGAGGGGTTGCTCGTCACGAAACCCGGAACGGCGATGGCGCTCTGGGTGCTGGGCGCCGCCGACGCTCAGATCGCGCCGGCCGACCAGTGGACAGTGCTGGCCGACGTCAGCGACCGCCCGCTCGATCACCCGACCATCGACGGTGTCGTGTCCGATGTGGTGGCCGCGATGGGATCGTGGGATTCGGTCTGTGCGCACGCATTCCAGTTCGGCGCGATCTACAGGACGGCAGACCTCCTCGCCGACGACGGCAGGGGACTTGTCGCGACTCGTCACGTGCGGCCCTCCGGCCGGGGAGACGAAGTGGCGAGCCGGGTGATGTCGCTGGTCGATGCCACGAACAGTCATGCACACCGCATCGAGGGTGATCTCCGTGTGACGGTCGAATACGACCGAGCAGGAGTCGCAACGCTACCCACGGCCGGCGACCTCGTAGCCCAGCACAAACTCAGCCTCGTGCCCGGCAATCGGATCGACGAGGGCGATCTCGAACCCGATGGAAAGGTCCGCGCGATCGGGCCAGCAGAGCTGCTGGGGGAGAGGGTGATCGGGGAGCGCGGTGTAGACAGACTCGTGCACACCACGAAATATCCGAGCAGCCGCTACAGCGAACCTGGCGACATCGTGTTCTGCACGTCACCGAGATTCGGAATCACCATCGACGCCGAGGGTTCATCGCTCGTGGTCGCGCCTGCACGAGTGCTGAGGGTGCGCAACGGCGCAGTCGACGGTCTTGTCCCCGAGGTCATCGTCCGGCACGTGAAGAAGCTTGCCGCTGTGGAGAAACCCACTGGAGCGATCCGGGCGGGCCGGCGGTGGAAGGACTGGACGATTCCGGTGATCGCCCCCGACCGCGTCGGCGCCGTCGTAGAAACGTTGCGGGAATTCGACACACGACGACGCGAAGCGCAGAACCTGCTCGACAGCGTGAATGAACTGACCGACACAATGATCGACGGCGTGACTCGCGGAGTCCTGTCCGTCACTGTAGAAAACCGGCACGTCCCAGAGGAAGGGTGAAGATGCCACCGAGGAAGAAGGCGACGGTCACGGCACCGTCGACCATGAAGGAACTGAAGGATACGCTGTGGAAGGCCGCCGATAAACTGCGCGGTTCCATGGACGCGTCCCAGTACAAGGACGTCATCCTCGGGCTGGTGTTCCTCAAGTACGTGTCGGACGCGTTCGAAGAACGCCGCCAGCAGCTCGAAGCGGAACTGATCGCCGACGGTCTGGACGAGGAAGGCGTGGCGTCGCTGATCGACGACCGCGACGAATACCTCGGATCCACCGTGTTCTGGGTGCCTGAGGAGGCGCGCTGGGACTACCTCGCGCAGAACGCGAAGGGTATCCAGGAGTCGTCCGGGATCGAAGGCCGAACCATCGGCCAACTGATCGACGCTGCAATGCGCGGCTTGATGGAGGAGAACTCCACCCTCGCCGGCACACTCCCCATCATCTTCAACCGCGACAATGTCGACCAGCGTCGCCTTGGTGAGCTCCTGGATTTGCTCAACGACACCCGCTTCACAGGCGAGGGAGCACGTAAGGCCCGCGACCTGCTCGGGGAGGTATACGAGTACTTCCTGGAAAAGTTCGCCCGTGCCGAGGGTAAGCGTGGTGGCGAGTTCTACACGCCTGCAGGTGTTGTGCGCGTTCTCGTCGAGATGCTCGAGCCGTACAACGGACGTGTCTACGACCCGGCTTGTGGTTCGGGTGGCATGTTCGTGCAGGCAGAGAAGTTCACCGAACATCACGGCGGTAGCCCCGCCGATATCTCGGTGTACGGGCAGGAACTCAACGAGCGCACGTGGCGGATGGCGAAGATGAACCTCGCGATCCACGGCATCACCGCCCAGCTCGGTGATCGGTGGGAAGACACGTTCGCTCAGGACAAGCACCCCGATCTCCTTGCCGACTATGTGATGGCCAATCCGCCGTTCAACATCAAGGATTGGTCGCGCCGCGAAGACGACAAGCGGTGGAAGTTCGGTGTGCCGCCGGCCGGTAACGCGAACTACGCGTGGATTCAGCACATCATCGCGAAGCTTGCCGAAAAGGGCAGCGCAGGTGTGGTGATGGCGAACGGTTCGATGTCGTCGAACTCCGGTGGTGAGGGCGAGATCCGCGCGCGTCTGGTCGAGGCGGATCTGGTGTCGTGCATGGTGGCGTTGCCGACGCAGCTGTTCCGCAGCACCGGTATCCCGGTGTGCACGTGGTTCTTTGCGAAGGACAAGGCGCCAGGTGTGAAGGGTTCGATCGATCGGCGCGGGCAGGTGCTGTTTATCGACGCCCGCAACCTCGGTTACATGGTCGACCGCGCGGAGCGGGCGTTGTCGGACGACGATATCGCGAAGATTGCGGGCACGTTCCATGCTTGGCGGGGAACAGAATCCGCGAAGGGTGTCGAATACGTCGACGAGCCGGGCTTCTGCTATTCGGCTTCTTTGGCTGAGATCAAGGAAGCTGACTACGCGCTGACGCCGGGTCGGTATGTGGGTGCGGCGCCACTCGAAGATGACGGTGAGCCGATCCAAGAGAAGATCGCGCGGTTGACGAAGGAACTGTACGAGCAGTTCGACGAGTCGGCGCGTCTCCAGGCTGTTGCGCGCGAGCAGTTGGGGAGGGTGGAGTGATCGGACCGGTGAGTCTGGACGAGGTTTGCATATCCATTGTCGATTGTGAGCACAAGACTGCTCCGATTGATGAGGCTGGAGAGTTCTTTGCAGTCGGTACGCCTGCGATGCGTGACGGGGTAATCGATTACTCCCAAGCGCGCCGCATATCGAGAGATACATTTGAGAAGTGGACGCGCAGACTCAGTCCGCGCGTCGGCGATCTGCTCTTTGCGCGTGAGGCGCCAGTTGGGCCAATTGTGAGAATTCCGGTCGGCGAGAATGTAGCTCCGGGACAGCGCACTGTCCTCATTCGTCCCAATCCAGACGTCGTGGACTCGAGATTCTTGTACTATTTTCTCGGATCTCCGATGGCGCAGCAGCGACTTCAGGATCGCGCAGCAGGTTCGACAGTTGCGCATCTTAATGTCGCGGACATCAGGGACTTTGAGCTCGGTTTGTTGCCAGCCCTTGAGGGGCAGTATGCAATCGCCGAGGTCCTCGGCGCCCTCGACGACAAGATCGCCGCAAACCGCAAGCTGGCCGCAACCGCTGATGAACTCGCACGTGTCCACTTTCGGGAGATCTCAAGTCGGTCGGTTTGCTTGGACGAGGTCGGGTCAGCCTACGATGATGTTGCTGTAATCGGCGGCGGTGGAACCCCGAAGACCACCATGTCGGAGTATTGGGATGGCGATATCCCTTGGGCCACACCGACGGATGTTACAGCGCTCGATGTCCCATCGATCGGATCGACGGCGAGATCGATCACGGAAGAAGGACTCGCCAACAGTTCAGCGAAGCTGTACCCGGCCGGTTCCGTCCTGATGACCTCACGAGCGACGATTGGTGCGTTCGCCATTGCGGAGGAAGGCATCGCCGTGAACCAAGGGTTTATCGTGGTGAACGCGAAAGACCCAGAGAACCAATGGTGGCTGTTCCATGACATGCGTGCACGCGTCGATGAGTTTATCGCCCACGCAAACGGAGCCACCTTCCTTGAGATTCCGCGAGGACGGTTCAAGACACTGCCGGTCGCAATTCCAGATCGGGATGTTGTTGCAGATTTCTCGGCCAAGGCTGCTGAGTTGCACAGAGTTTCTGTGAGCGCGGCGACCGAGTCACGCTCGCTCACTACGCTTCGTGATGCACTGCTCCCACGCCTGATGTCCGGCGAGCTCCGCGTCCGCGACGCTGAGAAGTCTGTCGAAGCCGTGTTGTAGCCAGACCGACCACGGATTTGGGTGGATTCTTGCCCGCTCTCCGGGCAAAATCCACCCAAATCGAGTTTCCTACCGAGGCGGCCGTGTCGTGGTCACGCGCATCGGGACGTGGTTGATCCCGGCCTCGATGTAGTTCGGTCCTGTGCGGGCGAATCCGAAGCGCTCGTACCACTTTTCGAGTCGCGCCTGCGCTGATATCTCGACCGCGGTTGGAGACGCAGCCACAGCGGCCTCGATGAGACCGGCCGCGAGCCCACGGCCACGAGCCGAGCGCGCTGTTGCAACCCGGCCGATATGGGCGGGGTCGCCGTCATTGATCAAGCGAAGCGTCGCCACCACCGCATTGTTCTCTTCGATCCAGTACAACTCGGTGAACGGCTCGAGATCGACACCGTCCAATTCTGGCTCGTCGACGATGCGCTGCTCGTGGACGAACACGTCGGTGCGCAGCATCAGGATCTTGTACAAGGTGACAGGGTCGATGGCCGCGAGGGATGCATGCTTGATCGCTGGCATGAGTCGATCCTACTGTTCATCGATGGCGCGCCACTGCAGATGGAGATCTCGAAGCCGCTGCAATGCAAAGTGCTGAAGGACAAGAATTGGGGCAGCCTGGCGCGTCAGCCTCCGTCACACATGATCGGTGGTGCGTTTACCGATCGCAGCGCTGAGTGCGTCGAGTTCGGCCAGCACGTCCGTCACTGCCCAGATTCGATTCCGTTTCCTCTCCGACAGGACTTCGAGCACCCCCGCCTCGGTGAGCCGGTCCAGCGCCCGATAGGTGCTGACGTCGGTTGTGCCGGTAATTTGCTGTGCGGCATCGGCATTGAATACAGGAGTGTCGAGCAGGGCGTCGAGTAGTTTCGCGTCGGCCGAGTTGGCGCGTGGTTTCGCCATCGCCCGCCACCGGTCGGGAAGCTCGGAAAGTGCTCGGGCTGTTTCTTGCGCCGCCTCGCTGGAATGGATCGCGGCGACAGCAACATACTCGACGAATCCGTCTGCGTCACCGTCGCGGTAGCGGGTGAGTTTGTCGAAGTAGCGACGAGTATTGGCGAGCATCACCGAGGCCAGAGGAACCGTGACCCGGCGGGTCAGGCCGCGTCGGCGCAGGATTGCGCTGATCAACGCACGGCCGATTCGACCGTTGCCGTCGGTGAAGGGGTGGATGGATTCGAACTGCGCGTGCGCCAGCGCTGCCTGGGCGATGATCGGCAGGTCGGTGCGGTTGGCAAACGCCAGGAGATCTGCCATCAACTCCGGGACCAATTCAGGAGGTGGAGGTACGTGCAGAGCATTGATCGGGGTGTAGTCGCTGCCACCGATCCAGTTCTGGACTTCGCGTACCGCACCGGAATCGCTCGCGGTGTAGTAGTCGGGGGCCATCAGCAGTCTGTGTGCAGCGAGGAGGCTTTCCAGGGTGATCGGCCCCTTGCCGGCGGTGTCGACCATCGCGATCAGCGCCTGCACGGCGGCGAGTTGCGACTTGGCCTCATCGCTGGCTTTCCCGCCGGCCGCTGCCTTCCCGAACGCACGCCACCCCGCGTCGATGTGCTCGATCTTCGACGAGGCCACTGATTCGCTCCGGAGCAAGAAATCGGACAACGGTGCCAGATGGTCGCCGAAGCCGGCCTCGAGTCGAGCGACGGCGATGACGGCCGCCTCCTGAGCCCGAGCGACAGCACCGACAGCGTCGTACTCCAGGGAGGCGATCATCGGGGGAATGGACACCTCGATGTTTTCGAGAGTCCGGTCGTCGCGCGACCCCTGTCGCTGTCGCGGGTTCCACGATCGCCTCTCGATTCGGTGCGATGGCCAGACCATGCAGCTCCCTCAGGAAACGTAACTATGCGTAGCTATACCGTAGTTTAACCAGAATAAACGTAACTATGTGCAACCATACCGTATTTCTCATTTGTAAACGTAGCTAAGCGCGGCGGTGGTGTATGAAGAGCCAGCCATCAGTCATCGACGTAATGGCCGCCCGAACCGTCGCCGGTGGAGCTTGAGGTAAGAATCAGTCATGACGGAATTGGCACGCGGACAGAACACCACCATCGGCACTGGCGCGGTGACCGTGTCGGTCTCCGGCGCGAAGCAGGGGACCGTCGACTTGATGGTCTTCCAGCTCGGCGCCGACGGCAAAGTCCGCAGCGACAGTGACTTCGTGTTCTTCAACCAACCCGCCTCGCCCGAAGGCGCCGTCCGGCTGGTCGCCGCCGACCGCGTCGCCCTCGATCTCGCGACCATCCCTCCATCAATCGAACGGCTTTCCATCGCAGTGGCTCTCGACGACAGCGTCGCCGGGAGTCTTGCCTCCGTACCCGGGCTCGGAGTCGACGTCGCCCATCCAGCAGGAACCGCGACCGCGAAGGCGCTGGAACTGACCACCGAACGAGCGGCAGTGCTCCTCGAGGTCTACCGACGCAACGGTGAGTGGAAGATCCGCAACGTCTCCGCCGGCTGGGATGCCGGACTGTCCGCCCTCGTCACCGAACACGGCGTGCAAGTCGATGACGCCCCGCCGTCGCCCCCACCGGTCGCCGCAGATCAGAACGGTGTCCGGACTGTTGCCGGTGAGGAGAAGCTGTCGCTCGAGAAACGTCAGAAGCTCGATCTGCGCAAACGCGAAGTCGCGAAGGTCCTGCTCGACAAGGGGGAGCCCGGAGTGCGGGCGCGCGTGGTCCTCGTCATCGACAAGACCGGCAGCATGAGCAGGCAGTATTCGAAGAAGCGCATTCACGAGGTCGTCGAGCGCATGGTTCCCATCGCCGCGCAGGTCGATGACGACGGAACTCTCGAACCCTACCTGTACGCCCAGTCGTTCGCCCGGCTCCCCGACATCACCGTCCACGAAGTCGAAGAGTGGTCGTCGACATACCTGCACATCAACGGCGTCCACGGCGGCATCGACTACAAGCGCATCGGTGGGATCAACGACGAACTGCCCATCATGGGCGAGATCATCTCCTCACTCACTCCCGGCACGACGATGCCGACTCTGGTGCTGTTCTTCACCGACGGCGGCTTCTACCAGAAGAAGCAGATCAGCGGACTGATGAAAGAGGCGTCGGGGCTCCCGGCGTTCTGGCAGTTCGTCGGGCTCGGCAAGGCCAACTACGGAGTCCTCGAAAATCTCGACACCATGAGCGGTCGCGTCGTCGACAACGCCGGATTCTTCAGCGTCGACGACATCGGCAAGATCAGCGACGCCGAGCTGTACCGTCGTCTGCTCAGCGAATTCCCCGACTGGCTGCGTGCGGCACACGCAGCCGGGATCATCCGATGAACTCAGTGGGTGACGGGAACGACGACGCGCAATTCCGCTCTGCGCTGGACGCATTGGTCCCGGCGGACTGGGCAGAGTTGCGGGCGTTGGTCGAGCAGATCGACGAACATGGCGCGCCCTTCCAACGGCAAGCGAATTCAGCCGCCGGCACCGCCGGCATCGTTGATCAGGGGTATCCGATCGAAGCACCCATCATCGGCGACACTGTCGATTTCCTGTACAAGCGGGATCTGGTCGTTCCCTTCGACTGGCCTGGATGGGAAGGGAAACAGCACGTCGAGCGCGGCGATGTTGCTGCGCTTGCCGGGGCGTCGGCGGAGGATTGCCTGCGGTACTTGACGGTCATCGTTCGAGGAGATCGGTTCTCATCGGGCACGCTGCTGTGGTCGTTCGAGGAGCACATGACGCAGACACTGCTGCACCGACTTCTAGACTCCACCGGTAACGCGGAGTGAGGGAGAGAAAGGGAAACGGACGCCCTGCGGGCGACTGACCTCGACCATGCGGAGACCCTACGGGTCCCTGAGCTTGCCTTCGGCCCCTTCCCCAATGCTGCCCGGTCGCCATACCCCGATAGACCATCTCGGCCAATACTTTTGGCCCCACGTCGGAGGTGACGTGTGGCTGTACTGGACCCGGTCGTTCGTGTCGACCCTCACGATCGGGTGCTCCACCACCAGCTGCGGAGACGAAGGATACTGGCGCCCAGTCGGTTTCGAACGCGGGAATGGAACCCGGTTCGCAGCGTCGATGCGCTGACGTCGGACTGTGGGAGACAAGCGACGGTGCCTGCCGGTGTGCCGTGGTTACCGAAACGGCCCTTGTGTACACCGGTGCAGGCGGCAAACACCTCAAGCCCCTCGACCGGCTGCCGGAGCAGGATCGAGGGGCGAGAAGTCAGGACGTCGGTGAAGAACCTGGTGGCCAGGTGAGATAATGGCCGGCGCGGAATATCGCGCTCGCGGCTCGTTGCTGGTGCACGCCTCTGTGAGGAGTGCGGATAGAATCCACCGTACGGTGCATGACAGCTCACTTCTGTTGTGTACCCAGACCCCGGTTCGGTGTTGGCGCACCTGCCGGGGTCGACCTATTTCAAGGTCAGTGGAGGGATATTCCCATGTGCGGGGGTTTCCGTCAACTCGAATGGTTGTTCTATCAGATTCAACGCAGCTCTATACGGCACAGCTGAGGATGCGGGGTTGAACCGCGTCAATCCGACCAACCGCTGCCGGCCTGCCACCGCCCCCGCTTGCGCGAGCCGTCCAGGAGTGGGTTGAGGCAGTTGCCTACATATTCTAGTGCGGACTCCATGACGTGAAATGTCGGATCGATCGCGGTACCGAGACGAAGGGCTCTCGAGCTCGCCGTAGCGTTCGTACATCGCACAGACTTTGTCGGCCACCTGGTTCGCCAATGGATAGACCACGACCTCGGGCAGCTTGGCCAGGCCCGGCATGTCCACCACGGGGGTTGGCCTGATCCGTTCGGGCTCGGCCACCAGGTGCAGCTCGCGCGGGAGATCGAGGGGGAAGCTGCTGTACTTGGCGCCGATGTAGGCGGTGACGCTGATCTCGATGATCGGGTTGGTGTGGCGGTAGGCGATTCCCTCCTCGATGACGAATGTAAGGTGGTCGTTCTCCCGGGGAGCGGTGAGATCTCGCAGTTCAGCTATCGCCGCGTCCGGCGTGATCTCTCCGAGGCGGAGTAGGTCAAGGTCTTTGGAGAATCGGGCTTGTGTGAGCCTCATCAGAAGGCTTGCTCCGCCTTTGAGCACCCACTTGCTGTCCGTTGCCGAAAAGATCAAGGCGAGAAACCGCTGGAACAGGAACTCGCGCCGTAGCTCCGCGAGTACTCGTCCCCTGGTCTTCGCTTCGCGCTTGAGTCGGTCTTCGAGTGCTCTGCGGAATGCATTCGAGGTGGCGTACTGAGACGAGCCGTTGACAGTGCTCACTCGCGCTCCTCTGAGCCTTTTGCGGGAAGACGCGTCTCGTCGCTCCGCTGCGCGGACTGCGCTATCGCACGTTGGATCGAGGCTAGTTGTTCTCGAATTCTCTCGAGTTCTTCTGAAGTGTGGAGGGCTTCGAGCGTTGCCGACCCTCGTGCTCTTGATCCGGTGAGTTCTACCGCGCGGCCGATGGATTCGGAGATCCCGGCCTCCTGGAGGAGCCGTTGGAGAAGTGCCTGGCCGTTGCCTATCGGTGCACCGTAGCGGAGCGCGAACCGCCGAAGCGCGGTGATGAGTTGATGATCGTCGACCTGCCGTCTGGTCAGCGCGTCCCGTACGACGCTGGCGAGGTGGCCCCCATCGATATGCTGGGTGGCCAGATCGACGACAGTCCGGATCACGGACGTGACAGGCAGGCCATCAACCACCGTCCACTCTGCGGGATCGACCGTCCCGCGGTGAAGGCGAACATCCGGTCGTCGTGTCTGCTTGCGATGACCTGTGGTGAACTCGAGCCGATCTGCCTCGAGATCCCCCAGTTGGTGGATCTCGGCTGCAGACCGATGCGAGACCACAGCCGGTGTTCGCTCTCGGAGATGCTCGCTGGCCTTCCTTGCTGGATCGAGGGTTAGCCATGCCGCGCGAAGGTCATCGAGCGGTGATGGCGGAGCGCCACTCACCCGGTAGACGCCGTGTGTGAGTCTTTCGAGAGCGCCCTGACGAGTCAGGCGCGCCACCGCTTGTGCTGACACGCCCACCGATCGCGCCTGCGCGGTAGTCACCAAACCCCACTGCTCAGCGGCCAGGTCGGCAAGATCGAGTGCAGCAGACATGCCCCTCCTCTTGGCTGCTTCGATAATATACTAGGGTTAGTTTTGCAGTATATGGCTCTATTAATGCAGTAAGTCTTGAGTACCCAAGTGCGTAATCACCGACCATCGCTGGCATGGAGACATCCCAGACATGTTCTGCAGTGCGACGTAGGGCCGCGTTGTCGTGTTCGACGGCCGTCGGAGCCGAAGCTGTTCTCGGCCTCACAGGTCGCATATTCAGGCGACGTGCCTCCGAGCGTCGACCAGGCCAGGAACAAGGTTCGGCATAGGCATTGCTGATGCATCGCATCGGTGATGTGTCTTTGTGCCGGATGCCGCTGAGTGTTGAACTGCCCAAGTCCTCAGGTTCGCGAAGCTCGGGTCCGTAATCGATGCCGGGTAGCTCGATGGGAGTATTGCCGATGCGCATCGGAACGATGATCACCTACAGCGGCGGGTTCACCGAGACCGTCGCGGAGGCCGCCGATCTCGAACGCGCCGGACTCGACATCATCTTCATGGCGGAGGCGTACTCGTTCGACGCCGTCAGCCAACTCGGATACCTCGCGGCGAAGACCTCGCGAGTGCAGTTGGCGTCCGGAATCTTCCAGATCTACACCCGCACTCCGTCGCTGATGGCGATGACCGCGGCCGGTCTCGACTACGTGTCCGACGGCCGGTTCGTGCTCGGAATCGGCGCGTCGGGTCCGCAGGTGATCGAAGGTTTCCACGGTGTGCCGTACGACGCCCCGTTGGGTCGTACCCGCGAACTCGTCGACATCTGCAGGCAGGTGTGGCGACGCGAACCGGTGCGCCACGACGGCAAGTACTACCAGATCCCACTTCCTCCGGAGAAGGGCACCGGTCTCGGCAAGCCGCTCAAGCTCATCAACCATCCGGTGCGCGAGCGCATCCCGATCGTCGTGGCGGCACTGGGACCGAAGAACGTGGCGTTGACGGCGGAGATCGCGGAGGGATGGCAGCCGATCTTCTACCATCCCGAGCGGGCCCAAGACGTGTGGGGCGAGTCGCTTGCGAAGGGCGCGGCACGTCGTGATTCGTCGCTCGGTGATCTCGAGGTCTACGCCGGTCCGGCTCTCGCGATCGGAGACGACGTCGATCACCTGCTCGATGCCGTCAAACCGCACCTGGCGCTGTACATCGGCGGAATGGGCGCACGCGGCAAGAACTTCTACAACGACCTCGCCTGCCGATACGGATACGAGGCCGAAGCCAAGACCATTCAGGACCTGTACCTGGACGGCAAGAAGAAAGAGGCCGCTGCGGCCGTGCCCGACGAGCTGGTGCGGGCCATCTCGCTGATCGGCCCCGAAGGTTACGTGCGTGAACGGGTCGCGGCGTTCAAGGAGTCGGGCGCGACGACGCTGAACGTCAAAGCCCTCGCTCCCGACGCAGCGGGACGTGTCGCGCAGGTCGAGAAGTTGCGCACCATCGTGGATGCGTGACGGGTAGGCATATTATCTTCCGAGTAGCTGAGCGATCATGTGGTGCCCCTCGGCCTCGAAGGCCTCGTCGCCCACTTGAAATGCCCACACCGCGTTTCCGATGGCGGCGCGAATACGTTGGCGGAACCAGCCGTTCGGCTCACGTGGGTCGGTGCCGTAACCGCCCAGAAATGCACCTTCAGCTCCAGGGATACGGACGAACTCGCGCGCCGCCAATCTGTCGAAGTCTTCGATAGCGGGCCGAAGATCCGTCCGCCCGAAGTCGATCACCCGGACGATCCCGTCGTCGACGATCCAATTTCGGCTCTGCCAGTCGCCGTGTGTCGGTACCAGCGTCGCAGTGGGAGCGGGCCACGCCCGGATCATCGCCCGCAGGCGCTCAGCAACGTCGGGTTCGATGCGGTGAGGCGCCGCGAGCCAGCGCAACGATTTGTCGTTGGCGCGCCGCTCGTACCCGTCGTCTTCGACACTCTCCTGTGTGTGAAATGTGGCAAGAAGCTGCCCGGCCTGCGCGTACGTATCGAGGTTGAACATCGCAGCGTCGTCCTGGACGAGCCGTCCTGGTAGGAACTCGGTCACCACGAGCTTGGCGTCGCGGTCCGAGTGGACCATCCGAGCCGCATGGCCGGTCGCGACCCACGGGCCCGTCCAGACTTCGTGAGCCCGGATCTCGCGGGCGATGTGATGATCCGCTGCGCCGCCGGCCTTGACGACGAGCCGGCCGTCGGGTGTGGCGATCTGCAGAACGGTGGTCTCCACGAGGTTCCAGCTCATGTCGGCGACCACGTCGAACTCGGGAAATCGGCGACGCAGTGCTGTCTGTTGCGGCTGGGTCAGGCGGTCGAGTGCGGAGAGCATGAGCATCCACATTACGGAACTGGCAGACTGCGGGACTGCAGCGTCAGGTAGTGGTGTAGCCGAGCCGATAGGCCGCGCTGTCGATCGGCCCGGACAACCCGGGATGCGACAACGGGAGCGACAGCGCCGGCAGCGAGGGGAATGCGTCGGTGGCGCGTTCGGTGATCGCGATGCAGACACTCCCGGCGAACCGGCCGCGATAGATGATCCCGTCGAGATCGTCGTGGGCGCGGTGAATGGTGCGGGCCCAGTGTTGGGTTCGGCCATGCGCTGCGGAGTCGCGGGCATGGTTGCCGCCGACCCGGGTCGCCCACGTTCCCTCGCCGATGCCGGACACATCGAGCAGTCTCAGCGGGCGGGTGAATCGCAGCCCCGTCAGATACGGATCGCCGCGGTGGCGGTCGATGACACGGGAGCTTTGGAACGCCTCGGCCAGCCCGCCGCGGGGACTGGAGGCGCCGTACCAGATGCCGTAGCCGGGATGTTCGGCTCTCGGGGGCGGGTGGTAGTCGAACCGCCGGATCGGGCCGAATGCGCGCATGCCATGCCACGGCAGCACATGGGTTCCGGTAGTGCGATGCACCCGCCACACGAGCTCGGCCGGTTGCCAGTGGAACACTTCCTCGCCGCGCACGCCCGCACCACGAAGGTCTGCGATAGTCGGTGGTGTGGGCAGCATCGACCCCATCTATGCCGATTCCCATTCGGCGGCGGTGATCACGTCACGGGCCTGTTCGATATCGGCGGCGGTTCCGGCGCTGCCGGTCAGCCACGCCACGATCGACACCGGTCGGCCCTCCACGGTCAGGGACGGTTGTGGGAGGGTCAGCAACGCCTGCACTGTCAGAGGGTGCAGATCCTTCGCCAGTAACGGCATCACCTGGTCGAGGTGCGGCACCGTCCCGGTGTCAGTGAACTGGGCGGGCGGCAGCAATCGGTTACGGCCCGACGTAAACGCCCACAGGGTGCCGTCGCCGAGGCGTTGACGGATCCGAGCCGCGGTCACCCCGATACGGTCTGCTGCCTCAGCGATCGACAGGGAATTGCGGACCAGTTCCTGCATGCGGATGTCGCGCCCCACCCGTACGGCCGCCGCTGCGGCCGGGTCGTCGACGAATCCGGCCTGATCGAGCAGGGCCGCGTCGTGGTCGGACAGGGGCGGTGTTGCTGGGTTCCGGTCGGACAGGCTGTGCAGGATCTGGGCGAAGAACTTCCGGCCGACGTCGGTGCCGGTCACCTCTCGCAGCGCATCCTCGAAACCGAGATCACCGCGCAGGTAGCGGGCTTCGGTGCTGGCATCCGCGGCGTCGTTCACCACACCCACTCTCGCTTTCACCCATTATCAGGGACAAATTCATGATAGCGCGAAGCTGGGGGGACGCTACCGCGCTCGTGCCGCCGAACCGTAACCGGCGATCAGGCGCTGCACCGACGTGGGGAGTGGCGCATCGTCGGATATCCACGGCGCCGGAATCGGACGCTCGGCGACGGTACGCAACGGCACCACCCCGGCCCACGGGCCCGGCGTGTCCGTCCGTGTTGGCGGTGCATTACGTGCCTTCACCGTCCATTGCCCAGGCCGGATCGTCAGGGCCAGCGCCGAGGTGGCGGCGAGTTGTTTGGGAATCGGGCCGGGGACCTCGGTGCTGCGATCGGGAATCAATTTGTCGGACAAGCAGTTCAGCGCGTCGAGTGCCTCGTCCCCGCTGAGTTGCTCGATGGTCCCGCGGACCACGGCCGACCGGTAGTTGGCCGACGAGTGATACAGATCCTCGGCGACGACGATGCCGTCGAGAAGCATCACGCTCATGGCAACGGGCGTCCCTGCTGCGACGTGCCGCAGCGCGCCGGCCCCGGTGGAGCCGTGCAGCAGGATCCGGTCGCCATCCCGGGCGTAGAACATCGGCACCAGCCACGGCTGTCCGTCGAGCACAGTGGCGAACGTGCAGGTCGAAGCACTATCGAGCACGTGATCGAGGTCTTCGCGGTCGGTACGGGCGCGGTCGGGATAACGAGTCAGAGTGTCCATGACATCGACCCTGCCGGCAATCTGGACCGGAGAACAGATCCACATTCCAGCAATAGTGGCAGACCAGTATTCTGGCAGGCGTGCCACGCGTATCCCCTTCCGTCCACCTGCCGTTGACCGTGCTCGACGGGAAGACGCCGCTGCGACACCGCATTGCGGAAGCGATCGTCGAGCAGATCAGGCTCGGTCACCTGCGGATCGGTGACGCGCTCCCGTCGTCGAGGGTGCTCGCCGCAGAGCTGGGAGTGGCGCGCGGCGGAGTTGTCGAGGCATACGATGAGCTCTCCGCTTCCGGCTTCGTCGTTGCTGTGCCCGGGTCTGCTACCCGCATCTCCCCGGGCGCCGACATCGCTGCCCGCGCGCACGCGCGACCTCATCCTGTCGCGCCCGCCGCGGCACCAACGCCGCGCCCCCGAACCAGCCACACTCAGGCAGTCGTCGACCTCCGTCCAGGACTCCCCGACACCGCACTCATCGCCGAAGCTCCATGGCGGCGGGCCTGGCGTCGAGCTGCGAGCGCACCGCCGACCGCGGGTAGCGTCCACCCGCTTGACCACCCCGAGCTTCGACGTTCTCTCGCCGCGCACCTGCGCCGAACTCGCGGAATCGCAGTGATGCCGGATGATCTCGTGATTCTTCCCGGGGTTGCTGCCGCCACACGTGTCCTTGCGGTGGCTGCCGGACTCGACGGACGTGACGTTGCCTTCGAAGATCCCGGATACCATCGGGCGCGCCGCGCGCTGGTCACCGAGGGTGCTCGTATCCGACCGGTTCCCGTCGACTGCGACGGATTGCCTCCACATCTCCTCGCCGAGACCGATGCCGCCGTCTATTGCACACCCGCACATCAGTATCCGTTGGGATCGCGCATGCCGGTCGCGCGTCGTGCCGAACTGGTGGAGCGGGCGAGATCGACGGGAATGCTGGTGATCGAGGACGACTACGACGGCGAGTTCCGGTACGACGTGTCGGCGCTCCCGGCTCTGCGCAGCGTGGACGGCGGACGCGACTGTGTCGCCTACCTCGGAACCGCATCGAAGATCCTGTCGCCCACGCTACGGCTCGCGTGGCTGATTCCCCCGGACCCGTTGCGCGCCAGCATTTCCGAGGCCGTCGCCGTGTGCGGCGAGGGTGCGAACGCGATGTCGGCACTCGCGCTTTCCGCATTCATCGATGACGGCTCCCTGACCCGGCATCTCGCGCGGACGGCGCGCACCTACCGGGCGCGCCGCGCCGCGTTCGTCGACGCGCTACGACGAAAGACCGACGACCTGGACGAAGTGCGCGTGGTGGGTATCGATGCGGGACTGCACGTGGTATTGAGGCTGCCTGACGGTCTCGACGATGCCGCGGTCGCGGAGGCGACCGAACAACTGGGGGTGCGAACGACGCCGGTGTCGGCGCAGTTCACAGGTGGCCATGGGACACGTGGGCTGGTGTGCGGCTACGCGTGCCTGCCCGAATCCGCAGCGGGGGAGGTGGCGGCAGTGATCGCGACGGCGGTGCGGCAGGTGGTCGCTGGGTAGATGTGACGAGGGAGTCGGTAACGGCATGGTCGCTGCACCCGATTTCACCTACGAGGCCACGCCGACCATGTGCGTGTCGCCGGGTAGTTGGAGGAGCACACTTGAAGCCCTACCTGAGGGTTCTCGCAGGAATGTTCGCGGGCATCACGCTCTGGCTGGCGATCGTGGAACTGATCCACGGCAATGTCGTCCCGGCTCTTGTCCAGTGGATGTTCACGGTCGGTCTCGTCTACCTCGCCATCGGCAAACTGATAAGGGAGCATCGCTCCAGAGTCAAAGCCGAGCGCGACTCGCTCGCTGCCCGAGCGGAGGCAGGGCACCGCGCGTTCTTGGCGGGACATCCGGCAGCGTTCGCGCCTCCACCTCCACCGCCGCCGCCGTCGAAGGTGCGCCGCGGTGTCGTGATCGCCGCGGTTGTTGCAGGATTCTTCGTACTGATCGGGATCATCAGTGACATCTCCGACGGGCTCGATGCGCCATCCGAGGACGGTGCGGTCACGACGCCGCAGTCTTCCTCTCGTGCCGCCGCACAGCCGACGCAGACAGTGCCGATGTCTACGGAGGCGGCAACCACTGCGCGCACCGTAGCGCCGACGAGCACGGTCGCTGCCGCAGTAGTGACATCAACCGCTGCGGCAGTGACATCGACAGCGGTCATGCCCGCCGTGGTGTGCATGGACCTCCAAGCGGCACAAGACAGGATTCAAGCTGCCGGCGTGTTCTATTCGCGGAGCATCGATGCCACCGGCGAAGGACGTGCGCAGGTGCAGGACCGCAACTGGATCGTCGTCGACCAGGCACCGCCGGCCGGTGCGCTGTTCGGTGAGGGCGATGCAGTTCTGTCGGTCGTCAAGGAAGGCGAGCCCAGTGGTTGCTGACGTGAACCGTTCGATCAACCCGACACCACTTGAGTCGGGGAGCGGCATTAGGAAATCTGTGTATGCGGTCGGTCTCGTTTACCCTGCCGTCACGGCACTTGTACCGGATAATGCTTCTTCGTGAGCGTTGGTGCATCTGAAGCAGCCGGGGGACGAAATCCAATCCCCGCGGTGCGCGCGTTGGTCGTGGCGACAATCGTTGCTGCGATCGCGGTGTTGTCGAGTCCAGCGCTGGGTTCTGCAGACACACACGTCCGCTACGTTGCCCTCGGCGACTCACGGGCGGCCGGACCGCATCTCGACGCCGCTGCGTGGCTCGATGGGTGTGCGCGATCGAACCTGGGGTACCCGGGTGTGGTGGCGCAGATACTGCACCCGGAATCGTTCACGAACGTCTCGTGCGCCGGAGCGCGCACCGAGCACATCACCTCTGTTCCGCAACAGACGTCGACCGGGCCGGTGCCGCCTCAGCTCGACGCGCTCGGACCCGGCACCACACTCGTCACAGTCAGCGTCGGTGGCAATGACATCGCCTGGCCCCAATTGATTTCCGCGTGTTACACCGGCGCACCGCTTGTCGATGCGCACTGCCGGAGCGATCCGGCGGTGGCGTCGCGAATGGATACTGCGCTCGGTGCACTCGGTCCGAAAGTGACCGCAACGCTCGGAGTCATCGGCCAGCGGGCACCGAACGCGCGAGTTCTTCTCGTCGGCCACGGCGGCATCTTCGGCACCCGCGGATGCTGGCCCAACATCCCCACCAGCGACGCCGACGCAGCCTTCGTCAACGGGTTCTTCACAAGGATGAATCGTGTACTGGCAGGCTCAGCTGCCAGCGCCGGAGCCCAATTCGTCGACGTCACAGTCGGGGCAGGCGGCCACGACGCATGCGCCTTACCCGGCAACAGTTTCTTCGAGGGGCGGTACCCGCTGTCGCTGGCAAGGCCCTTGCACCCCACCGAGGCCGGGATGCGGCACATGGCCCGGCGTGTGGTGGAGGTGCTGCAGGCCGGCTGACGATCTTCGGAGCACACTACGACGACCCGTACCCGTACGTGTATTTGCCGGTGGACCAGTTTATCGTTGCGTGGTAGGTGTAGCCGCGCATCCGTCCGCCGCCGACATCCTCGTTCGCCACGAAACACTCGAATACGGTGGTGGTTTCACTCAGGTTGTCGGTCGATCCGCCATTGACCGGTGAACACGTCACCGACAGCACCGGGCCGTCGAGCATTCCTTCTGTGACGTGTTCGTTCGCCATCTCCTCGATGCTCGATTCGATGCCCGACACACTGAACTGCCGTGATGCGCGCTCCGTCTCGTCCCGGCTCTCCTGAGCGGCCTTCTCTGCCGCGACGCGCTCGGCCTCCTGGTGTGCGGCCTCCTCCGCTGCGGCCACCTGTGCGGCGACCTGAGCGTCGTGGTTGAGCTTCCAAGACACGGTGCCTCCCACGATGATGAGGAGGATGATGACCAGCGTGACCAAGATCGGCTTCTTGCGGATCTTCTTCTCGGGAGCGCCACCGGCCTCGGGGTCGGGCAGGTCGAGCCATGTGGCTCCGTCCCAGTAGCGCTGTCCGCCGTCGGGATTCGGGTACCAGCCGGCGGGTGCCGGGGAATTGTCGGGAGACATCGAAAGAGTCCTTCCAGGAAAGGCAGAGGGAGCACCGGTGCGCCCGACCCCTCGTCGAGCGCACCGGCAGGGAGAGGGGGAACTACTGCAGTGAGACGGTGACTCCGCCGGAGAACATGGAGTCGTGCAGTTCGATCGCGGTGGGGACGGCGTCCGCGGGCATGTCGAATACGACGGGCATCGTGACGGTGTTGCCCGGGTTGATCTCATCCCAGATCGGCACGTCCGAATCCAGGTTCAGCGCCGCCGAGGAATCGGGGCCGAAAGTGCGTCCCTGCTCGTCGATCAGCTTCTGGTCGCTGGGGCTCAGTCCCTTCGGCGCGTCGGAGATGTTGCTGACTGTCATCGTGACGATCACGAACTGCCCCTGGGCGTCTTTCGCCAGGAACGGGTTGTCGCCCAGGGTGGTGACTCCGGTCTGGACGCCGGTGACGACGAACTCGAACTTGCCGTCGCGCACGGGCATGTTCATCGATGCGGTCGTTTCTTCGGGTTCGGGGGCTTCCGCTTCAGGTGCCTGTGCGGCGGGGGCGTCGGCCGCAGGTGCCGCGACGCCCGGGTCGGAACCGCCTGCCGGTTCCTCGTCGGTGCCCGACACGGACACGACGACGAACAGCGCGACGACAGCGCCGACGATCCACGGCCACTTCTTGCGCTTCTTCGGTTCCTGCGGCGCGGGCTGCAGGTTCGGTGCGAACCCTCCGGACTGCTGCCACCCTGCCGGCTGCGTCGGATGCTGAGGGTTCGGCTGCTGGATACGCGGATCGGGCTGGTTGGGCATGGTCATGACAGGCCTCGTTTCTCGAGAAGGTTGATGGATCAGTTGCCGAGAGTGAGATGCACACCCGAATCGGCTTCGGTCTCGTTGTAGGAGACGGACCCGCGATGGGAGATCTCCACGTCGTAGGACGCCGCGCCGCGCGGCACCTCGGGGACGGTGAAGAAGAAGGTGCAGAAGTTTCCTTCGCTCACGCTGTGTGTGAGCGAACCCGTCGCGAGCAGGGCTCCGGCGGCGTCGGACACCCGGACCGCGGCGGTAGGAGAGATATCGTCGTAGCCGCGGGCGCCTTCGCACTCGAATCCTGACGTGCTGCTGGAAGCGGCGCCGTCGATGAGGGTGACGGTGCCGCTGATCGCGAACAGCGGGGTTCGATCTGCCACGACGAAGCCCGTAGCGATGAGTGCCCCGACCATCGTTGCGGCACACACGCCCACCGAGAAACCCGGCCAGAAGCGGCTGCCGGCGCCGTCGCCTGCGGTGCGACGGTCATCGGCGTAATAGTCGGGAACGGTGGTCGCAGGAGCGAACTGAATGGTCACGGCGATCTCCTGATCAAGTAATCGGAACACCTGAATCGTGCGTTCCGACAGGAGCCGTGAACCATTCTCGTCCTGATAACCCCCCTTATCGGATGCTGCTGTCGCTCCTTCTCGAAGAAGCTTCTAAATTGTGTGCATGGCAGACGTTTTGGACTTCCCCGGCCGCTTCAACGAATCGGTGTGGGAACAGATGGCACTCGAGACATTGGGCGAGCTCGGGTGGCGATACATTCCCGGCGCCGATATCGCTCCAGGCTCGGGCGAGCGCACCTCATGGGACGATCTCCTCGTACCCTCGCGTTTGCGCGCCGCCATCGTCGGACTGAACCCGAACGTGCCCTCCAGCGCCGTCGACGACGCCGTTGCGCTCGTGGCGACGGCCGGCTCGACCGACGCGATCGCAGAGAACCGGACCATCCACGAATATCTCACCGAGGGTCTGCGCAAGATCTCCTACACCGACGACACCGGAGTGGAGGTCACACCGACGATCCGGCTGGTGTCCATCGATCCCGACGACAACGACTGGTTCGTCGCCAGCCAGGTCACCGTGATCCGCAGTGACTACGAGCGCCGCTTCGATCTCGTGCTGTACCTGAACGGTATGCCGATCGCCGTCGTCGAACTGAAGAATGCGGGCAGCGAGTACGCCAGCCTCCCTGACGCCCACGCTCAGCTGCAGACTTACCTGCGTGAATTCCCGCTTGCCTTCCGCTACGCGGTGATGGCTCTTGTCTCCGATGGGATCACCGCGTCGTACGGCACTCCGTTCACTCCTTTCGAGCACTTCTCCCCGTGGAACGTCGACGACGACGGTGCTCCCGTCGAACCCAGCGGCAATCATCATCCGCTCGACACCGCGCTGTTCGGAATCTTCAATCAGGAACGGTTTCTCCAGCTCCTCCGCAACTACACCGCATTCGACGAAAGCGAGAACGGTCTACTCAAGCGAATTGCCAAGCCGCACCAATATTTCGCCGTAGCCAAGGCCGTGGGTTCCACTGTGGTCGCCGTCGGTTCCGGCGGTAAGGCCGGCGTTGTCTGGCACACCCAGGGCTCCGGAAAGTCCATGGAGATGGAGCTCTACGCCAATCAGGTGATCCGTCATCCGAAGCTCGCCAACCCGACGATCGTGGTGATCACCGATCGCAACGAGCTCGACGGCCAGCTCTACGAAACCTTCGCCCGGTCGCAGCTGCTTCCCGAACAGCCCAAACAGATTCGCCGACGCGAAGAGCTGCGTCAGGAACTCTCCGGCCGCACCACCGGCGGCATCTACTTCACGACCTTGCAGAAGTTCGGGAAGAGCAGGGAGGAACGCGAGGCCGGACTCAGCCACCCCGAGCTGTCCGACCGCCGCAACATCATCGTGGTCGTGGACGAAGCTCACCGCAGTCACTACGACGACCTCGACGGATACGCGCGGCACCTGCGCGATGCACTCCCGAACGCAACTCTCATCGCGTTCACCGGAACGCCGATCTCCTTCGAGGACCGCAATACTCGTGCAGTATTCGGCGACTACATCGACGTCTACGACCTCACCCGCGCGGTCGACGACGGCGCAACCGTCCCAGTGCATTTCGAGAGCCGACTCGTGAAGGTGTCGTTCGCAGGCGAGATCACCGAGGAGCAGATCGACGCGTCGGCCGACGAGCTCACTGCGGGCCTCGACGACACCGAGCGATCACGCATCGAGAAGTCCGTCGCCGTCATCAACGCCGTCTACGGCACGCCGGCTCGACTCCAGATGCTTGCGGAAGACCTCGTCGCGCATTGGGAGCGTCGTCGCTCGCAGATGGCGAAGTTCGTGGGCTCGGAAGAGAATCCGACGGCCCCAGGTAAGGCGATGATCGTCGGTGCGACCCGTGAGATCTGCGCCAACCTCTACAACGAGATCGTGGGGCTCCGGCCCGACTGGCACTCCGACGAACTCTCCGCCGGTCGCATCAAGGTCGTGTACTCCGGTGACGCGACCGACAAGCCACCCATCAGCGACCACGTGCGTCGCGATTCCGAGAACGCGGCAATCAAGAAGCGTCTCAAAGACATCGACGACGAACTCGAACTCGTCATCGTCAAAGACATGATGCTCACCGGATTCGACGCTCCACCGCTGCACACGCTGTATCTCGACCGGCCGCTCAAGGGCGCGCTGTTGATGCAGACCCTTGCTCGTGTGAATCGCACTTTCCGTGGCAAGCAGGACGGCTTGCTGGTTGCGTACGCACCTGTCGCGGACAACCTGGCGGACGCACTGGCCGAGTACACGGCCTCCGACCGCACGACCAAGCCGCTCGGCCGACCTGTCGAAGAGGCGGTCGACGCAGTGAAGAACTGCATGACGATCCTCGACAACATGTTGCACGGATTCGATTGGCGAGCGCACCGAAACGCCCCCGGACCGCGGGCATGGCTCGACGCGGTTCTCGCGACCGTCAACTTCGTGCGAGACAAGCAGAACCCGCAGAACAAGGTGGCCGAGGGCGAGAAGACCCTCTCGGCCCGTTTCCGGGAGCACGCGTCGCAGTTGTCGCGGGTGTGGGCGATCTGCAGTACCCACGAGGAGGTGCAGCCACTCGCTCGCGACGCGCGCTTCTTCGAAGAAGTGCGGGTGTACGTGGCGAAATACGACGCTGCCGAGCGGCAGGCGAACGGTGTCGCGGTGCCCGAGGACGTCAAGCGGGCTCTGCGTGCGCTGATGGCTGCATCCGTGGAATCCGGTGAGGTGCTGGACATCTACGACGCAGCCGGCATGCCCAAGCCGTCTCTCGCAGACCTCAACGCGGACTTCCTCGAACGCACTCTGCAGGCGAAGAACCCGGCCTTGGCGATCGAAGCGCTGCGCAAGCTGGTGTCGGAGGAATCCCGCAAGGTGTCGCGGCACAACCTGGTGCGGCAGCGAGCGTTCTCGCAGAAGCTGCAGGAACTGATGATCAAATACACCAACAGTCAACTGACGTCGGCCGAGGTGATCGCGGCACTCGTCGAGGTCGCGAAAGAGGTGCAGGCCGAAGCGCAGCGCGGGCAGCGATTCGACCCACCTCTCGGTGATCACGAATTGTCGTTCTACGACGCTGTGTCCCAGAACGAGTCGGCGTTGGAGGGGATGGGCGAGGACGTTCTCGCGCAGATCGCCCGCGAACTCGTCGGAGTCATGCGGCGCGACATCAAGACGGACTGGAAGGTGCGCGAGGACGTCAAGGCAAAGCTGCGGTCGCAGGTGAAGCGGTTGCTGACCCGCTACAAGTACCCACCGGATCGGCAGACCGGGGCGATCAAACTGGTACTCGAGCAGATGGAGGCGATCGCACCCACCATGGCGGCGTGAACTGCCCCGCTCGGCCCGAGCGAATGTATCCCTCGCTACGTTGACGAAGACGGGTGTGCCATTCGCTCACAGTGGGCGGACCGGGCACGGGAAGGCGGTTCACAGAGACGTCAGGATCCGAGCATGTCCTGAAGATCGTCGAGCACGAGCATCGCGCCGGTCGGGCCGAGGCCGAGGAACCATGTTTCGTCGCTGACGCGTTCCACTCGCCCCTCCTTGACAGCTTCGATCTGGTTCCACAGCGGTCCCGAGACGACCGCGGCTTCGCCGGTGTCCTCGGGGCGGCCGTAGCTGGTGTAGAAGATCTGGTCTCCCGCTGCTTCCGTGATGGTTTCGGGGCTGACCTCGACGGCCAGCTCGTCGATGTCCTGGATCTCGGGCCGGGGTAGTCCGACATCCTGAAGGATCACGCCGATGAACGACAGGTTGCCGTACAGGCGGAGCTTGCCCGACATGAACCGGACGAGCGAGATCGTGGGATCTCCGTCGATCGACGCGCGTACCTCGTCGGCGCGCGTTTGGTACGTGTTGAGGACGTCCACCGCCTCGTTCTCTTCACCCAGTGCGTCTGCAACGAGGAGGAAGTTCTCCTTCCACGGGAAACCGGGTCGGATGCTGAAGACGGTCGGCGCGATTTCCGAGAGCTGTGGGTACAACATGTCCGCTCGGAGTTTGCTGCCGATGATCAGGTCGGGCTCGAGCGCGCCGATCGCTTCGAGATCGAGGTTGTTGACCGTTCCGACGTCGGTCACGCCCTCGAGTTTGTCGGCAAGGTAGGACGGCTGCCCTGACGCGCTTTCCGGGTTGGCGAGTCCGACGGGGGTGACACCGAGCGACAGCACGTCGTCGAGTTCGCCGCTGTCGAGCACGACCACGCGCTCGGGCTTGCTTTCGATGACCGTGTCGCCGAGGGCGTGGGTGACGGTGCGGGGGAATGCGCCAGGCTCGGCGTCGCTGCCGAGCTTGGCTGTTTCGCTGTCGGCGGTGCTGAACTGTGCCCCACCTGTCGCGACATCGGCGTTGCCGGCTCCTGAGCTCGGCGTATTCGACGTACCGCAGGCGGCAAGGAACACGGTCGCGAGAGCCGCGACGCCGATGCGTGACAAAATTTTCGACATGTAGGTAAGCCTAAATTATCGGCTCGATCGATGGTGCGCGCATCCCGCGCGCGCAACGAATCTGCTCGGCGAGGGAACCAAACTGCTGCGCGGTGCATCCAACTATGTGACGGAGGATCACGAGCCTGCCTCCGCAGAGCCGCATACGGAGGAAGAATGACCCAGCAGTTCCAGCAGCACGGTTTCCAGCCCGGTGCAGCACCCGAATATTCACGGCCGCCGTTGCCCGCACAGAACACAGGCTGGGCCGTCGCGGCACTCATCTTCTTCTGGCCGCTCGCATTCTCGGCATTCGACAATTCTTCCAAGGTTTTCCCGCTGTGGATGATGGGCGACTACGAAGGCTCCCACCGCGCGTCGGCCCAGGTGAAGAAATTGGGAAAGATCTCGCTGATCATCTGGGCGGTGTTCATGGTGCTGCTCGTCGTCCTGTACGTCGTCATCTTTGCTGTGGCGATGGCGAGCGTCGAGGCGGTGACGGAGTACCCGTCGTATCGCTGAGCTGTTCGGTCCGGACCGAGATGTGGTGTGACAGCACAGCCATGGTGAACAGGCCGATGGCGAGATTGGGGAGGGCGCCGAACCCTGAAGTGGCGAAGTTGGCCAACGCATTCAGTGCGGTGAAGATCAGTGCCGCAGTCCGAAGAGTACGCAGGGCCCGCAATGAGTCGGTGCGGCGGACGGCGATCATCGCCGGGAGAGCCATCACCAACGTGATCACCGCGCTGACGAACAGGATTCCACCGGTGATCCCCATCTGGTCGATCTCGATGTGAGCATCGTCGGTATCGACATGCAGTCCACCGGCCACGAGCTGTACGACACCGAAGATCACCCCGGCTATCGCGGCCAGCACCATGAGCCACCCGACGATCGGCACCCATCGGGGACTGCGGAAGAAGCGTGGGACGAGGCCGGCGACGAAATGCTGGCCTGCTCCGATGCGGTCGGCACTGTGAGCTGCAGAATCGAGCAGCACGCGCACCCCTTCGACCGCGCGAGTGTCGCTGCCGAGCGCCTGCGCTTCGTCGAGCATGCGTGCAGCGGCCTCGCGTCGGTGCGGAGGAATCCCACCCGCGAGGCCGTCGGCGGCGATAGCGGCAGCATTTGCCAGATACTCGGCGGCCGTGGGGGCTCGGGCGATGCGAATGAGCCGGTTCGCCACCAGGACGACCACGATGAGCACGTACATGATTTCCGCTGACGGCCCGTAGAAGTAGTCGTTGTCCTTGGTGACGAACTTGCCGATCTCGTCGAGGAACAGTCCGAATCCGATGCCGCCGAGCACTACCGCGACCACCCGCGGCCCGAAACCGAGGAAAAGCCAACCGATCAGCAGCGCCGCCATCATCGCAGCCCCGCCGTAGAGGGCGTGCGCGATGTGCAGGGTCGCCCCGCCCACTTGGGGGTAACCGGTGAGAACCAGATACAGCCGAGTGACCAGAATCGTGATGATGGCAATGACCAAGAACGCTTCGGCATACGAACTGCCGTAGGCGGTGCGCAGTAGGTGCTGCTTCGAGTTTTCGGATCCGGTGCTCACAGAATGTGATTCAACAGGACCGGCTGCGGTTCAGTCGGCGAATCGCTGTCGGTAGGCCGTCGGGGTGGTTCCGAAGGTGGAGACGAAGTTCTGCCGGAACGTCACGGTGCTCCCGAACCCGCATGCGGATGCGATGGCGTCGATACCCCAGTCGGTGGTTTCGAGCAGAACGCGTGACTCTTGAAGTCGACGATCGAGAACCCACTGCGCCGGCGTCGTGGCGGTGGCCTGTTGAAAGTGCCGCACGAAGCTGCGTCGGCTCATCTTTGCGTGTTCGGCGAGTCGCTCGACGCCCAGCGGCTCATGGAGATGTGCTTGCGCCCAGTCCATTGTGTCGGTGATGGCGGTGTCGCCGGTGGGGCGGTGGAGGGGACGTTCGATGTACTGAGCTTGTCCGCCTTCGCGGTGCGGAGCCACGACGAGGCTGCGGGCTATCCGGGTGGCGATCGCCGACCCCAGATGCTTGCGCACCAGATGCAGACACGCGTCGATCGACGATGCGGTGCCTGCCGAGGTGAGGACATCACCGTGGTCGATGTACAGCACCGAGGAATCCACTTCGGTGCCGGGATGCCGTTCGGCGAGCTCGGGCATCATTTCCCAGTGGGTGACCGCTGCGCGGCCGTCGAGGAGTCCGGATTCGGTGACAGCGAATGCGCCGAGGCACAGTCCCGCAATGGTCGCGCCGCGAGTGTGCGCGTCTCGGAGCATGGTTGTCAGCGAGTCGCTGACCGGCGCCAGGGTCTGTGGCCAGGACGGGATGATGACGATGTCGGCCCAGTCGACGGTGTCCGGTCCTGAGATTTCACCGATCGGGTAGCCCTCGACGGTGCGGATCGAACCGGCGCTGTCCGACCAGAGGCGGGTCTCCCAGTCGGATGCGAGGTCGAGCCGCGCGAGTTCACCGAACACCATCAACGGTGCCGCGAGGTGAAACATGGTGATGTCGTCGAAGGCATAGATCGCGATATTCATCAGTTGGCCCAATCTCATCGTAAGTAGGCATCTGTGCCACTCGTGTCGAGCGTAGACCTATCGAACAATCGAAGTCGGAGGAGCACACACCGTGCGCCCGCTCAGTCTGATTCGAGGAGCCGATCGTGACCACACCCCGCCGCGCCCTTGTCGTCGTCGATGTCCAGCAGGAGTACTTCGACGGACCGCTCGAAATTCAGTACCCGCCCCGCGACGAATCGCTGGCCAACATCCTCGGCGCGGTGGAAGCCGCGACCGCGAACGACGTGCCCGTCATCGTTGTCCAGCACCGCATGCCCGAGGGCGTTCCCGTGTTCGCCGAAGGTTCGAAGGGCTGGTCGCTCCATCCCGAGTTCGAACAGCGCGTCGACCCGGAATGGAAGCGCGTCGACAAGGATTACGGAAGCGTGTTCGCCGGGACGGACGTGGCCGAGTGGCTGCGTGCACGCGACATCGACACGATCACGATCGTCGGATACATGACCAACAACTGCGACCTCGCGACCGCCGTCGAAGCGGAGGGATTGGGCTTCGCGACGGAAATCCTCTCCGACGCCACAGGTGCGATCCATCTGGCCAACGAGGCCGGAAGTGTCTCGGCGCAGGCGCTTCACACCACGCTGATGGTGTTGCTGCAGTCGAATTTCGCTGCGGTGGCCACGACCGAGGAATGGATCAAGGCGGTAAAGTCCGGTGCTGCTCTGTCCAAGAGCAACCTGGTCGAGTCTGCGCTGCAAGGTCGTTCGGCGGTCGCGTCCGTCTGACAGGTGCGTCGAGTCCGCTCACTCCGGTAGGGGTGAGCGGACTTGCCCGTTCATGCGTCTTCACCATCCGAGCGAACGGATCCTTCGCTACGTTGAACGAGACGGGTGTGCCGTTCGCTCGGTGCGGTCTCACTCATTCCACCTCTGCCAGCCCGTACTCGGGCCGCCCGGCAGGCACGTACGAGCAGATGCTCACACCCGACTTGGTGGTGCGGGAGTCGACGAGCGTCAGCGCGGTGTCGAGCCCCTGATCACCGAACAATCTCTGGCCCTGCCCGACGACAACCGGGAAGGTGAGCAGCCGGTATTCGTCCACCAGATCGTGGTCGTGCAGCAGGCGCACGAGCTCGAGGCTTCCGTGTACCTGTAGTTCGCGACCGGGTTGCTCCTTCAGCTTCGCCACCGCTGTCGGCACGTCGCCGTCGAGTACCGTCGTCGGACCCCACGGTGGTTCGGTGAGCGTGCGTGACGCGACGTACTTGGGGAGCGTGTTGAGTGCGTGCGCGACCGGGTCGTCGGGATCGGTCGAGTTGGGCCACGACGCGGCGAAGATGTCGTAGGTCTTCCGCCCGAGCAGAAAGGCGTCGACCTGCGCGAACACTTCGTCGATGAAGTCGCCGGTGTCTTCGTCGAACAATGGAACGGCCCAACCGCCCCGAGTGAACCCACCACTGAGGTCTTCCTCGGGGCCGCCGGGCCCCTGTGCCACACCGTCGACCGATACGAACGTCGTCACTGTCAGCTTCATGGTCTTCCCTTCCGAATGTGTCTCGAGAGGTAGACCCGACGGTTACCGGAAACTCATCGCCTTCGTCTTGCGACGGTGCAGGACCGTGCAGGTACCGGCAATGGCAGCGGTGAGTGCACCGGTCGCGAGCAGCTGAGTGCGAGCGGCGCTGTCGAACAATGCAAGTATCACGATTCCGGCGAGCAGACCGAGCGTCGCGTACGACAGGTACGGGAAGCCCCACATCTTCAGTGGCAGAGTATCTTCGGTGCCGTCGCGCCGAGCTCGACGACGCAACACCATGTGCGACACGGCGACGAATGTCCACAGCACCAGAATGGTGGAGCCGACGGCATTGAGCAGTAGCGGCAGCACCTTGTCGGGGTAGGCGTAGTTCAGGCCGACGGCGATGAATCCGAACGCCACCGAGGCGAGGACCGCATTGCGCGGGACCCCGTTCTTGGAGGTGCGTCCGAACGCTGGATGCGCCGAACCCCGGTGCGAGAGTGAGAAGATCATCCGTGATGCACTGAACAGCATCGCGTTGAGCGACGACAGCAGCGCCACCACCACGATCACGGTCATCACCGCAGCGGCTCCCGGCACCGCACCCGCCTGCAGCACCGCAACAAACGGTCCGGTCGCGAGATCCTCCGACGTCCACGGCAGGATCGTCACCATCACCAGCACGGAACCGATGTAGAACACGAGGATTCGCCACACCAGGGTGCGCACAGCGCGGCCGACGTTGCGTCGCGGATCAGAGGTTTCGGCAGCCGCGATCGCGATGATCTCGGTGCCACCGAATGCGAAGACGACGATCAGCAGGCCGGCGGCGATCCCCGCGATGCCGGTCGGCGCGAAACCGCCGTGGGCTGTGAGGTTGGCGAAACCGGTGGTGTCGAAGGTGGGCATCCACCCCGCGATCATGGCGATACCGATCGCGAGGAACGCGACGATTGCGGTGATCTTGATTGCTGCGAACCAGAATTCGACTTCGCCGAAGCGTTTGACGCCGACGAGATTCACGCCGGTGAGGACGACCATGTAGAACAGCGCCGACGCCCACTGCGGGATCCCGGGCAGTGCTACCGCGGTGATCGCCGCGGCCCCGGTTGCTTCGGCGGCGATCACGATGATCACCTGAATCCAATAGAGATAGCCGATTGTGCGTCCTGCAACCGGACCCAGCGCCGCTTCGGTGTGGGTGGAGAACGCACCGCTGGCCGGATTCGCAGCCGCCATCTCGCCCATCATCCGCATGATGAACACGACGAGCACAGCCGCGACCAGGAACGAGATCAGGATGGCGGGGCCCGCGACCGCGATTCCCGCGCCCGACCCGACGAACAGACCCGCGCCGATCGCGCCGCCGAGACTCATCATGACGAGCTGGCGCGGCTTCATCGCGCGATGCAGACCCGCCGGTTCGGCCGTGGTGGCCGGCGTGGCGACGAGGGTGTCAGTCATCGATGCGGTCCCCGGCGGGTACGAGTTGGTCGAGGGCGATTTCGAAGGCCGTCGCGGCGAGTCCGGTGAGCTCGGGCGAGCGGTCGTGGCAGCGCCGCAGCGCGGTCGCGATGGTGTTGGAGACATCACCGAAGATCGCCGCGTCGGACACCTCCACCTCGCCTTCCATGAGTTGGGCGAACGCGCGGGCCATGCCGCAGTTGGCGATGAAATCGGGGATGACGGCGACGGACTTGTCTGCGTGCTCGTAGGTGGGACCGTAGAAGATCTCGTCGTCGGCGAACGGAACGTTGGCGCCGCTCGCGATCACCTCGAGCCCGGCGCTCACCATCCGGTCGACCTGCTCGCGGGTGACGAGACGGCTTGCAGCGCAAGGGAGGAAGATCTCGGCACCGAGATCCCAGATCTTCTCGTTCACTTCGGCGAAGGGAAGCATGCGGTCGCTGCGCAGGGAGTTGCCGTTGCGGGTGAGCAGCAGGGTGCGGATCTCGTCGAACGACAGGCCGCCGGGTTCGATGATCCCGCCGTCGCGGTCGATGATGCCGACGATTCGAGCGCCGGCCTGCGCGAGGTAGTAGGCGGCCGCAGCGCCGACGTTGCCCCAACCCTGCACGATGACGCGCTTTCCTGCGAGATCATTGCCGGGATGGAGGTGTTGGTGGTGGCGCACCGATTCGGCGACACCCCACCCGGTGATCAGGTCAGCGACAGTGAATTTCGCGTCGAGGGCCGGAGTGAACCGCGAATCCTCGACGACTTTCGCGACACCGAGTCGCAGTTGGCCGACGCGCTGGATGCGCTCGCGCTCGTCGTTGCCGAAATGTCCTGTGACAACGCCCTCCTGGGGGTGCCACAGGCCGTTCGCTTCCGTGATCGGGACGACCTCGGCCATTTCGTCGACATTGAGGTCGCCGCCGGTGCCGTAGTAGGCGCGCAGCAGAGGTGTGACGGCGGCGAACCAACGTCGGAGGACGCCGTCCTTGCGGGGATCAGAGGGATCGAAGTCGATGCCGGACTTCGCGCCACCGATGGCAGGCCCGGACACGGTGAACTTGATTTCCATGGTCTTCGCGAGGGATTCGACCTCGCGGCGGTCGAGTCCGCGTCGCATACGGGTACCGCCGCCGGCCGCTCCGCCGCGCAACGAATTGATGACGACCCAGCCGCGGGCGGTGGTGTCGGTGTCGTGCCATTCGAAGACGATCTCGGGGGTTTTGTCTTCGAACTTCGTCAGCAGGTTTTTCATGGGGAAGAACTGTGACGGCAGTAACAATCCGCACGCAACTGCGGTTCAGGCAACTGTGCACCGTGCGGAGGTTCGGGCCAGTGATAGTGCGGTTTTCTGTGCAATTCGTCCAGCTGTGCAGGTGCGGTCTAGCTGATCGGCTCAGCGACGGTAGGCGGGTGCCTTCGCCGATCGTTCGGGCTCGAGGGTTCGGAGCAGCGGCATTGCGCGGTAATGCACCACCTCCGACAGCACCATCACGCTCGTCGACCGGGCAACGATCGACGAGCGGTTCAATTCGATGAGTGTCTGCTGCAGTCCGATATGTGAATCGGCGCCGATCCGGCACAGGATGTCGCCGGCACCGGTCGTGGCGAATGCTTCGAGTACTCCGGGGATCGCTTCGAGCACCTCGGTCACTGCTTCGAGCGCGCCTTGGACGATCTCCATCGTCACGAACGCCTGGACCTCGAATCCTGCTGCAGCCAGGTTGATCCGGGGTTCATATCCGGCGATGACACCGGTGTCCTCGAGGCGTTTGAGTCGCGCCGAGACCGTAGCGCGCGCGACTGTCAGTCGGCGGGACAGTTCGAGCGCACCGACCTTCGGATCGGTGTGCAGCGCCTCCAGGAGGGCGAAATCCAACTCGTCCAGTTGCACGGGCTCACGCATGGCCGGTCCTTCCCATTGAGCCGCAAATTCTAGACCGATTGTATAGCTGAATGCGGGTTGTTCGGTGGATTCGAGCCATCGCGACCAGTTGTACGAGGCGACGTTGCGCGACCCCGTTGGGTGGGTTTCTCCTGGTGATACACGACACACGGAACGGTGCCGCGGACGGCGGCAGGAGGTTCAGGACATGACTCTCGAATACACCCTCACCGACAGTGAGAAACTCGCCCACCTCGACGCCGACGAACTCCATCGGCTCGTCGGGCTCGTCGAATACGACAGTGACAGCGACCCGTTCCCGGTGAGCGGCTGGGATGCGGTGGTGTGGGTGGTCGGCAACGCGACGCAGACCGCGCACTACTTCCAATCCGTCTACGGAATGGAACTCATCGCCTATTCCGGACCGAACACCGGTAATCGCGACCATCATGCATTCGTATTGCGCAGTGGTGCTGTACGTTTCGTGATCAAGGGTGCGGTCGACCCGAACAGTCGGCTGATCGAACACCATCGACTCCACGGTGACGGTGTTGTCGACATCGCGCTGGAGGTGCCCGACGTCGACAAGTGCATCGAGCACGCTCGTCTGCAGGGCGCAACGATCCTCGAAGAGCCTCGCGACGTCGCCGACGAAAACGGCACCGTACGCACCGCAGCGATCGCGACGTACGGCGATACTCGCCACACGCTCGTCGACCGGTCACGTTACAACGGGCCGTACCTGCCCGGCTACGTCGAGCGCACCTCCACGTTCCGTAAGCGTGATGGCGCTCCGAAGCGGCTCTTCCAGGCGCTCGATCACGTGGTCGGCAATGTCGAGCTCGGCCGGATGGACGAGTGGGTCGGCTTCTACAACAAGGTCATGGGATTCACGAACATGGCCGAGTTCGTCGGCGACGATATCGCCACCGACTATTCGGCCCTCATGAGCAAGGTGGTGTGCAACGGCAACCACCGCGTGAAGTTCCCGCTCAACGAGCCGGCGATCGCGAAGAAGCGGTCGCAGATCGACGAGTACCTCGATTTCTATCGAGGGCCGGGGGCGCAGCATCTTGCGTTGGCCACCAACGACATTCTCACCACGGTGGATTGGTTGCGCCGCGAGGGCGTCGAATTCCTTGCCACTCCCGACGCGTACTACGAGGACCCGGAACTGCGGGCTCGTATCGGTGAGGTGCGAGTGCCGATCGAGGAGCTCAGGAAGCGTGGGATCCTCGTCGATCGCGACGAGGACGGCTATCTGCTGCAGATCTTCACCAAGCCGATCGGTGATCGTCCGACGGTGTTCTTCGAACTGATCGAGCGGCACGGGTCTCTGGGCTTCGGCAAGGGCAACTTCAAGGCGTTGTTCGAGGCCATCGAGCGGGAGCAGGCTGCGCGAGGAAATTTTTGAGGACACCTGCGCCCGCGACGACGTAGTCGGGGCGTGTCAGTGATGATCGCGTTCGGCGGCGTCGGATGTACCTGTTGAGCGCCCCGAGCGCTGGCGCTGAGCGGAGCTCTGTCGCCGGCGGGACCTCGCCGAGTTTGCCGCGGTCCGGGGGAGTGTGTGCTTCCCCCCGGGGGATATTGCGGTGTCTCCGTCTTCGAGCAGGCCCTGCGTTCCACTATGTTCCGGGGCGGTCGGGGGCGAGTACTCGGCGCGTAGCTGCGCGTTGTCTGCTTTCAAGCGGCGGTTGTCGCGTTCGAGTTCGTCGGTGCGGAGCTCGAGCTCGAGGACTCGGCCGATGCCGACGAGGTTGACTCCGGCATCGATGAGCTCGGCGATGCGCTGGAGCCGGGCGAGGTCGTCGTCGCTGTAGCGGCGGGTGCCGCCCACGGTACGGCCGGGGGTTATCAACCCGTAGTCCTCGTACAATCGCAGCGCCGCGGCCCCGAATCCGGAGAGCTCAGCGGCTACCGAGATACCGTATACACCACGAGCAGAAGATGATTCGGTGTGGTACCGATCGGATCGGTCTGACATTTTCTGCTCCAATCGGGAATTTTCTGCTGAACCCACTTGTCATGATATATGCAAGATGCTATAACGAATCTACAGCATCTGCTGTAGTTTACCTGGTGGAATGAACAGCGTTTCAGGAGGTGGACGCGATGTTGATGCGTACCGATCCGTTCCGAGAACTCGACCGACTGACACAGCAGATCCTCGGAACCACAGCCCGTCCGGCCGTCATGCCGATGGATGCCTGGCGTGAGGACGACCGGTTCGTAGTGGAGTTCGATCTGCCCGGCGTCGATCCCGACTCGCTGGATCTGGACGTCGAGAAGAACACCTTGACGGTCCACGCCGAACGGCCGGTGCTCGACGAAAGCCGGGAAATGGTCGCGGCCGAGCGTCCGCGCGGCGTGTTCAGTCGTCAGTTGTTTCTCGGTGAGAACCTTGATGCCGACAAGATCGAAGCGAGTTACGAGGCCGGCGTCCTACGCTTGATGATTCCGGTTGCTGAAAGGGCCAAGCCTCGCAAGATCGCCATCACCAACGGACATTCCGAGAGAAAGGCAGTCACCGCCTGACGGATGTGGAGGGGAAACGTCCGCTGGGGCGCGGCAGCGAGGCGTGTGGGATGACGAGCGAGCGGCGTGATGATGCGATGTGGAAGGAGGTGAACGACGATGACATCGGCAACCATGGAGATCGAGGCGGACATCGACGTAATGGCGGAGATCCGTGCGCGTGAAGTGATCCGTCCGTGGCACGAATTGGATTATGCAGCGTACGTGACTGATTCGGACCGCATTCTCGCCGACGCGCTCACACCGCATGCTGCGGCAATGCTCATGCGGTTGGCCGCGGCGCAGCCCGCCGCGCCGCGCCTGCACTGCCCTGCTTCGGTGAGCTGGTCGGTGTCTTCTTGCCCGGTTCCCGAGCGGCAAGCGACGCAACGCTCACCTCCGAGATCCGAATGAACCGATGACGCACACCGCCCGGCACCGCCGACTATTCGATGTGTACGTTACGGCGTCAACCATATCCGTCGCCTCGTCGACCGGCTGACGGATCTCTGGGGCGCAGGGCCACCGAAGGTGGAAGTCACTTGTCGGCCGTGCAGGGCGGCCAGTGCTTTGCGATGAGTCGACACTGGGCCGTGCTGCAGGCCCGAGCTCGGCTCGGGCGCACATGATGATCGGGGATGGTTACGTCAGGTTCTCGAGCTGGGAACGCAAGGCCTGCTCGGTCTGCCGTACGGCCGTGCCCACAATGGGCTCGATGAGTTTACCGAGGGCGCGGCCGGCCAGGCCTCCGGGAAGTTCATAGCCGAAGACGACGTCGAGCCGGGTCTGCTCGTTACCGAGTTCGGTGAATCGCCACGAGGATAACGTGCGGAACCCCGAGATCGACGACAACACGATTGCCTTGCTGCGGTCCCATTCGACGATCTCGACGCGGGAATCGAGATTCTTCGGGCCGACCCGCATGGTGGCATCGAACCTCGCCCCGAGGCCGTGGGTCCGGTCGCCGACCGGCTCGAATCGGGCGACACCGAACATCCAGTCGGGGACGGTGCGGTGGTCGTCGATGTAGCCGAAGGCGACGTCGACGGGGACTGTCGCGACGGCGCTGTGGCGGACCTCGATCATGGTGGACGGATTCCCTTCGAAGCGTGTTCCTGTTACCGAGAGTAGCTATTACTTTTAGGCGCGGGAAGGGATGTGTCCGAAATTCTCCCCGAAACGTCCGGAAACCTGTTTCACTCACCGGTGGATCACATGGTTCCCCATGACGCAGGAGGCTTCGGTGAAGGTAAAAGCAGCAGTCATCAAGGGCGTAAACCAGCCGTGGGAGATCGAGGAGATCGATCTCGGTGACCCGGTGGCGGGTGAGGTGCAGGTCAAACTCGCGGCGTCCGGACTGTGCCACTCCGACGAGCATCTGCGGACCGGGGCTTCACCGCTGCCGTCGTTCCCCGCGCTCGGCGGTCACGAGGGCGCGGGGGTGGTCACCAAGGTCGGGCCGGGCGTGACCAGCGTGGAGGAGGGCGACCACGTCGTTCTCGCGTTCATCCCGGCATGCGGACGGTGTCGCTCGTGCGCGAAGGGGCTGCAGAACATCTGCGACGAAGGTGCAGGCCTCCTCACCGGAAAGGCGATCTCCGACAAGACCAATCGGGTGACGCTGGGCGGTGAGCCTGTCATTCAGATGTGTCTGCTGGGAACCTTCGCCCCGTATGTCACTGTCAACGAGGCCTCGGTCATCAAGATCGAGAAGGATATTCCGCTCGACAAGGCGGCGCTCCTCGGGTGCGGCGTCGCGACCGGGTGGGGATCGGCGACGGCCATCGGCGGCACCAAGGTCGGTGACGCGGTGGTGGTCATCGGTGTCGGTGGCGTCGGTATCAATTCTGTGCAGGGCGCCGCGCACGCGGGTGCGCGCTTCGTGATTGCGATCGACCCTGTCGAATTCAAACGGCAGAAAGCGAAGGAGTTCGGCGCGACGCACGTTTTCGCATCGCTCGAGGAAGCCACTCCTGTGATCGGTGAGATCACCTGGGGTGCCATGGCCGACGTCACGATCATCACCGTCGGTGAAATCCACGGCGACATGATCGCACCGGCTCTCGCGGTGACCGCGAAGGGCGGTCAGGTGGTGGTCGTCGGCATGGGTGATGCGAGGGATATCGACGTCAAGATGAGTCTGTTCGAGCTCACCTTGCTCCAGAAGCGGGTGCAGGGCGCGATCTTCGGCGGGGTGGGGCCGCGTTCGCAGATCCCCAAGCTGCTCGAGCTGTACCGCAACAACCAGCTCGACCTCGACGGTCTCGTCACCAAGACGTACAAGCTCGAAGAGATCAACGAGGGCTACGCCGACATGCTCGCAGGCAAGAACCTGCGCGGTGTCATCGTCTACGGCGACGACGACTACTGAGGCTGCGAAACCGGCCGTCCTTTACCGTGATGTCCATGGACACGCGTGAGGATCAGGTCTCCGGCGACGCCGGGTCGTGGCGACACTACGGCCCGGTGTCATTGCCGAAACCCCTGGCTGCGGCGCTCGACGCGTTCGCCGAGCGTGGTTACGACGGCACGTCGATCCGGGAGGTCGCTGCGCGCGCGGGACTCTCCGTGCCCGGTCTTTATCACCATTACCCGTCGAAGCAGGCGCTCCTGGTGTCGCTGACGACGGCGGTCATGAACGACCTGCTGGACCGCAGTCGACGGGCTCTCGCCGAAGCAGGCCCGAGCCCGTCCGAGCGGTTCGACGCGGTGGTGGAGTCGCTGCTGCGCTTCCACATGTTCCGCCGCGACCAAGCCTTCGTTGCGTCCACGGAGATGCGCAGCATGGAGCCGGAGAGCCGCGAGGCATACGTCGCGCTGCGTGACGAACAGCAGCGCATGATCGACGAGATCATCGAGGCAGGTGTCGAGTCGGGCGAGTTCACCACGCCGTTTCCCAAGGATGCGGGACGTGCGGTGGCCACGATGTGCATCGGGGTGGCCGATTGGTATCGCCCGAACGGCTCGCTCACGCCCGATGAACTCGTCGAGCGGAACCTCGCTATCGCACGCAGTGCGGTGGGAGCGCGCTGACTCTTCTTGACCGCACGGGCGGGGTGTGTCACGGTATCCATAACCGAGCGATCGTTCGGTCGGTGTGGAGAGGAAGTGATCATGGCAGTCGATCTGTCGTATTCGGATCAGGTAACCGGCCTGGTCGCGAAGACCGAAGCATTCATCCGCGACCACGTGTTGCCCATCGAAGACGCCAACGGTGGTGACATCACAGCGGCCGGAGGCGATGCCATCCGCATCGAACTGCAGAAGGCCGCCAAGGACGCCGGGGTCTTCGCGCCCCACGCTCCCATCGAGTACGGCGGACACGGCCTCGATATGTCCAACCGCGCGCCCGTATTCGAAGCCGCCGGTTACTCGCTCTTCGGCCCCACCGCGCTGAATATCGCCGCACCCGACGAAGGCAACGTGCACATGCTCGCGCACATCGCGAGCAACGAGCAGAAACAGCAGTTTCTCGCCCCACTCGCGGCAGGCGACATGCGTTCCGCATTCGCGATGACCGAACCCGCACCCGGCGCAGGCGCCGACCCCAACGCGCTCAACACACTTGCCGAGAAGGCGCCGGGCGGTTGGAAGATCAACGGTCGCAAGCACTTCATCACCGGCGCCGACGGTGCCGGCTTCTTCATCATCATGGCTCGCACCTCCGGCGAACCCGGCCGGCGCGGCGGAGCCACCATGTTCCTCGCACCCGCGGATACCCCGGGTCTGACGGTCGGCCGGCACATCGGCACTCTCGACAGGTCGATGCTCGGCGGACACTGTGTGGTCGACTTCGAAGACCTTTTCGTTCCCGACTCCGCGGTGCTCGGTGAAGTCGACCAGGGCTTCTCCTACGCGCAGGTCCGTCTGGGGCCGGCCCGTATGACCCACGTGATGCGCTGGCTCGGTGCCGCCCGTCGCGGCCACGACGTCGCCGTCGACTACGTCACCGAACGTGAGGGGTTCGGCTCGAAACTCGGCGACCTCGGCATGATCCAGAAGATGGTCGCCGACAACGAAATCGACATCGCTGCCACCCGGGCCCTGCTCACACAGGCGTGCTGGGAACTCGACCAGGGCTCGCACGCCGCCAACGCCACGTCCATCGCAAAGACGTTCGCCGCCGAGGCGATCTTCCGGATCGTCGACCGATCGGTGCAGATGTGCGGCGGCCTCGGTGTGTCCGAAGACCTTCCGCTCGCACGCCTCTCGCGTGAGGTGCGTCCGTTCCGCGTGTACGACGGACCGTCCGAGGTGCACCGCTGGGCCATCGCGAAGCGCACCGTCGGTGCTGCTCGTAAGGCTGCTGCAGCGAAGGCGGCCCGGTCGTGACCGTAGTCGAGCACGAGGGCCTGGATCTTCCTGCTCTCCAGCGTTTCCTGTCGGAATCCGGAGTCGGTATCGACGGTGAGCTTCGCGCGGAACTCATCTCCGGCGGCAAATCGAACCTCACCTACGGAATCTTCGACGACACGTCGAAATGGGTTCTCCGCCGTCCCCCCACAGCGGGACTGACACCCTCCGCACACGACGTGGCGCGCGAATTCCGCATCACCTCGGCGCTGCAGGACAGCGGAGTCCCGGTCGCGGGGACGGTCGCGCTGTGCGAGGACGAGGCAGTGATGGGCGCACCCTTCACTGTCGTCGAGCACATCGACGGCCGCGTCATCCGAAGCAAGGACGACCTCGACACCCTGACCGACGACGAGATCACCCGCTGCACCGACGAACTCGTCCGCATCATTGCTGCACTGCACAACGTCGACTTCGGTGCGGTCGGCCTCGGCGAACTCGGTCGCCCCGACGGGTATGTCACGCGCCAGGTGAAGCTGTGGGCAAGCCAGTGGGACCGCGTCAAGACCCATGAACTCCCGGACCTCGAACGACTGCATGCGACGCTCGCCGACGCGATTCCCGAATCGCCTGCGCCGTCGATCGTGCACGGCGACTACCGGATCGACAACACCATCCTGGACAAGAACGACGCGAGCAAAGTTGCCGCAGTGGTCGATTGGGAACTGTCCACGCTCGGCGATCCTCTCACCGACCTTGCACTGATGTGCGTGTATCGCCATCCCGCACTCGACGATGTGCTCGGCTTCCCGGCTGCGTGGACGAGTTCCCGCTTGCCTGCCAACGACGATCTGGTCCAGCGATACGCGGTGGCGTCGGGTCGCGACATCGCACACTGGGACTTCTACATGGGTCTCGCGTACTTCAAACTCGCCGTGATCGCCGAGGGTATCAACCACCGGTGGCGCGTCGGCGCGACCATCGGTGACGGTTTCGACAAAGCAGGAGAAGCGGTTCCGGCACTCGTCGCGGCCGGCCTCGATGCAGTGAAGGGAGCGGCCTCGTGACTTCGAGTGCACTGGTGACCGGAGCGTCGCGGGGCATCGGTTTCGGTGTCGCGCTGAGGCTCGCCGAGCAGGGCTACGCCCTGACGATCTCGGCGCGCGGCGAGGAGCGGCTCGAGAAGGCCGCCACACAACTGCGTGAGGCGGGTGCCTCGGAGGTACGCGCAATCGCTGCGGATCTCGCCGACCCCGAAGCAGCCGCACAGGTCGTGGCGGCGCACGAAGAATCGTTCGGCGCGATGCGTGCGCTTATCCTCAACGCCGGCGTCGGCACCGCGGGTGCGATCGCCGACTTCCCGGCACGCCGCTTCGACAAGACGCTCGCGGTGAACCTTGCTGCACCGTTCGCGCTGCTCCAGTCGTCGCTACCGTTGCTGCGGGCGGCCGCGGCAGCCGACCCGGGCCGCGGCGCGAAGGTGGTGGCGTTGTCGTCCATCACCGGCGTGTACGCCGAGGCCGGGCTCGCGGCATACGGGGCGACGAAGGCCGCGCTGATCTCCCTGGTCGAGACCCTCAATCTCGAGGAATCCGGCAACGGGGTCTCCGCGTCGGCGATCGCGCCCGCCTACGTCGACACCGACATGTCCGGCTGGATCAAAGAGAAGATCCCCGCCGAGACGATGCTCGAGGTGAACGACGTCGTCGAATTGGTCGATGCGCTGCTCAAGTTGTCGTCGCGGGCGGTGCTGCCGAGGTTGGTGCTCAGCCGCGCGGGAGCGAGCTTGTACGAGGCCTGACGCCCCGCGGTTATGAGGGTCAGGCGTCCTGCACCTTGTCCTCGCCGCGGCGGAACAGGAAGTTGAAGCCGGGCATCCCGGTGACTGCCTGGCGCACGTCCTTGGCGACATCGAGCAGTTCGTGCAGTTCCGGTCCGACGGTCTCGAGGGTGGCGAGGACAGGCATCAGTCCGACCATCCGCTCGGACAGTTCCGGGAACTGGTCGAGCATCAGGATCGCCGCGTGTACTTCCTCTGGCGACAGTTCGTCGATGAACTGCGACGCCAGCGGTGCTGCCTGCTTGGCGAGCGGTGCGTACGTATCGAGGAGTTCACCTGCGACGGCAGTGCTGGTACCCGCCGACTCGATGACCTGCTTCGCGTGAGCAGCGGTACCCGCGGCTTCTTCGACGACCTGCGTCGTCGACTCGATCACTGCGGCCGCACGAGAGACGGCTGCGGCAGCGTCGGTGACGACGCCGTCCACTCGTGCCACAAGTGTTTCTGCGGTGTCGAGGAGGGCTTCGACCCGTCCGGGAACCGACACGGCGAACAGGACGGTGTCGACGGTGCGGTCGACGAGAGCGCGGGCCACACCCGTGACCGGTCCGACGAGGGGCAATGCGGGCAGCGGGATCATCCGCTCATAGTGCAGGAACGAGCCACCTCACGTTTTCACCGCCCCGTGCGTCTACCTCATGTAGACCTTGCACCGGATGGAAGGATCGAAGCCGTGACCGCATCGCGCACCCACATCGTGATCGGCTCGCCGATCGGCGAGCTGACCCTCGTGAACACCGACGACGTGCTGTCGGGCCTGTACATGGCCGATCACCACCCCGCACCTGATCGCGACAGTTTCGGGCCGCAGACGGCGGAGGGGTTCGAGGAGGCAATCGACCAACTCCGCGAGTACTTCGACGGCGCACGGACGACGTTCACGGTCCCGCTTGCCCCGGTCGGCACCGAATTCCAGCACACGGTGTGGTCCGCCCTTCGGGCCATCGAATTCGGAACCACGTCGACTTACGGGGAGGTGGCAGCCGCGATCGGCCGACCCACCGCGGTCCGGGCAGTCGCCGCCGCCAACGCCCGGAATCCTCTGAGCATCGTTGTTCCGTGCCATCGCGTCATCGGGAGCAGCGGCAGGCTCACCGGGTACGCCGGGGGAGTCGAGCGCAAACAGTTTCTTCTCGAGCAGGAGGCGCGGATCGCCCATGCCCCCACGCCGGCCTGATGCGCACCTGCCACCGTTCGAGCGGGTCGTCGCCGACCACGGCCCGACGGTGCTCCGGGTATGCCGCGCCATGCTCAGCGCTGCCGACGCCGACGACGCGTGGTCGGAGACGTTCCTCGCTGCTCTGCGGGCCTATCCGGAGCTGAAGCCGGGTGCCAACATCGAGGCGTGGCTCGTGACCATTGCGCATCGCAAGGCCATCGACGTCCACCGCGTGCACGAGCGAACACCGGTGCCCACTGAGGCGCTGCCCGAGCGCGCATCGACCACCGACCTCCCCGGCACCGGCGACGACGAACTGTGGAGTGAGGTCGCGGCACTGCCGTTCACCCAGCGGGCCGCGCTCGTCTACCACTACCTCGGCGGATTGCCGTACGCGGAGATCGGTGAACTCCTCGGCAACACCGCAGAAGCCGCGCGCCGCGCCGCCTCCGACGGGCGTGCAGCGTTGCGTCGTCGCTACAGCACAGAGACAGGGAGCGTGAAATGACCTTTCCGATGCCACCGGTCTCGACACCCGACCTCGCATGGCTACATCAGCGGCTCACGATCGATGCCGAAGCTGCCGGCCTCCTCGATGTCGCGTACCGAATCCTCGACACCCCCGTCGGACCGCTGCTGCTCGCGGCAACCGAGGCGGGACTCGTGAGGGTGGCGTATGTCGTCGACAGCCTGGACGACGTGCTCGACGAACTCGCCGCGCGGATCAGCCCTCGGATCCTCGAAGCCCCGGCACGGCTCGACGCCGCGGCAGCTCAGCTCGACGAGTACTTCGAGGGCGCTCGATCGTCGTTCGATCTGCCTCTCGATCTCAGGCTCGCGACCGGGTTCCGTCGCGACGTGATCACGCACCTACCCGACATTGCTTACGGGCACACGGCCAGTTACGCGGAGGTCGCGGCGGCGGCAGGTAGCCCCAGGGCTGTGCGCGCAGTGGGTACCGCATGCGCGAAGAACCCTCTACCCGTGATTGTTCCTTGCCACCGGGTAGTGCGCAGCGACGGTGGGATCGGGCAGTACGTGGGCGGTGTCGAGGCGAAACGGATCCTGCTGAGTCTCGAGACCGCAGCATGACCACCCTGCGATTGCCGTTGACACCGCCGTTCGCTGCGCAGGCGATGCTCGACGCTCTGCGGAGTCACACCGTCGCAGGACACGAACGGCACAACGCTCAGACCGGCACCCACAGCCGTGCGGTCCGGGGTCGTGGAGGTCCCGCGGTCGTGTCGGTGATGTTCGAGAACGATCCGGAACCCGCGCACATCACTGCGCGGATCGATGCCACCGATGATCGAGATGTTCCCGCACTCGAACGGTCTATCACCGCCTGGCTCGACCTCGACGCGGAACCGGCCGCGATCGACGCGGTGCTGGGCACAGACCCGTTGCTCGCGCCGTTCGTGTCGGCGAGGCCCGGTCTGCGTGTGCTCGGTGCCACCGACTGGTTCGCCACCGCCGTGCAGACAGTGCTCGGACAACAGGTGAGCCTCGCGGCGGCCTCGACGTTCGCATCGAGACTCGTTGCAGCATATGGTGAACCCGCGCCAGATGGGTTGCGGTGTTTCCCCACGCCGCAGCGTCTCGCGGCTGCGGATCCGGACGAACTGAAGGCGACGGTGCGGGTCACGGGTGCGCGCTCCCGCACGGTGCACGCACTCGCGACCGCCGCGGCCGACGGGCTCGACGCGACGCGGACCGCCGACTTCCGAACAGAACTGCTGGCCCTGTCGGGAATCGGACCGTGGACCGTCGACTACCTGTCGTTGCGTGCACTCGGCGATCGCGACGCGTATCCCTCCGGCGACCTGGTGCTGCGCCGAGCGTTGGGCGGCGTCACCGCCGGTGAGGCGACCGCGCGCGCCGAAGCCTGGCGGCCGTGGCGCGCCTACGCCGTGTCGCACCTGTGGACGCACGCGGCCTATACGCCGTCCCGCACATCCTCGTCGTCCGACTCGTCGTCGGCGTAACAGGCGCGGACCGACGTCGACATGGGAAACCGGACGTCGGTCGCGCCGAACATCAACCGAGTTGCCGCCTCGACCGACGCCTCGATGTGCGTGGCCGCGGCATCGGCATTACGGGTGTGCACCACGACCTCATCGTGCTGGAAGAACACCAGTTCGCCGTCGCGGCCATTCGGTGCCGCCGCGAGCCTGCGTCGCAGTTCGGCCAGCACACACAGCGCCCACTCCGCGGCCGTGGCCTGGACGACGAAATTGCGGGTAAAACGTCCGCGTGCACGCACGTCGCCGTGCGAAAGGAATCCGGGTTCGGCCGGTGGGCAGGCTCGCCCGAGCCACGAGTGCACGACCTCCCCGCGCTCCCCGGCGCGGGCTGCGCGTTCGACGAATTCGACCGCGTCGGGAAAGCTCCTCCGCAGCACCGTCAGCAGGGCACGGGAATCACCGGACGTCGCGCCGTACAGCACACCGAGCACCGCGACCTTCGCTTTCGCGCGATCTCCGCCGAACGCTGTTGCCGCGACCGGTGCGTACAGGTCGTCGCTGCCCGCGGCCGCGACCATGCGGGGATCTCCCGACATGGCGGCGAGGATGCGAGGTTCGAGCTGCCCGGCGTCGGCGATGACGAAGGTGTGCCCGGGATCGGCGAGCACGCTCGATCGCAATGCCTTGGGGATCTGCAGGGCACCACCACCACGGCTTGCCCACCGCCCGGAGACCACTGCGCCCGGCACGTACACGGGGCGGAAGCGGTCGTCGTGAACCCAGGTGTCGAGCCAACTCCACCCGTTGGTGCTGTACAGCTTCGACAGGTCGCGGTGCTGCAACAGCAACGGCACCGCGGGATGGTCGAGTTCGCGCAGTACATGTTTACGCGTCGACGTCAGTTCGATGCCTTCGCGACGAAACGCGTCGAGAACTTCGACGTGCGAGGCCGGGTTCACCGGTCGACCGAAAACGGCCTGAATCTCCGCGATCACCTCGGTGATCCGCGGCGGCTGCTCGTACCCGAGAGGGCGTCGGCCGAGGGTGCGCTCGAGCAGGGCGCGGTGTGCGGCGGCGGAGAACGGTAATCCGTCGAAACCCATTTCGGCGGCGGCGAGTGTCCCCGCGGATTCGGCTGCCACGAGCAGATCGAGACGACGATCGGCGGCCATACGCCGCCGCTGCTCGGCGAAGCGTTCGACCACGGTGCCGATGTCGACGGCAGGCGCCGCGTCGAAGAGTCCCGGTCGCTCGTCCGCGGGCTCTTCGATGGGGTCCGGGGGGATCCCGTCCCGCGTGTTCAGAATTGCGGCGGTGGTCGCGAGGTCGTGGCACCGCCCTACCCGCGCGCCGGCGCGCAGCAGGTCGGGGTACACGGTTGCGGTGGAGGTCCACACCCAGCGTGGGCTGCGGGACGATTCGAGTTCCGCGACGGTCGCGGCGAGATCGCGGCACTCCCGGATGTCGCCCACCGGGGCTTCCACATCGTCGAGCAGAGCAATCGCGCCCCCGCGCACGCCCCCGCTCTCGGAAGGGTGGGGAACGACGACGACACGCATCGGTTCAGGGTACGGAGCAGTGGGGGACCCCGGTCCTTCAGGCTCGGAAGGACCGCACTTCCCGTCAGTGCTCGTGGTTTCGGTCGGTCCGAGCAGGCCGATCGACAGTGACCAGAGATCGGCTACGCTGACCACCGCCGTATAGCAATCGGTATCCATATCGCGAGGAGAAGCCACTTTGTGCGATCGAAACGATATGGGTGATCGATCGGTCCCTCAGGTTCGTTCGTCCAGTGACAGAAGCCGAGCGGAGTCTGCGACGAACACGGCACCGGCCCGGACGCGCTCGGCCGGTGCCCGTTTCTTCGAACTTCCCTTGGTGTGGGTTTCGGTCGGAATCGTCGGCATCGTCGTGGTATCGGCGCTGACTGCACAGGGCATGGTGCTGCCGATCGCGGGCGCGATGGTCGCGGTGGCGGTCTACTGGGCGGTCATGCGGTATGTCGCCCACAGAGCAGCTCCGGAGATCGGGCGTGCACGGGCCGGGAGACTCGCTCTGCTGGGTGGTGTCATCGGTTTCGGGTTCGTTGCCGTGTCGATGCTCGCCGTGGTCACCGAATTCTCCTTCACCGCCAATTCCGGAGACACCTTCCACATCATTGCCGGCATTGCCGCAGTTTCGATCGGTGCTGCCGTCACCGAGGAACTGATCTTTCGTGGACTCTTGTTGCAGGCGCTGGAACGACTCTGCGGCAGCTGGGTTGCCCTGGCGATCACCGCGTTGCTCTTCGGAGGCCTGCATCTGGCCAACCCCGGCGCCACGCTGTGGAGTTCGTTCGCGATCGCTGTGGAGGCGGGAGTTCTGCTCGGCGCCGCGTTCCTGTGGAAGCGCAATATCTGGCTGGTCGTCGGCCTGCACTTCACGTGGAACACCACTATCGGCCTGATCGGCACCCCTGTCTCCGGCCACCCCTCGTCCGGCCTGCTGATCACCACCCCGACGGGGCCGACCCTGCTCACCGGCGGCGACTTCGGCCTGGAAGCGTCGGTCGTCCCGGTCGTGGTCAGCGTGCTCTTGGCCATCCCCATGCTCGTTGCCGCCCACCGCCGCGGCAACATTGTGCCTTTTCGTCGCAACCAGCGCGTGGGGTAGCGACCGTTCAGGGCCGAGTAGCCGACTCTCTGCTCTCGGAGACCGCCGGCAATTCGGTGGAGCGGTGGAATCCACGACGGTCGTACAGCCACGTCACGATGGCACCGAGCAGAACGCCGACGGCGAGACCCACGAAGGTCATCGCGACACCGTGCGTCAGTCCTGCGGCGCCGTGTCCGTCGAAGTAGAGGATCGCGCGGGTTGCGATGTAGATCTGATGCATCGGCTCGAATGTCGACAGCCACTCGAACATCTTGGGCATTGCCTCGATCGGCACCGTGCCGCCCGACGACGGCAGCCCGAGCACGATGAAGATGAACAGGTTCACGAGCAGGCCTGCGGATCCGAACACGGACATCATCGACACCGAGGTGACGCCCACGGCGGTGATCGCGAGTGCTCCGTATTCCCACATCAGCAGGGCGCGCGGTACGGGCATGCCGAGGGCTGTCCCGATCCACAGGTACAGCGCCGACACGATCAGCGACAGCACGATGATGATTCCCCACTTGATGAACAGCACCGTCAACCGGGACATACGGGTGGTCTCCCTGTTGATGTAGAGGGGACCGTATTCGGTGGGGATGAAGCCGAGAGCAGTGTCGACGAGGGTATTGACGATCGTGGCGCCGGTGAATCCCGCGAGGATCAGCAGCAGCGTGAAATAGAAGGCAGACAGGCCGGCGCCGGTGCCGTCGGGGAGTGGCTTGTGTTCGACGTTCAGGACGTTGATCGGTTCCTCGAGAGTGAGCAGACTCCCGCCGGGCAACTGCAGATCCGGTGCGGTTTCGGCGAGGGTGTTCGTGACCTGGGCGGTGAGCTGTTCTCCCACCGTGTTGTTGACCTCGGTCATGGCGGTGTCGCCGATGACGTCGACGATGCCGGTCGAGAACGTGCCGGTGCGGGGGTTGGAATAGACCGTGATGATCGGTTTCTCGATGTCGCCGGGCACGACGCTGCCCTGCGCGAGAATCGAGGTGCGTTTGGTGAAATCGCTGGGAATCACGATTGCGCCGTACAACGACCCGTTGTCGAGTCCCGAATTGGCCGCCGAGATGCCCATCTCCTGCATGTCGATCTGTGCAGGGTCGATGCCGTCCAGGATCGCGGCGGTGATCTCGGTCCCGAGGTTCCGTGGTTCGTCATCACCCGGCATCACGTCCCCGATGTCCTGGTTGACGATCGCCATCGGGAAGTCGCGCAGGTTCTCGGTCGGATTGACCATGCTGGCCAGATAGAAGTACGCGAGCGCAGACATCACCGCGGCCACAACGACGAGCGGTGCGAGCCAGAATCGAGGGCCGCGCAATGTGCCGCGGTGGGGATCGGGCGCGATATCGGTTGAACTCACCCATTGATTGTGCACATGCGTGTGCGGATTCGTACCCGGCCGACGCAGGTAAGTGCTCGAGCGCACGACGACGGGACGGCTGGGGCAGAGCTCACGTGGGCCGGTAGGGTCGACCCAACGGAAAAATTGCCGACCCGGGGTACTCGATGACCGAAGTCCTGCTTGTCCTGCTGATCGTGGCTGTCGTCGTAGCGGTTGTCGTGCTGGTGGTCCGCACCCGCAAACCCGCTGCCCCGTCTGTCCGGGTCGATCCGCTCGCCGACTATCCGGAAGTGTGGGATCCCTACAAGATCGGTGTCGGCGACATCATCACGTACGCGGGTATCGACCACGTGGTGCGCGGCACGCTGACCCTCGACGAAGAAGGTTATCGCTGGTACGAGCATCTGCTCGACGGGTCGACCGGCCGACGTTGGCTCACCGTCGAGAACGACGAGGGTGAACTCGAGATGGTCCTGTGGATGCGACGCGAGGGTACCGCCCTCGAACCCGGCGGCGATGTCGTCCTCGACGATCGTGTGCACCGCCAACTCGAAGCAGGAACCGCCCGATTCACCGCAGAAGGGACAACCGGCACGGCCCCGAACGGAACCATGGATTACGCCGATTACGCGACGGCGGACCGCACCGGTCTGCTTGCGTTCGAGCGGTGGTCGCGAGGTGGATCGTGGGAGGTGTCTACGGGACGTGCGGTGACGCGCAGCGAACTGACCGTCATCCATGCGGGACCTCCGCAATGAGTGTGCACGTACTCGACATCGCCCCGCGTGATGTCTCTGCTGCGGCATTGGGGTTGGTGCTCGACGCCCCCGCGCCCGCACCGCTCGTGTCCGTGCAACTGACCGATTCCGTCGCGGGCACCCTCACCCTCGGTGTGCTCGGAGCCTCGCACGTGGTCACCGCCGAATCGGGCGAACACACGCTCACCGAACAAGTTTCATGCGACGCCGTCGACGCGGGCGGTCGTCTGCTGCCCGACAGCGAAGACCACGACGGCTATCGCTTCCGGAGCCGAGCCACCACGGTGCAGCGCGACGAACTGGCACAGAAAGCCGCGGGACTCCGCGACACGGCGTCGTCCGAGCACGGTTGGCTGTGTGCGGGATTCCCGGGCGACGGCGACGCACTCACCGTCCTCAGTGGAGCAGTAGATTCCGGCGAATGGCATTGGCGTACTTGGCATCTCTATCCGTGCGGCGATGTGGGTGTGATCGTGGAGACGGAAAGCCGGTGGCGGCCGTGAGGCGAATCGTTGCAGGCTTCATGCTCGGGGTCGCGCTACTGATCATCGCAGCGTGTGGGAGTCAGGCACGCGACCACATCGCCGACACCTACGAACACCGCGGCACGTCGGGCGATATCGACACCTACTACTCGCCTGATCCGGTGGGAACCACGGTCTCCCGGATCGTCGCGGCGGACCAACCCGCGGCGCGACAGGCGGACGGCGGAAGAGAATATCTCCGGTACGACGACGACATCGTCACGGTCGGGGCTGCGCCGGAGGGCGGCAGCACCATTACCGTCGAAGATCTAGACGGCCGCTACAGCAGCGGCGGGTTCGTGTTCCTCGGGCCGGGCTTCACACCGGGTTCGCCGGCCGCCGGAAACACCTCCGGTGGCTCGGGGAGCGCGAAATGACGAACGAACTCACCAGATCGGAACCCTGAGACTATGACCGTCACCTTGCTGGCAGCCGACCTCGAGATCGGCACCGTCGACCCGTCCCTGCTCCTGCAGGGGGTGGTGGCGACGCTGATCTACTTCGTCATCGGCGTCGGCGTACTGGCCCTCGGGTTCACGGTGCTCGATGGTCTGACTCCCGGGAACCTGCGCCATCAGGTGTATGTGGACCACAATCCCAACGCCGCGTTGTTGCTCGGCGCGAATCACCTCGCGCTGGCCATCATCGTGGTGACCGCGATCGCCACCAGTGCCGACGGATTCGCGCAGGGGATAACCGACTCGCTCGTCTACGGCCTGATCGGCGTGCTGCTGCAGGCAGCGGCGTTGCTCATCATGAACCGCGTGTTGCCGGGACAGATCACGGAACTCGTCTCCGAGCCTCGCATGAACGGTGCCGCATGGGCTGTGGCGGTCACGTTGCTGTCGGTGGGGCTGGTCAACGCCGTCGCCCTGTCGTGACGGCTCTGATGCTGTGACTACGGTGACGACTCCGGACCTCGACTCGAGCGGCCCGGCTCTGGGACGTCGGACACGCGTGCTGTTGCTCGCGGCGGTGGCGGCGTGTGCCGCGTGCGGACTGGTGTACGAGCTTGCGCTGCTGACTCTGTCGGTGAGTTTGACCGGTGGTGGAATCACCGAGACCTCCCTGATCGTGGCGGGTTTCGTCGCCGCGCTCGGAGTGGGTGCGCTCGCCGCGAAGCCGTTGCTGCCCCATGCCGCGGCGGCATTCATCGGCGTCGAGGTTGCCCTCGGCCTGATCGGCGGGCTGAGCGCGACGGTGCTGTATGTGGCGTTCACGTTCGTCGGGTCGTCGACGTGGGTGCTCGTCGTCGCGACCGCCGCCATCGGGATGCTCGTGGGTGCCGAAGTGCCCCTGCTCATGACCTTGCTGCAGACCGGTCGCACCGCCGACGCCCGCGACACCGGCAAGGTGCTCGCCAATCTCAACGCGGCCGACTACGCGGGCGCATTGATCGGCGGTCTGGCGTGGCCGCTGCTGTTGCTGCCGGCAGCCGGGATGATCCGCGGCGCAGCACTGACCGGGATGGTGAACCTGGCTGCGGCGGCGATCGCAGCGTTGTTTCTGCTGCGGGGGCACCTGCGGCCGGCGACCCGGGCGTTGTCGCTGGTGGTGTTGCTGCTCGCCGCGACGGTACTGGCGATCCTGCTGATGCGTTCGTCCGATATCGAGACCACCTCGAGGCAGCGGCTTTACCCGGATCCCGTGGTGTATGCGGAGCGATCTCAGTATCAGGAGATCGTGCTCACCGAGCGCGGCGACGATATGCGCCTGTACCTCGACGGTGACCTGCAGTTCTCGAGCCGCGACGAGCACCGCTACACCGAATCGCTGGTATATCCGGCGCTCGCCCGCGACCCCGCCCGAGTCCTCGTTCTCGGGGGCGGCGACGGTCTCGCCGCGAGCGAGATCCTGCGCCATCCGCACGTGCAGGAGGTCGTGCAGGTGGAACTGGACCCGACGGTCCTCGACCTTGCGAACACCCGGCTGGTCGCGCTCAACGGTGGGGCGCTGCAGGACGACCGTGTGCAGGTGGTCGTCGCCGACGCATTCCGATGGTTGCGCGAGTACACCGGCCCCGGCTTCGACGCGATCGTCGTCGACATGCCCGACCCGGATACTCCCGCGCTGGGAAGGCTGTATTCGACGGAGTTCTACGGACTTACCGCAGCGGTGTTGAATCCCGACGGCCTGATGACGGTGCAGTCGGGCAGTCCGTTCTCGACCCCGGATGCGTACTGGCGGACGGTGTCGACGGTAGGGTCGGCGGGGCTGAGCACGACTCCGTATCACGTACATGTCCCGAGTTTCGGCGACTGGGGATTCACCCTCGCGCAGGCCGGCGCACCACCGACACCGGCTCTGTCGGTGAATGCCGCGCCGCGGAAGTTCCTCGACCCTGCGACCCTCGCTGCGGCATCGTCGTTTCCACTCGATCGGCAGCCTCGTGAGATGGAGCCGTCGACGTTGGATCGGCCGCGGATCGTCGACGACCTCCGCCGCGGATACCAGTTCTGACAGCGATGTCTTTCCCGTTCGGTGCCTGTGTCTGTTGCGATAGTGTGTGACACACACTATCGTGTGACGTGTGATCGACCCCGAGATCTCCACCGGCCACAGCCAAGAAGTGCGACGAGGTTCCGTCGTCGTCGCAAGTCTCCTGATGCTGCGCACGCCCGGGTACGGTTACGGCTTGCTCGAAGCGCTGGCCAATGCGGGTATCGCCGTCGACGCCAACACTCTCTATCCGCTGTTGCGCCGCCTCGAAAAGCAAGGGCTGCTCACAAGTGAGTGGAACACCGACGAGGCGCGCCCACGCAAGTTCTACCGGACCTCCACAGCGGGAGGCGAGTTGGCCGCGCTACTGCTCGATGAATGGACCGCACTCGGACGCAGCCTGCAGGCTATCGATTCTCTCACCGAAGGAGATGCGCGATGACGCTCACCGACCGTTACATCGCCACGACGTTGCGCAGAATTCCGACAGACAAACGCGACGACATCGACCGTGAACTGCGCGGCTCGATCGCAGACGCGGTTGATGCTCGCATCGACTCCGGTATCGATCCGGTCGCTGCCGAAACGGAGGTGCTCACCGAACTCGGAGACCCCGACCGTCTCGCAGCGGAATACGCAGGACGACCGCTGTACCTCATCGGACCCGAGCTCTACCTGGGCTGGCGCCGACTCCTCGCCGTCCTACTGTGGATCGCGCCGATTCCCGGCGTGGTCGTGCTTGCACTCGACGTCATCGAGGGTGGCGCGGTCGGTAGTGCGATCGCCTCCGGCATCTGGGTGACCGCGATCGTGGCAGTCCAGATCGTGTTCTGGACGACCCTGGTCTTCGCCGTCCTGGAACGGAACGGTCATCGTCAGCGCGACCTCGCCGGGGAATGGACCGTTGAGAGGCTGCCCGACACCGTGGGGGATCGTCAGATCCGGCTCAGCGATACCGTGTGGGCCGTCGCGTTCCAGATCTTCGTGATCGCGGCGGTGATCCTGCAACGCGATTTCACCGCATACCAGGACGCCGATGGTTCAACGATCCCGATTCTCGACCCGGAGCTGTGGTCGTTCTGGATTCCGGTACTCCTTGCTCTCACGGCACTCGGTGCGGTCCTCGAGATCGTCAAATATGCGGTCGGGCACTGGACGGTGTCGCTCGCTGCGGCCGTGACCGTCGTGAGCGTGTTGTTCACTGTTCCCCTGGTCTGGCTCGGCTCGACAGACCGACTGTTCGAGCCCGCATACTTCGAGGCGGCGTTCGGTGCGACCACCGAACCGATGCGCGTGGCCAACGTGGTCGTCATCGTCGTTGCCCTCGGAGTCGCAGCATGGGAGATCGGTGAAGGCTGGTGGAAGTTGTTGCGGACCCGGTAGTCCCGCTGCCGGCCGGCCGGGCTGCGATCCAGATCGAGCAGCGGGGTGAGTCCGCCCGCCGACGCGATGACGCCGTCCAGTAGCGGCGAAGGGTCCGGTCAGTGCAGGATGTCTCCGAGAGATTTCGCCGCCGCGGCTACCGCTGCGCCGACCCGCTTCTCGTCGGCCGCGGTGAACACCGAGACGCCGACCGCGGCCTGCGTCCCTCCGGGGCGACCCCGGACGCCGGCGGAGATACCGATGGTGGTGGAGACGACCTCGCCCGCCGAGACCGCATAACCGAGTCGGCGTGCCTGCTCGACCTCGGGGCGTTCGTCGGGTGCAGGCGGGAGTGATGCCAGGATTGCCAGGCCTGCGGACCCGCGATTGACCGGATGGACCTGTCCGGGCCGAAAAGCGATGTGCACCTGTGCTCGTCGTGGTTCGACCACCATCATGGCGCGGACCGTCGTGTCCGATTCGCGGACGACGAGGTGGGCAGTTGCCTCCACCGTGTCGGCGAGTTCCTCGAGGATCGGCCGCGCGAGTGTGCGCAGATCCTGCTCGACCGATTCGGAGAGCGTGACCAGTCCGGCTCCCAGCGAGACCCGCTTGTACTCGTCGCGGCGGCACAGCCGATGAGCCTCGAGGGTTCGGATCAACCGATGGGCGACTGTCCGGTGGACCCCGATTCCCTCCGCGATGTCGCTGACCGACAGCCCGTTCGGGTGTGCTGCCAGCAGTTCGAGGATCTCGAGCCCGTTGTGCAAGGTCTTCGACATGCCTGAATCGGGTGCGACTCGTGGCACGTCCAGCCCCTGTATAGGCGCAGCCTCATCCTGCGTTTGGGTCATCTTTCCCGGTACCTCCTTGACGTCTGTGAACTGTAACACCTAGCATCATCATTAATCGCACACTGCGTGCGATTATCGCACACAACCACGGACGGTTTCATACGACATGGCACGTACGGACGACGATGTCGACGCAGCACTGCTTGCGCGGATCCACCAGCTCTACGGACGGCAGAGCCACCTCATCGACGGTGGCTTCGCGCGGGAATGGGCGCAGACGTTCACGCCCGACGGGGAGTTCTGCTCACCCAGCTACCCGGCGCCTGTCACCGGAACGGATGCGCTCGAGGCATTCGCCGGCCGCTTCTACGTCGGAGCGCGGGACGCCGGCGAGGTGCATCGTCATGTGATCACCAACGTGGCCGTCGACCGGGTCGACGACGACACCCTGCGTGTCCGGGCGTATCTGCAGATCGTGGCCACCGCCCGTGGTGGTGCTTCACGTCTGGTTCGTTTCACCACCATCGACGACCGCGTCGTCCGGCACGGCGACACGTGGCTCGTCGACCGCCGCACCGTCGCTCGCGACGACGCTTGAACGCTGCGTTGTTGTAAACCAATTTGTTTCGTACTTACGGAGGAATTTCCACGATGACCACTGATGCCCAGAACCCGGGTCGTACCGTCACCTCGCAGATCATCGCGCAGTACCCGGAAATGGCAGGCAAGGTCGCCGTCGTCACCGGAGCCGCACGCGGAATGGGGGCACAGTTCGCCCGTGGTCTCGCGTCGCGCGGCGTCAACGTCGTCGGTGGCGACATCAACGACGTCCAGATGAAGGAGACCGCCGAGCAGATCAACGCCGAGCTCGCAGCCGAGTCCCTCGCCGAGACTCCCGGCATCGTGGTCGGCGCGCGCATCGACGTCACCGATCCTGCCGAGCACGAGGCGCTCGCCCAGGTCGCGCTGCAGGAGTTCGGCTGGATCGACTTCTGGATCAACAACGCCGGCATCTTCCCGTTCGCGCTCGCCGACGAGATCTCGAAGGAGCAGATCGCAGCCACGCTCGACGTCAACGTCGAGGGCGTCCTCTTCGGTGCGCAGGCCGCAGCGCGGCACATGCAGCCGGGCAGCGCGATCGTCAACATGTCGTCGGTGTCGGCACTGCGCGTGCGCAAGGGGCGCGGTGCCTACTGCGCGTCGAAGGCTGCCGTCGCGCATCTCACCGAGTCTCTCGCAGTCGAATTCGGCGACAAGGGAATTCGTGTCAACTCGATCGCTCCCGGCTACATCGACACCGAAATGACCCGGTGGGTGCAGGAGGATCCGGCAGCGCTGAAGCACGCACTCGACGTCGTGCCGCTGCACCGCCTGGGCTCGCCGGAAGAGGTCTTCGGTCCGCTGCTGTTCCTCCTGTCCGACAGCGCTCGCTACGTCACGGGACACTCGATCGCGGTCGACGGTGGCTCACGCCATGTCTGATCCGGTCCTGGAAACCGTGACGTACCCGTCGGTCGTTCTCGTCACGGGCGCGGCTACGGGTATGGGCGCCAACCACTCGCGGGTGCTCGCGGCCCGCGGTGTTCATGTGTGCCTGGCCGACGTGACGGACGCCTCCGCGGTCGTCGGGGAGATCGAAGCTGCAGGCGGTTCGGCGTCGGCTCACATGCTCGACGTCGCCGACTCGGCATCGTGGACCCGGGTGGTGGACGAGATCCGTTCTCAGCAGGGGACACTCGACGGACTGGTCAACAATGCCGGGATCTCGCGGCGGCTCGAGTTCATGGACACCCCGGACGACGTCTGGGAAGCCACGATGCGTATCAACCTGTTCGGTCCCTTCTATGGCATGAAAGCCGTTGCGCCCCTGATGCGCGACAGCGGCGGCGGATCCATCGTCAACATCTCCTCGATCTCCGGGCAGATCGGCTATTTCTCACCGGCCTACTCGTCGAGCAAGTGGGGAGTGCGGGGGTTGTCGAAATCGGCCGCAGGCAATTTCGCGAAGTGGGGCATCCGGGTCAACTCGGTGCATCCCGGACTCGTCGGAACCTCGCTGCTGGGCGGGGCGAACGCTTTCGTCGGCGCCGCTCTCGACAGCGTTCCGTTCGGGCGGATGGCGACGGTCGACGAAATCACCGACGCCGTCATGTTCCTGCTGTCCGACCGGTCCACGTACATGACCGGCAGCGAGGTCACCGTCGACGGCGGGATGACCTCCAACGGCCTCTACCACCGCATCATCGCGGAGACGGGAGATCAACTGTCATGAGCGACGACATCATCGACGTCGTGGTGATCGGCGGCGGCGGCGCGGGCCTCGCTGCGGCGGTGTCCGCTGCTGAAGCCGGCTCGAGCGTTCTGCTGTTCGAATCCGAAACCGAACTCGGCGGGTCGACGCAATTGTCGGCCGGATTGTTCACCGCCGCGGGCACCAGCGTGCAGGCCGGACTCGGCATCGAGGACTCCGCCGACAAGTTCTTCCAGCACTACATGGACCTCAATCACTGGATCCTCAACCCGGGACTGATCCGGGCGTTCTGCGAGAACGCAGGCCCGACCCTCGAATGGCTCCTCGAACTGGGTGTGGAGATCCCGGCGCGTCAATCGTCGAACGCCCACATGCCCGGTTTGTGCCAGGCCGGGGTCGAGGACGTGTGGCGCGGCCATGTGCCGAAGGATCAGGGATACGGGCTCGTGCAGACGCTCGACCGTGCCCGCCGCGCCCACGGCGTCGAGGCGATCCTCGCCACCCGGGTGCAGCGTCTGCTCGTCGAGGACGGTCGGGTCGTCGGTGTTGTGGCGGACGATATCGAGGTCCGTGCACACACCGTTGTCGTGGCGTCCGGCGGATTCGCACAGAGCCCGGAACTGCTCGAGCAGTACTACCCGTACCCTCTCGCCGCGGGCGAGTCGCTGTTCGTCGTCGCCGCACCCGGTAGCCGCGGCGATCACCTCCGGTTCGGTGAGCAGATCGGTTCCGCGGTCGTCGGCAAGGACTGGGGGTTGACCATGCCCACCGCCTACTTCCAGCGCTATCACCATTGGCAGGCCGGGTTCCCGCCCACATCGCGGATCTACGTCAACAAGGCCGGTCGCCGGTTCATGGACGAGGACGCGTCGTATGCGGTATCGGGCGGTCTCATGGACGCGCAGGCCGGGCCCGTCTGGGCGATCTTCGACGAGAAGGCCCGCACGGAACTTCCCACCGGTTACGCCGACTGGGACGCCGACCGCGTCGCGGCGGAAGCCGACGAGGGGCGCACAGTGCGCGCCGGCACCCTCGAAGAACTCGCAGGACTGATCGACGTGCCCGTCTCTGCGCTGGTAGCCACCGTGACGCGGTGGAATTTGCAGCTCCCGAACGGTACCGACGACGATTTCCTGCGCCACCGAACCCTTGCGAACAAGGGCTCGACCTCCGATCCGGACCCCGTCGCACAGGGGCCGTTCTACGCGGTGCGTATGCTGCCCGCCGAACTGGTCTGTACGCACGCGGGGCTCGAGATCAATCAGAACGCCGAAGTTCTCGACACGATCGGGAACGTCGTCCCCGGCCTGTATGCGGCCGGAGAGGCGGGAGCCGGGATCCTCGGCCTCCGCTACGTGGGTGGCGGTAACGCCGTCGCCAACGCATTGACCATGGGGCGCATCGCCGGCCGCAACGCGGCACGGGCATCCACCGTCGGCTCCGGCCCGACCGTTGAGACCATCGGCTCCGCGCCGCCCGCAGAACTCGGGACAGCCGGCATCTGACGCCGGTCGACCCCTCGAACCAAAAAGGACACATCATGCTTGGATCCGACGCGGCCACCGCCGCGGAAAGGCCGCCGCAGGCAGACCCAGCACCGCAGAAGCAATCGACGGTCAAGGTCATCCGCGCGGCTGTTGTGGGCACCATCGTCGAGTACTACGACTTCGGTATCTACGGCTATATGGCAACCATGGTCGCCACCCTGTTCTTCGTCTCGGAAGACGAGACGGCTGCACTGCTGGGCACGTTCGCTGCCTTCGCGGTGGCGTTCTTCCTGCGTGTGCCGGGCGGCATCTTCTTCGGGCACATCGGCGACAAGTACGGGCGCAAGACCGCATTGTCATGGACCATTCTGTTGATGGTCGTGGCGACGGCGGCCATGGGCCTGATGCCCACCTACGCCACTCTGGGTGTGTGGGCGACCGTTCTGCTCGTGCTCGCGCGCTGCCTGCAGGGTTTCGCGGCCGGTGGTGAACTCGGCGGCGCCAATGCATTCGTCTCGGAATCCGCTCCCGCTCGCTGGCGGGCCACACAGACGTCGATGGTCAACTCCGGTACCTATCTCGGTTCGTTGGCGGCGTCGCTCGTCGCACTCGGGATCACATCGACGTTCTCCGAGGAGCAGATCCTGGAGTGGGCGTGGCGCATTCCGTTCCTGCTCAGCGTCGTGATCGGTGTGGTCGGCGTCTGGATCCGGAATCATCTAGAGGACACCCCGCAGTTCGAGGAGATGGCCGACAAGGGTGAGACGAAGAAGCTGCCCATCATGGAGTTGCTGAAGACCTCCGGTGGAAGCGTCGTCAAGATCGTTCTGCTCGGTGCGCTCATCGTCGGTGGCTACTACATCGCGTCCGTCTACGCGGCGACCTACCTGCAGACCGAAGGCGGACAGACGTCGTCGGCGGCGTTCCTGTCCACGTCGCTCGCGCTCGTTCTCGGTGTGATCACGCTGCCCATCGCCGGATACATGGCCGACAAATACGGGCGCAAGCCGGTGCTGTTCACCGGTAGCGTGGCGTCGGCGGTGCTCGGCGTCCCGATGTTCATGTTGATGTCGGGCGGAACCCTGTGGCAGGCCGTTCTCGGTCAGTCCGTGCTGTTCATCTGTGTGTCGATCGTCAACGGGGCCTCCTTCGTCGTCTATGTCGAGATGCTGAAGGCATCGGTGCGGTACAGCGGCATCGCCCTCGGCAACAACGTCACGAACATGTGCCTCGGCGGCACCGCACCGTTCATCGCGACCTACCTGATCAATGTCACCGGTAACTCGCTGGCACCGGCCGGATACTTCGTCTTCTGTGCCTTGCTCACGCTGGGCGCGGTCTTCTTCATCAAGGAGACCAAGGGCGTCGAACTGCGGACCGACTGAACCCGACAGACCCTGCTCGAACGCCGGCGCCCATCAGGGCGTCGGCGTTCGGCATTGCTGTGGTAATAAATACATGAACAAATACTTCCCCTGCGGTACTGTGACCGCATGTCCGCACCCCGCGACCTCGACTACTGGTCCTTCGTCGAACTCGCGCAGGAGCGCCTGAACAGCAAGTTCGGCGAACATCACCGCAGTGCCACCGAAGTACTGCTCACTCTGAACCGGGCGTCGGACATCGTCACCTACGACCTCGAATCGACCGTGCACCGCCCGCGCGGGCGCTCCTGGTCGGCCTATCGCCTGATGTTCGTGATCTGGCTGGCCGGGCCCATCGAACCGAATGTGGCGGCGCGGCTGACCGGAATGAGTCGCGCAGCCGTATCGAATCTCGCGAAACCGCTGGTCGAAGCGGGTGTCCTGGAAAAGACGCCGGTCAGTCACGATGCCCGCTCGGTGCAACTGTCCCTCACGGAGGCCGGCGAGAAGGAAATCGTCGAATCCTTCGGCGCGCAGAACGAACGCGAACTGGCATGGGTGAACGTCCTCAGCGACGCTGAGCAGCAGATCCTCGTAATGCTGCTGAACAAGCTCATCACCAACCGCAGCCAGTTCGACGTGCGCGGGCGTAACTGATTCACGGCAATTTCAACCCTGTGGTTGCGCTCACGCTCTCAAGTTAGTTAATGTGTTTACTAACCCCGGCGGCGACAGAGACCCCGCGCAGCCCGATTCATCATTTCCGAGGAGCTGAACCATGGCTTTCTACCGACAGCTCGGCGTCATCCCGCCCAAGCGTCACACCCAGCACCGCGACGACAACGGCAACCTCTATTACGAGGAGCTGATGGGTGAGGAAGGCTTCTCGTCCGATTCCGCGCTGCTGTACCACAAGTACATTCCGTCGGCGATCGTCGAAGCCACCGAATGGGCGGTGCCGGATCAGTCCACGACACCGAACCATCCGCTCGTGCCGCGGCATCTGAAGCTGCACGATCTGTTCCCGGAGAGCGTCTGGAACGACACCGACGTCGTCACCGGCCGCCGGATGATCCTCGGCAACCCCGACGTGCGCATCTCCTACGCCGTGTCCAAGAAGCCCTCGCCGCTCTACCGCAACGTGGTGGGCGACGAGATGGTCTACGTCGAGTCGGGCACCGCGAACGTCGAAACCGTGTTCGGCACCCTCGAAGCCAAGCCCGGCGACTACGTGCTGCTGCCGATGGCGACCACACATCGCTGGGTTCCCACGGGCGACGAGCCGCTGCGTGCCTACACGATCGAGGCCAACAGCCACATCGTGCCGCCGAAGCGCTACCTGTCGAAGTTCGGCCAGTTCCTCGAGAACGCCCCGTTCTGCGAACGCGACCTGCACGGCCCCACCGAGCCGCTGATCGTCGAGGAAGAGAACGTCGAGGTGCTCGTCAAGCACCGCACCTCCCACGGCATCGTCGGTACCCGCTACCTCGTGCCGAACCACCCGTTCGACGTCGTCGGCTGGGACGGCTGCCTGTACCCGTACACGTTCTCGATCCACGACTACGAGCCCATCACCGGTCGCGTGCACCAGCCGCCGCCGGCGCACCAGTCGTTCGAGGGCAACAACTTCGTGATCTGCAACTTCGTGCCCCGCAAGGTCGACTACCACCCGCTGGCGATCCCGGTGCCGTACTACCACTCGAACGTCGACTCCGACGAGGTCATGTTCTACGTCGGTGGCGACTACGAAGCCCGCAAGGGTTCGGGCATCGCCCAGGGTTCCATCTCGGTGCACCCCGGTGGTCACGCTCACGGCCCGCAGCCCGGCGCGTACGAACGCAGCATCGGAGCGGAGTTCTTCGACGAACTCGCCGTCATGGTCGACACCTTCCGTCCCCTCGAACTCGGTGAAGGCGCCTTGGCGTGCGAGGACGACTCGTACGCTGGTAGCTGGAACCGCAACCGGGAGGCCAAGTGACCACCTTCGGGCCCCTGCTCACGCACCTGTGCGACGACGCCGCGCTCTTCCCGCCCGGCAATGCGCCGATCGCGGAGGCAGTCCCTGCGCACGCCGTCCACGCCGATGCCGATCACGCACCACTCGTCGGTTCGTTCGTGTTCCCCGCCGGACGCCTCGGCGAGCTCGCCGAACTGCTCGAGCGGCAGCCCTACGCCGGTGAGCTCGAACTGAGCCTGACGGTGCCGGCAGGCACCGCCGCGGTTGCTCCGGCGCTGGCGAAGGCAGCGACACTCGATTCGGTGTCCGTCACCGCCCTCGAGATCGCGGTACCCGCGGAGCAAACCGTCGACGAACTTTTTGCCGCCCTCGACGAGATCGCTTCGGCCGAACCGGAACTCGGCATCTTCGTCGAGGTGCCCCGCGACGAGCGCCGCTCCGAGATCCTGACTCGCCTGGCGGGGACGCCGTTCTCGGCGAAGTTCCGCACCGGCGGCATCGTTGCCGAGGCATACCCCGACGAAGCAGAACTGGCCGACGCGATCCGCACGGTTGTCGCGACGGATGTCCCGTTCAAGGCCACCGCCGGATTGCACCACGCGGTTCGCAACACCGACCCCGAAACCGGTTTCGAACAGCACGGTTTCCTGAACATCCTCGACGCGGTTGCCGTGGCACTCGACGGCGGCGACAATGCTGCAGTCGCGAATGCGCTCGCCGACCGCGACAGTGCGGCACTCGCGTCGCGCCTGAAAGAGCTGTCCGACGAGCGAGCCGCAGAGGTGCGCAGCCGGTTCCGTTCGTACGGCACCTGCAGCATCGCCGACCCGCTCACCGATCTGCTCGAACTCGGGCTCGCACCGTCGACCGTATCTCCGATCAGCGAAGGAAATCACGCATGACCACCATTGCAATCCCGGACGATTCGCTCTTCGGGCTCGCCAACCTGCCCTACGGCATCTTCTCCACCGTCGACTCGGAGCCGCGCGTCGGTGTGCGCGTGGGCGATTCGGTTCTCGACCTGAGTCGCGTGTTCGAAGACGACGTGGTCTTCGCCGAGCCGAGCCTCAACGCCTTCATGGCTCAGGGTCGTGCCCGCTGGGACGAGGTGCGCGCCATCATCAAGGAGACGGTCGTCGGCGACGTGGCCGACAACGCCGTCTTCCCGATCGCCGACGTCACGCTGCACATGCCGATCGAGGTCGCCGACTACGTCGACTTCTATGCGTCGGAGAACCACGCATCGAACTTGGGCCGTCTGTTCCGCCCCCAGAACCCCGACCCGCTCATGCCGAACTGGAAGCACTTGCCCGTCGGCTACCACGGTCGTTCGTCGACCGTCGTCACCTCGGGTGTCGACATCGTCCGTCCGTGCGGTCAACGCAAGGGCCCGAATGACGAAGCGCCCCTCTACGGCCCGTCGATCCGGCTCGACATCGAAGCAGAGATGGGCTTCATCGTCGGCGCGGGGTCGAAGATGGGTGAGCAGATCGCTCCCGACGAGTTTGCCGAACACTGCTTCGGTGCCGTGATCCTCAACGACTGGTCGGCCCGCGATATCCAGGCCTGGGAGTACGTACCGCTCGGACCGAACCTCGGCAAGTCGTTCGCGACGTCGATCTCGCCGTGGGTCGTGCCGATCGCCGCGCTCGAAGCCGCGCGCATCGACACCCCGGTTCAGGACCCCGAGCCGCTCCCGTACCTGTTGGGCACCGAGAAGTGGGGCCTGGACATCGATCTCGCCGTCGAGTGGAACGGCCACGTCGTGTCGCGTCCGCCGTATGCGCAGATGTACTGGTCGCCCGCGCAGATGCTGGCGCACACCTCGGTCAACGGTGCCGCGACCCGCACCGGCGATCTGTTCGGCTCCGGCACCATCTCCGGTACGGAGAAGGATCAGCGCGGTGCATTCATCGAACTCACCTGGGGTGGAGCAGAACCCGTCCAGGTCGGTGACGAGACCCGTACCTTCCTCGAGGACGGCGACGAGATCTCCATCTCCGCTACCGCTCCGGGCCCGAACGGCTCGCGTATCGGTTTCGGCGAGGTGCGCAACCGCATCCTGCCTGCCACGGGAGACGCCAAGTGAGCAAGGTCTTCGCTACGACGGCCGATGCGGTCGCCGACATTCCCTCGGGTGCATCGCTCGCCGTCGGTGGTTTCGGGCTGTCGGGTATCCCCGACGAGTTGATCGCAGCGATCGCCGCCGGCGACGCCACCGACTTCGAGGTGTTCTCCAACAACTGCGGCGTCGACGGGCACGGTTTGGGGATTCTTCTCGGTGAGAAGCGGATCCGCCGGGTCACCGCGTCGTACGTCGGTGAGAACAAGGAGTTCGCGCGTCAGTACCTCTCGGGTGAGCTCGAGGTGGAGCTGACACCGCAGGGCACCCTCGCGGAGAAGCTTCGTGCCGGTGGTGCCGGTATTCCGGCGTTCTTCACCCCCGCCGGGGTCGGTACCCCGATTTCCGACGGCGGTCTGCCGTGGCGCTACGCCGCCGACGGGTCGGTGGAGATCGCGTCGCCCGCGAAGGAGATCCGTGAGTTCCGCGGTAAGCGGTATGTGCTCGAGGAGTCGATCGACGCCGATTATTCGCTGGTGCATGCGCTCAAGGGCGATACCGAGGGCAATCTGGTGTTCAACAAGGCGGCGATGAACTTCAATCCGCTCGCGGCGATGGCCGGCAAGGTGTGCATCGTGCAGGTCGAGGAGCTCGTCGAGCCGGGTGAGATCGATCCGGGGCAGGTGCACCTGCCGGGTGTTTTCGTTGACCGGATCGTGCACACGGGCGTGCAGGACAAGCAGATCGAGAAGCGCACCGTCAGCGCAGGAAAGGTGGCGTGAGCATGACTGCTGTTGTGGAGACGCTCGGCTGGTCGCGGACGGAGATGGCGGCCCGGGCTGCACAGGAACTCTCGCCGGGCGAGTACGTCAACCTCGGTATCGGTCTGCCGACTCTGATTCCGAATTATCTGCCCGAGGGTGTGCGGGTGACGTTGCACAGTGAGAACGGGATCTTGGGTACCGGACGGTATCCGACCGAGGAGGAGATCGATCCGGATCTGATCAACGCGGGTAAGGAGACCGTGACGGTCAATCCGGGTGCGGCGTTCTTCGATTCGTCGTTGAGCTTCGGGATGATCCGTGGCGGTCATATCGATACCGCTGTGCTCGGTGGCATGGAGGTTTCCCAGACGGGTGATCTGGCGAACTGGATGGTGCCGGGCAAGATGGTCAAGGGTATGGGTGGTGCGATGGATCTGGTGCACGGTGCCCGCAAGGTGATCGTGTTGATGGAGCACACCGATAAGCAGGGCAATCCGAAGATTGTGGAGAAGTGTTCGCTTCCGTTGACGGGTGAGGGTGTGGTCCAGAGGATCATCACCAACCTCGCCGTCATCGATGTCACCGACAATGGTCTGGCCCTGCGTGAGTGCGCGCCGGGTGTGACCGAAGAGCAGGTCCGCGCAGCAACAGGAGCGCCCCTGGCTTGACAGCCGGACCACGCATCGATACCCGGGACCCACAAAGGACCCGGGTATCGATGTCTGTCCAGTCAGTCGATCGAGAGGATATCTCCCACAGAGCAATTCAGGACTCGGCACAGGGCGGTCAGGGTGGAGAACCGGATGGCGCGAGCACGACCGTTCTTCAGCACCGACAGGTTGACGACGCTCACCCCCACCTCGTCGGCCAATTGCGCCAACGTCATACCTCGGTCGGCGAGCAGTGTGTCGAGGTGGCAGCGGACGGCATGCTCGGTTTCGGGGGGCATCAGACGAGGCCTTCGTTGTCCCGGGCCATGCGGCTTCCGATGCGCAGCGCGACCGCGACTGCCGACAGCGCCATGCAGAAGACGTAGCCGTACCAGAACTCGGGCCCGAGGGGCGCGAAGTCGAGCATCTCGCGTGCCTCCACGTCGCGGAGCAGCATGTTGGTGCCGAGCGTTCGTGGGATCTGCGGAACGATGATGGTCGCGACCGCCACGATGGAGGAAATCATGACGAGGCGTACCGCGAGGCGGTCGAACAGGTGGCCGCGGATGAATCGCACGACCATCCACGTCAGCAGTGCCAGTATCGCCAGATAGCCGAACGTCTGCAGTGCGTCGGCGCTACGGATGAAGCCGACGGTGACGGGGGAGAGCGGGTCTGTCGACACGTCGATGGTGGAAGGCGACCCCAGTTGCATCGCGACACCGTCGATCGACGTCAGGGCCTGAGGCTCGTCGAACTCGACACGTGCTGTGACGATCCCGTCGTTCAGTTCGCGGAGGAGTCCGGTGACATACGTGTAGAGGACGACGCCGCCGGTGAGGGCGAAGACGGTGATCGACGCCCACAGGTCGCGGCGGTCTTTCTTCGATGTGTCGGTCGGAGTGATCGGTCCGGTATCGGTCGTGTCCATGGCTGCTCCCGCGCCTCGTAAAGGTCCATATCGATAAACGATGCATCGATTATCGTTATACGCATCGATAAACGATATGTCCAGAGGTGCAGTATCGGCGACGTCCGGAACTTTCCTCCGATAGTCGGGGTTTCCGCAGGTCGACGACCTGCGGAAACCCGTGGAACCAGAGGAAAGTTGCCGGCCTCAGATTCTGGCGACCGGGTCACCGCAGTGAATGGCGCCCGGCACACTGACCTGTGCATACACGCCGACACACGGTGCTTCCTTGCCACCCTCACGGGTCAGCACGCGATTGCGCGACATGACGGTACGCAACATCTCGCGTCGGGCCGGGACGTCCTGATGATCGAGCGTCACCATCACGCACCGATCGGTGCGCTTGTTCGGTTCGATGACGACGTCACCGAGCTCGAGCTGAACACCCAGCCAGTCGTTCTCGACGAACCCGTCGATGCCCTCGGTGTCGACGACGATCGTCGGCCGGAACCGGCGAACCGCAACCCCGATCGGATCGCCCGTGTCCAGCGCATTCACCGACGACGAAGTGACCACGTGCAGGGGAGCGGCATCGTAGGAGCGGGATCTCGCCTCGAGTCGGACCGGGTGCGAAGTCAGGTCCGACAACACCGCGTCGACGCGGTTGTCGTCGCCTTGCAGAACCGTGCCGTCGGGAAACGTCAGTTCCAGCGACGCCGGGTCGCGTGGGTCGGTCTCGTCGGTCAGGCGCGCACCGCAGGTCAGCAGCACGCCGAAACGACGAAACTTCTTCGCGCTCGCCACGGCTCCTGATTCTGCGTCGACCACCGCCCACACATGGTCGCCGCGCAGGCCATCGGTTTCGATCGTCGCGGACTGCAGCCGCTCGCCTCCGAACGACTTGACCGGATACCGCCACAGTTGACCGACATGCACAACGAGCCAGCATACGGATGCGGTGTGACCTGTGGGGACCTAGTGTGACGGCCATGACGGAGAACAGACGACGGTGGGGGCTCACAGTGCCCCTCGACGGCATCCCCCTTGCCGACCAGCGCAGCATCATCGAAGAGCTTCCCGACCTCGGCTACACCGACGTCTGGTCGTCCGAAGCGAACGTGGCCGACGCCTTCACCCCGCTCGCACTCGCGAGCGTATGGGCTCCATCGCTGCGGCTCGGCACCGCGATCGTTCCCGTCTACACCCGCGGCCCGGCCACGCTCGCCATGTCTGCAGCGACCCTCGCCTCCGCTGCTCCGGGCCGATTCGTGCTCGGTGTGGGCACGTCGTCCAATGTCATCGTCGAGAAATGGAATGGCATCCCGTTCGACGAGCCGTACAAGCGCGCCCGCGACACGTTGCGGTTCCTGAAGTCGGCGCTGGCCGGCGAGAAGGTGACGCAGGAATACGACACCTTCACCGTCGACGGGTTCCGTGCCGGGCTGGTCGCCGACCCCGCTCCACCGGTATTGCTCGCGGCGCTGCGCCCGGGGATGCTCCGCCTCGCAGGCAAGGAAGCCGACGGAGCGATCGTCAACTGGTTGTCGGCCGACGACGTGCGTACCGTCACGCCCTACGTTCACGAGGGTGGCGACGGCAAGGAGATCGTCGCGCGGATCTTCGTCTTGCCGGGATACGACACCGACACCGCTCGCGCCATGGGCCGCCGGATGATCGCGGCATACATGAATGTGCCCGTCTACCGTGCGTTCCACGAATTCCTCGGACGCTCCGACGAGTTCGAGGGCATGTGGCGTCTGTGGGCGGAGGGCGACCGTAAGGCTGCGCTCGAGGCGATCCCCGACAGCGTCGTCGACGACCTCATCGTGCACGGCCATCCCGACGAATGCCGTGAGCACATCGAGCGGTACACCGAGGCGGGAGTCACGACGCCGGCCATTCTGCTCGTTGCCGACGGCGATCCGACGCCGATGATCCGCGCCCTCGCACCGCGCTGAGCTTCCGGTCGTCACGATTCGGTAGCGGCGGTTAACGGAAGGGAACGGCGACACGACTAATCGAGCAGGTCGCTCGAGGAGTTGTTCATGTCCGATTCATCTTCCCGGTTCACGGTCGCTGCCGACGACGGCGTACCACTCGTCGCCTATGTGGACGGTCCGGCCGATGCCGAGCTCACCGTCGTGTTCGTGCACGGCCACTGCCAGGATTCGGCGTGCTGGGTCGGTGTCGGTGCGCAGTTGGACGTTTCCGCCGTGCGGACGGTGAGGTACGACCAGCGCGGTCACGGGCGCTCCGGGATCGGCGACGTCGAGTCGTTCACGTTCGACCAGTTGGCGCGCGACCTCGAGTCCGTCCTCCGTACGCTCGTGCCGCGCGGCCCGGTGGTGCTGGCCGGCTATTCGATGGGCGGCATGGTGTCGCTGGCATATGCACGGCTGCATCCGGCTGCGATCGGAACGCGGATCGTGGGGTTCGCACTGGTGTCGACCGCAGCGGGAGGACTCGCCGACGCCGGTGTCGGCCGGTACCTGCGACATCCCGCCGCATCGTTCCTGCATCGGGCGGTGCTGCGCGCGCCGCGGACCATGGAGCGGTCGAAGCGTGCGGGCGGTGCGGTGTGCACGATGCTGGGCCGACGACGTTCGGCCGACTCGTGGCTGCGCATGCTCGGAATGGTGCTGGCGAACGAGACGTCCGTCGTCACCTGGTCGCGGCTGCTGGCGGCGTTCGCGGTGCTCGACGAGTACGACGCGATCGGGGCACTCGCGACCGTTCCTGTCGTGGTGGCATCGGGAACGGACGACCGGTTCGTGCCGATCGCCCACTCGGAGGCGATCGTGTCGCATCTACCCGGGGCCGAGTTGGTTCGGATCTCCGGCGCGGGACACCGTGTGCTCTCCGAGAGCGCGGTCGCGGTCGCGGGTGCGGTCGGCGGACTACTTGCGCGGGTGCGTGAGAGCGCGCTCATCGAGGCGTGCTGATGAAGGAACTGTGCGGCCCAGCATCACGCCGACGCACATCAACGCTGCGGCCGCACCGAAGCACACACCGAACCCGACGTGGGGGGCGGCGAGCGAGATGGCGAACGGTACCGCGAAACCGAGATAGATCAGGCAGTAGAACACCGCCACGCTCTGCGCCAATTCATCGGCCGGTGCCGTGTTCTCCACCGCAACGAGGCCCGAGATGAGCAGGATGCCGTAACCCGCACCGAGGAGAATCGCAGCGGCGACGATCACGGCCACCGCCCAGGGGCCGTCCGTGTAGGCGGTGCCGGTGGCAGCAGCGAATCCCAGCACGCCGATCCCGACCCCGGTGCGGATCCCCACCGTCTCTCCGTGTCGGGCGATGCGCCGCGCCCAGGGCTGGATCAGGGCGCCGGTGAGCAGGGTGAGCGCGGCGATCGCGCCGGTGAACGCGATGGACACGTCGCTCACGCTGTCGGACACGAGAGGCGGAAGCGTGACAAAAGATACTGTGGCACACCCGAACACCCACGGTGCCCACGGCACCACACCCCACCGGAACCGTGGGCTCGACAACACGGACAGTCGCCACGAACCCCGCACGGTGCGGGGCACGTGACCGTCGGGCACCGACCACACCAGCGCCAGAGCCACCACCATCAACACGATGTGCACGAGATACGCCAGCACTTCGGGCGCAGGCAACCATTGCGCGATGAACCCGGCGAACAGCGCTCCGCACCCGAAGCCGGCCGACAGCGACACCGCTGCGCGGCGCGCCCCCACTCCGGCGCCGGCGCTCAGTTCCTTCATCCAGGCGGTTCCCGCGCCGAACGCCATTCCCGATGCGAGACCGGCGAGGATCCGGCCCAGATACAGCAACAGCGGTAACTCGGCACCGAGAAGCAACACCACCGACGAGACGATGCTCACCGGGACCATCGCGAGGATCACCGGACGTCGACCGATCCGATCAGCGACGCGGCCGAAGTACAGCAGGGCGGGAATCAGCCCGATGATGTAGGAACCGAGCATCGCGGCGAACGATCCGCTGCCGAGACCGAGGTGCTCGCGGTAGACGAGCTGCATCGGGGCGAACTGATTCGCGCCCCAGCTCACCGCGAACACGGCGAACGACAGGCGTGCCCAGGGTGAGAACATGGACCGATCCTCGCAGGTGCGCGCGAACGTCGACGTATCAACTGTTCACATCCCGCCCGCCGAGATCCTGTGGAGACTGGACGTTGGCGGCCCCGCCTGTCCGCACCTAGCGTTCACCTCCATCGGAACGAAGGAGGACGCGTGCGGTCGAACGTGGCAGATATCTGGGTCGGCGCGGACGCGCACACGATCGCGCGGGCGGTGCACCGCCGCGAGATCTCAGCGCGCGCCGTCGTCGAACAGCATCTCGCACACATCGACGACCGCAATCCGAGTCTGAACGCGATCGTCACCGTCGCGACCGAGCAAGCCCTGCGCGAGGCCGACGCTCTCGATGGGCTGATCGCGCGTGGCGAGCAACCCGGCCTGCTGGCGGGTGTTCCGTTCACCGCGAAGGACCTCATCACTACCGACGGAGTGCGCACCACGGCCGGGTCGCGGGCGCTCGCCGAGAATGTGCCCGGTGTCGACGCACCTGCGGTTGCAGCGATGAGGGCGGCCGGGGCCATCCTCGTCGGAAAGACCAACACCCCGGAGTTCGGCACGTCCGGTCTCACCGACAACGAACTCTTCGGACCGACCGTGAACCCGCTCGGAACACCGGAGGTGCCACGATCGCCCGGCGGGTCGAGTGGCGGCGAGGCGGCGGCGATCGCCTCGGAAATGAGCGTGGTCGGACTCGGCACGGACTTCGGCGGTTCCGTGCGCTGGCCCGCGCACTGCGCAGGGCTGGCGTCGATCCGTCCGACTCTCGGCAGGGTCTGCCCCGATGGCCAGTACCCCGGCGTTGTCGCCGGTGATCACTTGTTGGCGAATCCGACGACCGTGCACGGCATGCTCCAGACCATCGGCCCGATGGCGCGCAGTCTCGACGACGCCGCCCTCGTCCTGCGGGTGGTGTCGGAACCGCATGTCGTGTGGGCCGATCCGGCGTCCGTCGACGTGAACAGTCTGGACATCACATGGGCGCCCGGGGAAGGCACCGTGCCGGTTTCCGCGGAGATCGTGGCCGCCGTGGCAGAGATGGCGGGCAGGCTCGGTGCGCGCCGCTACGAAGGATCGGCGCTCGGCGAGGGCAACGCCCTGTTCGGACAGCTGCGGTCGACCCAGTCCCACACCGATATCACCGCGCTGGCGATATCCGGCGAGTTCGGCGCGAGCATCCGGACGATGCTGGCCACCGGCCATCGTGCAGACAGCGTCGAGGTCGAGGAATTGTGGGCACTCCGTACCCGGCTCGTCCATCGGTTACTCGCCGAGATGGGCGATCTGCTGGTGCTGCCCGTGGCGTCTATCGGCGCACCGCCGCTCGAGCTCGATCGGTTCGACGTGGAAGGCCGAGCCCTCACCTGGCAGGAGGCACTCGCGAGCTGTCGCGCGATCAGCGTCGTCGGGTTCCCGTCAGTGGTTGTGCCGGTGGGCGAGACGGCCGACGGCATGCCGATCGGTGTGCAGCTCGTCGCCCGTCCCTTCTGCGAACACGTTGCGCTGGCAGCGGCAGCGCGACTGTGACAGGGCCCGGGTCAGATCACACCGGATCGGTGTAGGGATTCGAGTTCGTCGTCGGCGACACCGAATTCGGCGAGCACCGCGTCGGTGTCCTGTCCGAGGGTCATCGGCGGGGCGTTCCGGATCGGCAGCGTTTCGGAATCGACCCAGAACGGTCCCCGCATCAGCGGCAGATCCTTGCCGTCGGGCGTGGACACGGTCTGGACCATGTTCAGAGCCTGCACCTGCGGATCGGCGAACGCCTGGTCGACGGAATGCACCGGACCGCAAGGTATTCCCGCCTTCCTCATGTCCGATACCCACTCGGCCGCCGACCTGTGCGTCAGCAATTCGAGCAGCTCCTCGGTCAATCGATCGCGGTACTCGAGGCGAGATTTGCCGGTGGCGTACTCGGGACGCGCCGCGAGATCGGGGTCGCCGAGCACGGCGCACAGCGCTTCCCAATGCTTGTCGGATCCCGTTGCGATGATGATCGGGTGGTCGGCGGTATCGAAGCAGCCGTACGGGGTGATGGTGGGGTGAGTGTTGCCATTGGGTTCGGCGACCCGTCCGGTGCTGAGATAGTCCTGCGCTTGGAACGTCATGATCGACAAGGCCGATTCGATCAAAGAAGTCTGCACGTGGTGGCCCTCGCCGTCTCGGGACCGGGCGACGAGCGCAGCCGTGATTCCCAGTGCCGCATATATTCCCGACACCGTGTCGATGATGGGAATACCGACTCGCAGGGGTGTGTTCTCGCCGGCGCCGGTGACGGACATGAGTCCGGACATGCCCTGCGCGACCTGATCGAGACCCGGTGCGAACTGGTCGGGTCCGGTGGGTCCGAAGCCGCTGACGCTCATCACGATCACTCCGGGGTTGTCGCGGCGCAGCGTTTCCTGGTCGAGTCCCATCGCAGCGAGTACCCCGGGCCGAAAGTTCTCGACGACCACATCTACTTCGGATGCCATGCGGAGAAGCAACTTCCGCCCTTCGTCGCTTCGCATGTCGAGTGCGACAGACCGCTTGCTCCGGTTCACCGATGCGAAGTACAAGCTGTCGGAGCCGTCGAACGGAGGCCACTGACGTGAACTGTCGCCGCTACCGAGGGACTCGACCTTGATGATGTCGGCGCCGAAATCGGCGAGCAGTGAGGTGCACAGGGGGCCGGCGAGGGCTCGGGACAGATCGAGGACGCGGACGCCGTGGAGTAGAGGCTTCATCGTCACGACGATGGTCGAGTCGGGCACCATGGCGCGACGGCGACAATGTACAAGTGGGTGCCCCTGATTTCGGCGTATTCTGTGCCCGGTGATGTCGAGCGTTGCGGATAACGTCGAGACTCGACCGTCGTCAACCGTGTTGACGACGACGTAGCGGGAATCTATGGTCATGGTCTCGCGCCCGGCGGGACGAACTACTGGCAGGTGAACGGGTGTTGCTGTGACGGTACGGAAGATGAACGCCTCCCGGAGCGCCGACGCAGGCGGCACCCATCACGCCGTATCCGAGCCGATTCCGTTCGCCGACATCGTCGTTTCGGGACTTCTCGTCGACCCGACGGTGATAGCGGGCGACGTGGCCACTGCACGTGACGTCACGGACGTCGCCGTGATGATGCTCCCGGAAATAGGCCCGTGGCTCCGTCCGAACCAACTCCTCGTCACCTCGACCACGGTGCTCCGGCGCCTGGCTGGAACGATCGGCGACTTCACCGCCCGGCTGGCCCGGCACGAGATCGCAGGCCTCGTCGTCCGGCTCGACGAGGGATGCGGGCTGCCGGACGATATCGCGCGGGACGCCGCTTTCCCGGTCGTGACGACCCCCGACGACATCGACGCAGATCACGAGCTCGCATACGGCCTCTCCGGCATGGCGAAGACACAGGTCGATGCCGTGTTGCGAGCCGATCACCTGCGCCGCGGACTGCTCGAGATCGTGATGGCGGGTGGCGGTCACAAGGCGCTCGCCGATGGTGTGGCACGCGGCCTCGGTGGCGCGGTGCTCATCACCACCCCGGACGGTCGTCAGACCTGCCGTGCCGGAGCGGACGCGGATTTCGGTTGGCTGGCGTCGACCGCTGCACTGGATTCGACGGGACGGGTCCGCACGGATTGCCTCGACGGCGGACTCGGCCTGCATCGCTTCGGTGACGAGTATGTGGCGATCGCTGCGATCTCGGCCAACAGCATCGACCACGGCAGGCTCGTACTCTTCTGTCCGGGGCGGACTCTCGCGAGTGAGGATCTGTATCTCGTCGAGCAGGCCGCGACGGTGTGTGCACTCGTGGTGAGCCGGGAGTTGGCCGTCTCCGCGGTCGAGGAGAAACACAGAGCCAACTTCGTCCGCGATCTGTTGCGTGGGCGCGGTGGCGATCCCGAGCAGGTCATCGTGCATGCGCAGATGTTCGGGTGGAATCTCGATCGGCCCATCGTGGTCGTGGCGGTCGAGCCCGACGTCGTCGACGACGACGACGAGCCACCCGCCCCCGCTCGTCTGCCGGTCGTCGAGCGGCAGGCGCGAGCGTTCGTCGGTGCTGTCGCAGGACGCGATCCCGGGGCTGCGGTGACAGCGCTCGCGACGGAGACCGTGATCATCATGGGCGAAGGTAGCGACACCATGACCCTCGTTCATGAACTTGTTGCGCAGGTACGAGGCGCCGGAGGTGGCGGACGTCGGCCGTTCGGAGTGGGGGTGTCGCGGGCATCGTCGTCGACTGCCGATCTTCCGGCGCTCTACGGACAGGCCAGAACCGCACTCGAGGTGGGGCGCAAGATAACCGGGTCGTGGGCGGTGACGCACTTCGACGATCTCGGTGTGTACCGGTTGCTCAGCCTCGTCGAGGACACCGACGAACTCGAGTCGTTCGCGCGGGAGACGCTCAAGGAGCTCACCGACGACACCGCCGAAGCGCAGGACATGCGACGCACCCTCGAGGTGTTGCTCGCGACGAACATCAACATCGCAGAAACCGCGCGCCAGTTACATTTTCATTACAACACGTTACGATATCGGGTTGCGAAGCTCGAGAAGATATTGGGCCCGTTCACCGCGCAGCCCGAACTGCGTCTCGACCTCTCGCTCGCACTCAAGATCATCGCCATGCGTGGGATCAATTCCTAATATTGCCAATATCTGCCGTCGCGCACTGGCAGATTGTTCCTATCCTCGAACGCCCTGACTCAATTAACGTTTGCGCCTATCCAGGTGCACGTGTGAGCGGCAACACAACCGTAACAATCGACGTCGACTCTCTTGGCACCACACTCTTCCTGAAAGGTCCGACCATGGCCATATGGACGTTGCACGGAGACGGAAAGACCATCGAGCCGGGGCAAGTGGTCGCGCCGAACGAACGGCTGACCTGGGGCCGCACCATCGGGCTCGGCGGTCAGCACGTGGTGTCGATGTTCGGTGCAACCTTCGTCTTCCCGATCATCATGGGACTCAATCCACAGCTCGCTGTGATGCTTTCGGGATTCTGCACGCTGTTCTTCCTGCTCGTCGTGAAAGGTCGGATCCCCAGCTATCTCGGAACATCGGCTGCGTTCGTCGGCGGTATAGCCGCGATCCACGCGCAAGGCGGCACCTCCGCGGAGGTGACGGGCGCGATCATGGTGTCGGGCCTCGTCCTCGCCGCGATCGGTGTGGCGGTCCACTTCCTCGGCGGTTCGATGGTGTTCAGAGTTCTGCCTCCTGTCGTCACCGGCGCCGTCGTCATGCTCATCGGATTCAACCTGGCGCCCGTGGTGGCCGGTACCTACTGGCCACAAGACCAGTGGGTCGCGTTGATCGTGATGGTGGTACTGGTCATCGGCAGTGTCGCCCTCCGCGGATTCCTCGGCCGGGTGGCGATCTTCCTGGCGCTGCTGTTCGGGTACGCGCTGTCGTGGGTGCTCGATCTGGTCACCGGGCCGATCACCTCGTACGACGCCACCGCAGGCGCCGTCACCGAACACTTCCGCGTCAACTGGGACGGTGTCGCGTCCGCATCGTGGTTCGGGTTGCCCCCGTTCACCGATGAGGCCAACGGCATCGTCGGCATCCACGCACCCTCCTTCAGCCTCACGTTCATCGTGCTCGTACTGCCCGGCGTCATCGCCTTGATCGCGGAGAACGCAGGCCACGTCAAGGCCGTTGCCGAGATCACGAAGACCGACCTGGACCCGATGATGGGGCGCGCACTCGCCGCGGACGGTCTGGCCACAGCCATGGCGACCGGCGTCGGCGGCTCTCCGACCACCACATACGCCGAGAACATCGGCGTCATGGCCGCGACCAAGGTGTACTCGACCGCGGCCTACGCGGCGGCAGGTGTGATCGCGATGCTGCTCGGGTTCTCGCCCAAGTTCGGTGCCGTGATCTCGGCGACGCCCGGCGGTGTGCTCGGCGGGATCACCGTCGTCCTCTACGGCATCATCGGACTGCTCGGCGCCAAGATCTGGAAGGAGAACGGCGTCGACTTCGGCAACCCGGTCAACCTCATGCCCGTCGCTGCGGGCCTGATCATCGCCATCGGCGACACCTCACTGAACTTCACCGACTCCTTCTCGCTCAGCGGCATCGCGCTCGGCACCATCGTCGTCATCGTGCTCTACCACGTGTGCCGGGCCATTGCCCCGAAGGACGATGCGGACACCGGCGGCAGCGGCGCCGAGCTGGATCGTGAACCCGACACCGACCCGGACGGCGGGACCACGCGGCACCGGGTCGAACAACCCGCGTGACCTCGATTACTTTTGACAGAGGAAGGGCGTGAGCGTTGTCACTTCTTCACCAAACACCGATCGCACGATGCGGGCAGGATCTACTGAATGAAACCGTCGCCACTCACCTATCACCGACCCCGGTCGATCGACGAGGCCTGCGAAATTCTCGCGCGGGTGGCCCATGAGGGCAAGGTGCTCGCCGGTGGTCAATCGCTGATACCGCTGCTGTCGATGCGGCTCGCGGCGCCCGCGCACCTCGTGGACATCGGCTCCATCCCGCGTCTCGACGCGGTGTCGGCCTCGCCCGAGCTGGGCGTCACGTTCGATGCCCTCACCACCCACACCGCGCTGGAAGCCGATGCCTCGGCAGCAACGGTGCAGCCCCTCCTCGGACGGGCGCTGCGGCTGGTGGCGCATCCGACCATCCGCAACCGCGGCACCACAGTGGGCTCGATCGTCCACGCCGACCCCTCCGCGGAGATGCCCGCCGTGCTGGCATTACTGGGTGGCACACTCACCGTGCGATCGGTGCGCGGCGTGCGGGAGATCAAGGCCGACGAGTTGTTCGCCGGCCCGCTCGAGTCGACCCTCGAACCCGACGAGATCGCCACGAGCGTGACTGTGCCGCCCGCCAGACCCGGAGTGGGCACAGCGATCGACGAGATCGCTCGTCGTCATGGCGATTACGCACTCGTGGGTGTCGTGGCGCAGGTGGAAGTCGAGGACGGCGCCGTTATCTCCGCACGGGTGACCTATGTGTCCGCCGGGGAGCTCGGCCAGGTCGTCGACTACAGCGACGCGCTGCGCGGAGCATCGGCCACCGACGTCCGCGACCCGATGTGGCAGCACATCTCGGAGATCGCCCGTGAGACCGTCGACACCGATGCGGACATCCACGCCACCGCCCGCTACCGCTCACAGCTGGTGGCGGCGCTGACCGGACGGGTCGGTTTCGCCGCCGCGCAAGATGCTGCGCGCGACGGGACCAGAATGCCGATGCCGACAGGAGGACGATCATGACGAGCACGACGCCGCGTGGAGGCCGAGGTCGCGCACCGGAACGCACCCTCGAGGAGCGTGTGAGCGAAATGGAGGCCGACACCGGCGAACAACATGTGGCCGTGACCTTCACATTGAACTCCGTGACACAGACGGTTGTGCTGCCGTCACGAACGCTCGCGTCCGACGCGATCCGGCACCATCTGCGCCAGACCGGCACCCACGTCGGATGTGAGCACGGCGTATGCGGTGCGTGCACGGTGCTGCTCGACGGTAAACCCGTGCGCTCCTGCCTCGTGCTCGCCGCGAGCCTCGAAGGCCGTTCGATGACGACGGTCGAAGGACTCGTCGAACCCGACGGCACGCTGCATCCCGTGCAGCAGGCGTTCATCGACTGCCACGGTCTGCAATGCGGCTTCTGCACACCGGGTTTCGTCACCACGATTGCCGCCTACCTCGAGGAGAACCCCACGCCCACCCGCGAGGAGGCGACGGAGGCGATCGCAGGCAATCTCTGCCGGTGCACCGGATACAAGAACATCCAGGCCGCGGTGCTCCGTGCCGCGGAGATCACGCGGGAACGCGCCGGCGGTTCACCGCTCGGGCCCGACGACGAATCGGCGCGTGCTTCGCTCGACGGCAAAGTTCGCGGCACCACCCATCCGGTGGGTGGAAAGGCAGGACGCGCGTGAGTACCACCACTCCCGATATTGCGGGCGCTACCCCGGACCTCGAGGACGACAAGGACGGCAAGTCGTTCGGCAAACCGATCCCGCGCAGTGAGGACCGCCGCCTGCTCAGCGGGCAGGGCCGCTACCTCGACGACCTCGGGCATGGCGCGCTCATCGCGGCGTTCGTCCGGTCGCCGCACGCCCACGCCCGCATCACCGGGATCGATATCGACGCCGCCCTCGACGTGCCGGGTGTGCACGCGATCTACACCTACGACGATCTCGTGGACGACACCCCGGAGATGGCGGAGAATCTGCCGCTGCTGATTCCGCATCCGGCGATCACCGCCCCACGCAACGGGTATCCGCTCGCGAAGGACGAGGTGAACCACGTCGGTGAGGCCATCGCGATGGTCGTCGCCGACAACCGGTACATCGCGGAGGACGCGTGCGCACTCATCGACGTCACCTACGACACGTTGCCCGAGGTCGTCGGTATCGACGTGTCCCGTCGTGCCGAGCACACCGTCCATCCTGATGTCGCGGACAATGTCGCCGCGCACCTGCAGCACGGATTCGGCGACGTCGACGCCGAACTCGAAGCTGCACCGCACCGTCTGACACTGAACCTCGAGATCGAGCGGTCGGCCTCCATGCCGATGGAAGGCAAGGGTGTCTACGCGCGCTGGGACGAAGACGAGAAGGCCCTGACCTTCTGGACCTCTACCCAGACCTCGACCTCCGCGCGCGCGGCGATTGCCGCGAGACTCGGTATGGCACACAACAAGGTGCATTGCATCGCCCCCGACGTCGGCGGCGGATTCGGTGTGAAGATCGTGCACCCGTGGCCCGAAGAGGTGATGGTCACCTGGGCCGCCCGCAGGCTCGGACAAGCAGGCATCTCCAACGAGGTGAAATGGGTCGAAGACCGGCGTGAGCACTTCATCTCGAGCGCGCACGAACGCGGGCAGGTGCACGAGGTGACGGTCGGGTTCGACGACGAGGGCCGGTTGCTTGCCTTCGACTTCTCCCTCTGGCACGACAACGGCGCCTACCTGCCGTACGGCATCATCGTCATCCTCAACACCTCCACGCAGGTGCTCGGCCCGTACAAGCCGAAATCCTTCCGGGTGGACGCCTATTCGCTGTATACAAACACGGTCATCGTCACGCCCTACCGGGGTGCAGGCCGGCCGCAGGGCGTGTTCGCGATGGAACGGTCGATGGACGCGATCGCGAAGTACCTCGGCAAGGACGTCATCGCGGTGCGCGAGGCCAATCTCATCCGGCCGGAGGAGATGCCCTACGACTTCCACCTCACCTTCCAGGACGGCCGGCCCCTCATCTACGACACCGGCGATTACCAGGCCGGCATCGACAAGTTGAAGGAACTCGTCGACTGGGACGGCTTTGCCGAGTACAAGGAGCAGGCGAAGGCCGAAGGCCGTACCGTCGGTATCGGAATCGGCGCCTATGTCGAAGGAACCGGCCCCGGGCCGTACGAGGGCGCGCATGTGCTCGTCGAGACCTCTGGCAAGGTGAAAGCCGCGACCGGCCTCACCACCCAGGGGCAGGGCCACCAGACGTCGTTCGCGCAGATCGTCGCCGACGATCTCGGTGTACCCGTGTCGGATGTCGAGATCGTGACCGGAGATACTCGCCGGTTCGGTTACGCAGTGGGCACCTTCGCGTCGCGCGGTGCCGTGATGTCCGGCTCGGCGTTCCATGTCGCGGGGCAGATGGTCGCGGAGAAGGCGAAGAAGATCGCCGCCGACCACCTGCATGTCGACCCGGCAATGCTCGAGCTGCGCGGCGGACATGTGTGCGTCCTCGGCACCGAGCCCGGCGCCGAGGGCACATCGATCCCGCTCGGAGTGGTTGCGGTGCTCTCCAACCCGTTGCGTTACGCGTTCGATGACGCCTCCCGGCAGGCGACAGGTTTCGCGAAGGCGGACACCGACATGACGGTGCCGCCCGTTCCCGAAGGCGAGCAGCCGGGGCTCGAGGCCACCGGCTACTATTCGCCGCCCACGTCGACGTTCGCGTCCGGTGTGCATGCGGCGATCGTCGAAACCGACCCCGTGACCGCGGAGATCCACGTGCGGAAGTACGCGGTGGTGCACGACTGCGGCAACGTGATCAACCCGCGGATCGTCGAAGGCCAGGTGATCGGGGCGGTGGCCCAGGGTATCGGCGGTGCGCTCTACGAGCGGATCGTCTACGACGAGCACGGGCAGATGCTCAATGCGTCGTACATGGATTTCCTCATGCCGTTCGTCACCGAGATGCCCGATTCCCTCGAGATGGATCACACGGTGACCCCGTCCGCGCTCAATCCTCTCGGCATGAAGGGTGCCGGTGAGGCAGGAGTGATCCCGACCTCGGCCGTCATCGCCGCTGCGATCGAGGACGCGGAAGGCATCCCGATCACGTCCATGCCGATTTCCCCCTCGGAGTTGTTCGAGCTGCGTCTGAACCACGCGGCGAACCGGATCAAGGAGAACGAATGAGAATCGCCGGTACCGCGCAGTTGATCGCCCCGCCGGAGGTCGTGTACGACAGCCTGCAGGACGGCCGTGTTCTCGCGGCCACGATCCCCGGTGTGCAATCGCTCGAGCAGATCAGCGACAACCATTACAAGCTGTCCATCACCGCGGGCGTCGCCTCGATCAAGGGCACTTACGACGGCGAAGTGCTGTTGTCCCAGCAGAACCGGCCCGACTCGTTCGTGATGACCGCATCGGGCTCCGGCGCGCCGGGGACGGTCAAGGCCGACGTGACGGTACGACTCGAGGAGCGCGACGGCGGCACTGTCCTGAGCTACGACGCCGACGCGGTCGTGGGCGGAATGGTCGGCGGCGTGGGCCAGCGAATGATCACCGGTGTCGCGAAGAAGATGGCCGGGGTGTTCTTCAACGGCATCGACGGGGTGATCGCGAACGGAATCCCCGAACCGGTGGCCGACGAGGCCGTTGCTGTCGCCGGGTCCGCTGCAATCGAGAGCGCAACGGTTGCAGTCGCGCCGGCCGCTGCGGTGCAGGGCTCCGATCAGGCCACGCCGGTCGCCACAGTTCTGGCCTCGGCAGCGGTGGGTGCGGTCATTGCACTCGCCGGTGTGGTCCTCGGCGGGATTCTCGCCCGCCGATAGAGCGCTGCGACACGAACCGAACGGCACCCCAGGCCCGGGCATCCGCCCTGCCGGCCCGGGGTGCCGTCGTGTGTACAGCGGTCGATGCACGAAGCCCCCAACAAGTGCGAGTGAGTTCGGCGATATGTGACAAAGAAACGGCGTCGCGCAGCGGGTGGAATGTCACCAAGCGTCAAAGAAGAACCGGCGAGACGAACCCAGGAGGAAGTGTGGGATCCAGGAAGATTCGGGTCGGTATCGACACCGGCGGAACATTCACGGACATCGTGGCCGTGGACGACGAGTCGGGTGCGATCGTCACCACGAAGACCCCGTCGACCCCGTCGGACCCCGCAGTGGGCTTTCTCGCCGGTGTCGAGAAAGTGCTCGCGAAGCTCGGCGAGACCGGCGATGCGATCGGGGCCGTCAGTCACGGCACCACCGTCGCAACCAACAAGCTGCTCGAAGGCAAGGTCGGACACCTCGGTTTCATCACCACCGAGGGCTACGAGCACGTGCTCGAGATCGCCCGTCAGTCCGTCCCGGACGGTTACGGTAACTCGTACTTCTGGGTCAAGCCCGACCGCATCGTCCCGGCCGACCGGGTCCGCACGGTGGGTGGACGACTCAACTTCGAGGGCAAAGAGATTCGCCCGCTGAACGAGGACGACGTCCGCGCTGCGGCACGGTTCTTCCGGGAGCGCGAAGTGCTCACCATCGGTGTGTGCCTGATGCACTCGTACGCGAACCCCGAGCACGAGCGCCGCGTCCACGACATCCTCCTCGACGAGTACCCCGAGGCGACGGTGAGCATCTCGAGCGAGGTGCTGCGCGAGTACCGCGAATACGAGCGCTCCATCACGACACTCGTCGATGCTTCCGTCAAGCCCAACATCCGCAGCTATGTCGGCAACATCGCCACCCGTCTGCGGGAGTTCTCCTCGATCGACGGGGAACAGCGCGACATCCCGTTCTACGTGATGAAGTCCAACGGCGGTGTGCTGTCGGCGAAAGAGGTCGTGAATCAGCCGATCACGACGGTGCTGTCGGGGCCGGCGGCAGGCGCACTCGGCGCCGCTCTGATCGCAGGTGTCGCGGGTGTCGACCAGGTGCTCACGTGCGATGGCGGCGGCACGTCGACGGACGTCACCGTGGTCGTCGGCGGAGAGCCTGCTCTCACCACCGAGGGCCGAGTGGGGATGTACCCGTCGAAGATCCCGATGATCGACGTGGTCACCGTCGGTGCCGGTGGTGGTTCGATCGCGTGGATGACCCCCGAAGGCACGCTGCGTGTCGGTCCGCAGTCGGCCGGCGCCGATCCCGGACCGCTGTGCTACGCCAAGGGCGGTGACGAACCGACCATCACCGACGCGCACGTGCTGCTCGGCCGGATCCCCCCGCACCTGCTCGGCGGTGAGATCCCCCTCGACACCGAGCTCGCGCGCAAGGGCGTCGAGGAACTCGCCCACCGGCTGGGTCTCGAGTTCGAGGCATGTGCCACCGGCATCCTCGAAGTATCGGCATGGAACCAGGCGAACGCGTTGCGTCAGGTCACCGTGAAGCGTGGACTCGACGTCCGCGACTTCACGCTGGTGACCTTCGGCGGCTCCGGTTCATTGCTCGCGTGCCGCCTCATCGACATCCTCGGCCTCAAAGATGTTCTCGTCCCACTCAACCCGGGTAACGTCTCCGCGTTCGGGCTGCTCACCGTCGACGTCCGCAACGACTACGTGCAGACGCACGTGAGTCGGCACGACCGGCTGCAGGTCACCGAGCTGCAGTCCGGACTGGACGCGCTCGCGGTGGAGGCCGAGCGCGCGCTCGCCGACGAAGGTTTCGCTCCCGACGAGCGTCGCTACGCACGCTCGGCAGACCTCCGGTACCTCGGACAGGCCTTCGAGGTGCGCGTACCGCTCGGTGACGGACCCGTCACCCAGGAGTTGATGGACGAGGCGGCGGCACGCTTCCACGAAGCCCACCGCGAACTCTACGGATACGACTTCTGCGGTGACCCGCACCAGCATGTGGAGTGGGTCAATCTTCGGGTGAGCGGCATCGGGCCCATCAAGCGTCCCGAGCTGAAGGAGATCGCCGCGGGTCGCGGCGCCGAGGTCGCTGTCACGGGAACCCGCGACGCCTACTTCGGAGAGTGGGTCACCACCGCGGTGTACGACCGGGCCCTGCTCGGTGCCGGTGACGAACTGAACGGTCCCGCAGTGATCGAGGAGTTCAGCTCCACGATTCCCGTGCACCCCGGATTCCACGCGCGCATCGATGCTTTCGGAAATATCCGCATCACCAAGACGTCCGACTCGAACGGAGTGAACCGATGACCGCGATCCTCGATGCTGCCGCAGCACAGGCGGCGAAACCCTACCGGCTCACCGAGGCCGGGGGAGCAGCTCCCGACCCGGTGCTCGTGGAGATCGTCGCCGGCTACCTCGCGAGTGTCGAGATGGAAGTGGAGACCTCCATCTCGCGGACCTCGCGTTCGCCGATGATCCGCGATGCCCACGACTTCCGCGCGGGAATCCACGACCGGAACCTTCGCAAGCTCACGGGCCGTTCGTATTCGGCGCTGGTGCACCCGATCGCGCGGGATTTCCCGCTCGACACGATGAAGCCGGGCGACGTCTTCTTCCACAACGACGTCTACCTCTCCGAAGGCGGCATCGGCCACCTGCCGGATCTGTGCGTCACCGTACCGGTGTTCGCGACCAAGCCCGGCGACACCGAGCCGAAGGTCGTTGCCTTCGTGCAGGCGTTCGGCCACCACGACGACATCGGCGGATGCTGCCCGGGATCGATGCCGTCGGGTGCCACCACGGTGTTCGAGGAGGGCCTGATGGTTCCGCCGATCAAGTTGTGGGACCAGGGTGTTCCCAACGAGGCGGCCTTGCGCATCATGACCCGCAACTCGCGGATGCCCGACGCCCTCGCCGCGGATCTCGACGCCGAATGCTCGGCCTGCCTCATGGGGGCACGTCGTCTCACAGAACTGTTCGAGCGGTACGGCGTGGAGACCGTCGAATCATGCTTCGACGCAATGATGGACGCCACCACGGAGACCTACCGTCGCGAGATCCTCAGCAAGATCCCGAAGGGCGAATACACCTGGGAGGACTACGCCGAGCACGACGGTGTGGACGAACCCATGCTGCATGTTCAGCGGATCACTCTGACGAAGACGGGCCCGGAGGACGAGGGCGGGGAACGCCTGATCCTCGACTTCAACGGCACCGGTCCTCAGGCGAAGGGACCGATCAACCACTGCGGCGACTACGCCGACGGCAACTTCCTGATCAAGTGGCTGGCCCCGATCCTCCGCAACCTGGCCGACACCCCGGAACGCATGGCCGAACTCGACGTCAACGAGGGCGTCGTGCCGTTGATCGAGATGAAGTTCCCCGAAAAGGGCACGCTCATCACGCCGATCTTCCCGGCGCCCACCAATGCCCGCACCTTCGTGATCCTGCGTCTGCTCGGTGTGCTGGCAGGCGTGGTTGCGAAGGCCGTCGACGGCAATATGCCCGCCGACCAGGAAACCATCCGCTACACCGGTGTGTACGGCGAGGACTTCGAGGGCCACTCGTACCTCATGCGTGAGGTGCTGGGCGGCGGCTCCGGCGGCAGGCACTATGCGGACGGGGAGGACACCATCCACGTGGTGCCCGATTCCCGCAATCTGCCGACGGAGTTCACCGAGAGTCGGTTCCCGTTCATCGTCGAAAAGTTGGGTCTGGCCGTCGATTCCGGTGGAGCCGGTCGCTACCGCGGTGGTCTCGGATACGAGAAGCACATCCGGATGCTCAAGGACGCGCACTTCATGTCCATCGCCGACCGATCGATCCTCGCATGCTGGGGAGTCAAGGGCGGCAAGGCTGGACGGCCGTTCTCCGTCGTGTTGAATCCGGGTGGTCCCGACGAACGCGAGTTCGACGCGCTCACCGATGCGGATCCCATCAAGGCGGGCGAAGTCGTCCGGATTCGCACGACGGGCGGCGGCGGCTGGGGCGACCCGCTCGACCGACCTGTCGACGAGGTAGTTCGAGATGTACTGTGGCGCAAGGTGTCTGTGGAGGGTGCGCGCGCCGACTATGGTGTCGTCCTGAAAGATGCGCCGGCCGATGCGCCGGTCGCGGATGTCGAAGCAACCGAGGCGTTGCGTGAGCGGATCCGATCCGAGCGTGCTGCGGAAGAGCCGTTCTTCGATCGAGGACCCGGTTACGAAAGATTGTCCGGTGGAGCAAAGTTCGCCGAGTACGACTTTATCGGGAGCTGACTCGTGGTTGCCTTCACGTCCGGCGGCGCTGATCTTGCAGTGATCGGCGCCGCTGGGAAGACGGGGGCCGCCGTCGTGGCAGCGCTCGAGGAGAAGGCTTCTGTTCGCCGGGTGGTGCATACCGCCCGGCGGGCGGACGATCACGCCGTCGACCTCGAGACCGGTGCCGGCCTGCGGGAGGCCCTGTCGGGATGCCGGGGTGTGTACTTCATCGCGCCCAATGTGCACCCCGACGAGCCCGCACTGCTGCGTCGGGTGCTCGCCGCTGCTGTCGAGGCGGGCGTCGACCACGTCGTCTATCACTCCGTCGCGTGGCCGTACACACCCGAGATGCCGCACCATCTCGACAAAGCACGGTGTGAGGACGAGCTGCACACGTACGGCGGTGTGCGATGGACGGTGTTGCAACCCTGTGCGTACGCGGAGAATTTTGCCGGCGTACTCGACGGCTCGGTGAACACACTCGCGGTGCCGTACGACCCGGAAGCAGTGTTCTCGTTCGTGGGCCTCGCGGATGTCGCGGCGACCGCCGCCCGTGTCCTGATCGAGGGCGCGGACATCCACCACGGTGCGACGTACGAGCTCGGCGGGCCGGAGCAGCTCAGCGTTCGGCAGTTGTGCCGTCGGGCGCCTGGGTCCGTGGTGGTCGAGCAGGTGCCGGTGGCCGACTGGATGGACCGACACGGGGGCGACCTCACCGTCGATGCGCGTGCACGCTTGGCAGCGATGTTCGACTTCTACGATCGGCACGGATTCGTCGCCGGAAGCACGCAGCTACGTGCGCTCCTGGGCCGCCGTCCTCTCGGAGTCACCGATCTGGTCGGCGCGATGTGAGGACGTCTGCCGTCTGCGTCGTGTAGGAAAGGGGCTGTGACGGATCACCACGCGAACGGCCGCTCCGCCGACGAGTCCCTGCCCGCGTCCGTACTCATCGCGGTCGCCGAGTCCTCTAACATCGGTGTGCTCACCCTCAATCGCCCCGAGCAGCGGAATCCGCTCTCGGTGGCAACCATGCGCGAGGTGACACTGGGGCTGCAGGCGTTGTCCGCAGAAGCCGCGGTTCGGGTGATCGTGATCCGGGCCGAGGGGCCGGTGTTCTCGGCGGGCCACAACCTGCGGGAGATGATCGGTCGCACCCTGGAGGAAGAGCGGGCAGTTTTCGACACCTGCACCGAGATGATGCAGACGGTGCAGTCGATCCCGCAGCCGGTGATCGCCTCGGTGCAGGGCACGGCGGTCGCTGCCGGATGTCAGCTGGTCGCGGCGTGCGATCTCGCGGTGGCGTCGTCCGCTGCGGTGTTCGGTACACCGGGTGTGAAGATCGGCCTGTTCTGCTCGACGCCGATGGTTGCGGTGAGCCGGGCAATCGGACGCAAACGTGCGCTGCAGATGCTGCTCACGGGCGAGACGATCGACGCGCACACTGCAGCCGACTGGGGTCTGGTGAACTTCGTCGTCGACCCGGACGAGCTGGAGATCGAGACGACGGCACTGGCCGCGAAAATCGTCGGCGCCTCGCCCGCGACAGTGAAGATCGGCAAGGAAGCGTTCTACCGGCAGATCGATCTTCCTCAGGACCAGGCGTATGAAGCGATGGGCGAGACGATGGCCCAGAACGCGATGATCTGCGACGCGCAGGAAGGTATGAGCGCGTTCGTGGAGAAGCGCGCGCCGGTGTGGCAGGGGCGGTGATGGCCTTCCGGCCCGAATCGATCGCTGGATCTGGACCGATGGTTGGACGTCCTATAACCTCGTCGCCATGAGTTCCGACCCTCGTTCCAGCACTGTCGATGCCATCGTCCGACGCTCTGCCGGACGCTTCCCCGATCGTGTCGCATTGCGGTTCGAGAACCGCACGGTCACCTACCGAGAACTCGACGACGCGGTGTCGCGCGCAGCCGCGCACCTGCTGTCACTCGGGCTCGATTCCGGAGATCGGGTCGCTGCGTACGGCACCAACTCCGATGCCTACGTGATCGGCTACCTCGCAACCGCGCGTGCCGGCCTGGTGCACGTGCCGATCAACTACGCACTGCGCGGTGAGGAGCTGAGCTACCTCCTCGGGCAGTCGGGCGCGCGAGCGGTTCTCGTCGATCCCGCGCTGCGCGAGAACGTCGACCAGGTGCTCTCCGAGGTCCCCGCAGGGACCGTCCTTGCCCTGCGCGACACGGACGACTCGCTCCTCGTACTCGCCACCACGGGGGATGTCCCCGTCGTCGAGGCGGAGGTGGCCGACACCGACCTGGCACAGCTCCTCTACACCTCCGGTACGACGTCGAAGCCCAAGGGCGCGATGATGACTCATCGAGCGCTCGTGTTCGAGTACACGTCGTCGATAGTCGCGCTCGATCTCGCGCCCGACGACAATCCCCTCATCTGCATGCCGCTGTACCATTCGGCGGCGATGCACGTGTTCATGCTGCCGTACCTCGCGATCGGGGCGACGGTCCGGCTGTTGCCTGCACCCGACATTCCGGGGATCCTGCGCATGATCGAGGAGGAGTCCGTCGGATCGCTGTTCCTCGCGCCCACGGTGTGGGTGCCGCTCGCCAACCACCCCGATCTCGATACCCGAGACCTGTCGTCGCTACGCAAGGCCCAGTACGGTGCGTCGATCATGCCGGTGACGGTGCTCAACCGACTGCGTGAGCGCTATCCGGACCTGGCGTTCTACAACTGCTTCGGCCAGTCGGAGATCGGCCCGCTCGCGTGCGTGCTGCGCCCCGAGGAACATGAGGCCAGGCCGTCGTCGTGCGGTAAGACGATCTTGTTCGTCGAAACCCGTGTCGTCGACACCGAGGGCAACGACGTACCGGACGGCGAACCCGGTGAGGTGCTGTACCGGTCGCCGCAGCTGTGCCTCGGCTACTGGGAGAATCCCGATGCCACAGCGGAAGCGTTCCGCGACGGCTGGTTCCACTCGGGCGATCTCGTCACGCGCGACACTCAGGGATACATCACCGTCGTCGACCGCATCAAGGACGTCATCAATACCGGCGGCATTCTGGTTGCCTCCCGCGAAGTCGAGGATGCGATCTACACGCACAGTGCGGTCGCGGAGGTTGCAGTGATCGGCACTCCGGACGAGAAGTGGATCGAGGCCGTCACCGCGGTCGTCGTGCGTAAGGACGGCGAGACCGTCACCGAGAGTGAACTCATCGATCACGTGAAGCAGCGTCTCGCGCCGTTCAAGGTGCCCAAGGCCGTGCGGTTCGTCGACACCCTGCCGCGGAACCAGAGCGGCAAGCTTCTCAAGCGTGAGTTGCGTTCGGGATAGTCTCGCCGCTGCACAGTCGGCCGAATGTCACCTTCGGCCACTTCAACTAGCCGAAGGTGACATTCGGCTACAAGATCGGAAGAGTCCAGTATGAACAAGCACGTTCCCTCGTGGTACGACGACGAAGTGAGCGCCGTCCACGAACTCGCGAGCGACTTCTTCGAACGCGAGGTCATGGGCCATGCCGAGAAGTGGGACGCGCAGGTGCGGTGCGGACAATTGGCACACTCGCCATCGCGATGACGGTTATCACAACGTCCGGCGGAAGCGGACATGCCGACCCTGTACCACCGCCCCCAACTTCGCCATCCCCCTCGAATAATGGACAGGTGTCACCGGCTGAGAGCACCAGCACTCCCTCGAGCGAGACAATGCCGCCACGGCCTGAGTCGGATGGACCGAACGAGGATGCCGCCAAGCCACGCAAACAAACGGAACGCAACGCTCAGGCGATGGCGCTGCCGGGATGCGCCGACTACTGGAATCCCGCTCTGAACAGTTGGTTTATGGTATGTGGACGCATTCTCGATAAATACAATGAGATGGGCGGTCCAGGAGGTCTCCTCGGACTGCCCACTTCGAACGAACTCACAAACCCGGACGGAATCGGAAAGAGAAACTCGTTCACCAATGACTCATCGATCTACTGGTCGCCCGCTACTGACGCACATCAGATCGGCGGGGCGATCGGTGCCGAGTGGGCGCGCACCGGATGGGAATCGGGAAACCATGGGGACTGATGTAGGAGCAGGTGACATCTGAACTGTGGTGCCGTGAGGCACTGCTGGAAGGATGGACCCGTGCCCAAGCCCTATCCGAAAGAGTTCCGCGACGACGTCGTCCGCGTGGCCCGCAACCGCGAACCAGGTCAGCACCTGCGGCAGATCGCCGCCGACTTCGGCATCAGCGAATCCTGCCTGACCAACTGGCTCAGGAATGCCGACGTCGAGGACGGCACCAAGCCAGGGACGACGAACGAGGAGTCCAGAGAGAACCGCGAGCTGAGAAAGCGGATCCGGTTGCTTGAGCAGGAGAACGAAGTGCTGCGGCGGGCCGCGGCGTATCTATCACAGGCGAATCTTCCGGGAAAATGATGTACCCGCTCGTCCGCGAGCTGGCCGCCGGCGGGATTCCCGTCGCGGTGACGTGCCGGGTTCTGGGGATCGCGCGCCAGCCGTACTACCGGTGGCTCGCCGACCCGGTCACCGACGCCGAACTCGAGGAGGCGTACCGGGCGAACGCCCTGTTCGACGCCCACCGCGAGGACCCGGAGTTCGGCTACCGGTTCCTCGCCGACGAAGCCCGCGATGCGGGCGAGTCGATGTCGGACCGCACGGCGTGGCGGATCTGTTCGACCAACAGGTGGTGGAGTGTGTTCGGCAAGAAACGTGGCTCGAAGAAGGGCCGCTCCGGGCCGCCGGTGCACGATGATCTCGTCGGCCGCGTCTTCACCGCGGATGCTCCAAACACTTTGTGGCTCACCGATATCACCGAACACAGAACCGAGGAAGGCAAGCTCTACCTGTGTGCGGTCAAGGACGTGTACTCGAACCGGATCGTCGGCTACTCGATCAGCGATCGGATGAAATCCCGTCTGGCTGTCACGGCCCTCGAATCGGCAGTGGCACGGCGGGACTCGGTTGCCGGATGTGTGGTTCATTCCGACCGTGGATCGCAATTTCGCAGCCGGAAATTTGTCCGCGCCCTCGCCCGCCACGACCTGGTCGGATCGATGGGTCGGGTGGGTGCGGCCGGCGACAATGCCGCGATGGAATCGTTCTTTGCGCTGCTCCAGAAGAACGTCCTCGACCGGCAGAGATGGGCCACACGCGAGCAGTTGCGCATCGCGATCGTGACTTGGATCGAGCGGACCTATCACCGCCGGCGACGTCAGCTCCGGCTCGGCAGATTGACGCCTGTCGAGTTCGAGACCATCATGACCACACCAGCCACACAGGCTGCGTGACCGAATCTGTCACCGGATCGTGCAGCAGTCCCATGGCTACCCAATCACCGATGAGTGGCGACCGCCGGATGGTGTAGGAAGGTTTAATCACTTCGAGAAGAATTCTTCCATTTACTGGAACCCTAACCTCGATCTTTCGTGCGGGTGACGCGCCGGCCTGAGCAGTTCGGACTGGGTGTGGAAACCGCGGATCCGGTGTGCGGCCACGATCGACTACCCGA
>NZ_JBHWXB010000020.1:8911-95241 GCF_042729855.1 Rhodococcus sp. NPDC060090 | reverse complement strand
CACCTCGACGCGCGATGCCCGCCGACATGTCGGCGGGCATCGCGCGTCGAGGTGGGCCGGATCATGCGTCCTTGCGCCAGAGCAATGCGTGCAGGCACTCGACCGCTTCCCCCGGTGATTCGACGTCGAGGACGCCGCCCGCAGGCATCTTCCAGCCTCCGATCGACACGACGGGAACGCCGGTACGCACCGCCAACGCGATCTCGCTCATCGTGCCCCAGCTCCCGCCGACGACGACGAGCGCGTCGCTGCTGCGCACCAGCAGGGCGTTGCGCATCTCCCCCAAGCCGGTGGGGACCGCCACCGTCAAGTACGGATTTCCTACCATCCGATCATCGTCGGGCAGCAGCCCGAGTGTGGTCCCACCCGCCTCGATCGCTCCACGCGACGCGGCGGCCATGACCCCGCCGAGACCGCCGGTGACGACGACCGCCCGGCGACCAGCGAGCAGTCCGCCGACCTGACGAGCGATCCGCCGTTGTTCGGGCGTCGCCTCACCCGGACCGACGACCCCGACATAGCGCTGCGAATGCATATCGGGATTGTCCACCACCCCAAGGGTAAAAAGGCGCCTATCCCGGTTTTCAGGTTCTACCGACAGGGAGTCTCGCACCGAATCTCGGCGCCGCGGACCCTCGATACATGTCCGCCATCCACTACTCGACACGTCTTCGGCGCACCACTGTGTACGCCGACGACGGGGTCCCCCTCGCGGTCACCGAAGCGGGCCCCGACACCGCTGAACCGACGTTCGTATTCGTACACGGGCACTGCCACGACACCGACACCTGGTCTAGGTTGCGTCAGTCGTTGTCCCTCACGATGGGTCGCCCGGTACGGATGGTGTTCTTCGATCATCGTGGCCACGGCCGGTCCGGTGGAGCACCCGCAGAGACCTACACCCTCGATCAGATCGGGCGCGATCTGGGCGCCGTACTCGACGCTGTCACCGACAAGTCCGTCGTGCTGGTGGGGCATTCGATGGGCGGCATGGCGATCCTGTCGTACGCACGTCAGCATCCGACCGACATCGGCACCCGGGTCGTGGGGGTCGCGTTGATCTCCACGGCTGCCGACGATCTCGCACATTCCGGGCTCGGGCGGTACCTGCACAGCCCGGCGGTGGAGTTGTTCCGCCGGGCTGTGTCCCGGGCGCCCCGCATCACCCAGCGGGTGGCGCGGTGGGGTGCCCGAGTGGGTCTGCCCGTGGCCGGGGCGCTGCATCGCCGCACACCCGCCACGACGCCCGGATCCTGGTTGCTCACACTGCTCACGTTGCTGCGCAGCGACACGTCGGTGGTCACCATGGCCGGTTTCCTCCGCTGCTTCGCGGTGCTGGACGAAGCCGCGGCCCTCTCCGTTCTGACCCACCTTCCGTCGCTGGTGCTGTGCGGATCGCACGACGAGTGGACGCCGTTCGAACTGTCCGCCGGTGTGGCCTCACGACTACCGCAGTCGGAACTGGTGTGCGTCGAAGGTGCGGGTCATTCGGTCACAGTCGAGCATCCCGTCGTGGTGGCCAGTGCCCTCGCGCGTCTCGCAGAGCGCGTCATACCGGTCCGATAAGACCCGGGTCCTATCAGACCCAGCAGACCCAGCAGACCCAGCCGTCACAGATCGCGTTCGCTGACTACACCGGTGTGCATCGCAAGTTCGGCGAGGCGCACCCGCTTGCGATTCTGCGGCAGATCCTCGACCCCGAACTTCGCGAACAGTGTCCGCAGATGAGTTTTCACGGCGTCGACACTGAGATACAGCTCGGAGGCGATGGCCTGGTTCGATGCGGGCGACGCGAAGGCCACACCGTGCTTGTACGGACGGCACAGTGCACGGAGCACCGCGCGCTGGGTGTCCGTCAACGAATTCACCGTCGGTAGCTCTGCGGCCATGCGGGTCGACTCGTCGGGTCCCGCCCCGATCTGCTGGAAACGCAGCCGGTGCGAGCCGATGCGGATGCTGTCGCCCTCACGTAACCGCCGACGCCCGGCGATGCGCTCACCGTTGACGAAAGTGCCGTTGCGAGAAAGCCCGTCGTCGAGGATCGTCCAGTGGGTGCCGAGCCACTCGACCACCGCGTGCAGGCGCGAGACCTCCTCGTCGCCGACGAACGCCACATCGGCTTCCGTTGCGCGGCCGACCGTCACCCGCGGAGTCGACGACGTCAACACCACGTGGTGCTGGTGTCCGTGCTCGTCGAGGTAGGTCAGACGTGGGTCGAGTGCGTTACTCACCGAGGTCTCCTGCACACAGGTCAATCGTGCGCCCACACCGTGTGTTCGGCAAGGACACCCGCAGCGTGCCACACGGTCGGTAACAATGGACCGGTACACGGTCGGTAACAATGGACCGGTACACGGTCGGTAACAATGGACCGGTGAGCCGACAACGCGACCAGAAGCCCGCCGCCGACATGCCGTGCCCGTGTGGGCGCGGAATCCGCCTCTCCGACTGCTGCGGACGATTTCTCGACGGTGGTGCCGCCGCCTCGACCCCCGAAGACCTGATGCGGTCGCGGTACACGGCCTTCGTACTCGGCGACGCTCCCTACCTGCTGCGGACCTGGCATTCCTCGGCGCGACCGGATTCCCTCGAGCTGGATTCCGGAACCAGGTGGACGGGCCTCGAGGTACTGCGGACCACGGGCGGTGGTTTCCTGCACACCGAAGGCACGGTCGAATTCCGGGCGCACTACGTCGACAACGGCCGCGGCGGTGTCGTGCAGGAACACGTCATGCAGGAGAACAGCCGATTCGTCCGGGAGGACGGCACCTGGCTGTACCTGGATGCAGCAGGTGGCCGGTAGTCCGGGACCGTCAGCGCAACAGAGTCGATCGGAGGGTGTCGGCGAGCCACGCGCGATACCCGTCGACGTCCCATCCGCAGTCGCGACGCAGCAATGCGTGCACCTGCGGCGAACTGAGCGTGTAGAGCACGTCGGCCGCGTGATCGACGGTGACGTCGTCGCGCAGCCATCCGCTGCGGTGCAGACCTTCGGCGAGGGTACGAGCATTCTCGGCGGTGGCGCGAGCGTCGTCCTCGGCGAACCGTTTCATATCGGGGTCGGCACCCGACGACTCGATCGACGTGATGAGAAGGCCGCCGGCACGTTCGAGCATCGCCGCGCCGTACCCCACCACCTGGTCGACGACCGCGGCTGCGGCTCCGAGAGCGAGCGGTGATCGGGGTATGCCGGCGACGGGCTCATCGGAGTCGGCGACGGCCGGGTCGACGCTGACCGCGGCGTCGAGCGATTCCCGGAACAGCTGGGCCTTGCCGTCGGGGAAAGCGGTGAACACCGTCCGCACTGCGACACCCGCCTCGTCGGCGATCTGCTTGACTGTGGTGCTCACATACCCGTTCCGCTCGAACAGTGTCGCGGCGGCATCTCGGATCGTGATGCGGGTACGGCGCGCTGCTTCTTCCCGCAACGGTGAGCTGTACGTTCTTCTGGCTGCGGACATCGACGTCAGCGTAGCAGTATCGACTGCAGTGCTGATGCACCCGAAATCCGCTGCGTTCCCCGCACGGAAGGGGCATGCTGGGCCTCGTGCACACCTTCGAGGTCTGGGCTCCGATTCCCGCGTCGGTTCGTCTCCATGTCGACGGCGAACTCCATCCGATGCGCCGTGACGACAAGGGCTGGTGGCGCGCCGATGTCGAGGTCTCCCCCGGCGCACGGTACGGCTATGCACTCGACGACGACGCCGTGCTCCCCGATCCCCGCTCGCCGCGCCAGCCGGACGGCGTGCACGAAACGTCGCAGCTACACCAACTCGACCCCGACGCCTGGACCGATCACACCTGGACCGGACGTCAACTCACCGGAAGCGTGCTGTACGAACTGCACATCGGCACGTTCACCGACGAGGGCACCCTCGACGCCGCGATCGAACGCCTCGACGATCTCGTGGCTCTCGGAATCGACTTCGTCGAGTTGATGCCCCTCAACGCATTCAACGGCCCTCATGGGTGGGGCTACGACGGCGTGCTCTGGTACGCCGTACACGAGCCGTACGGCGGTCCCGACGCACTGCAGCGGTTCGTCGACGCAGCCCATGCCCGAGGTATCGGCGTAGCGCTCGACGTCGTCTACAACCACCTGGGCCCGTCCGGAAACTACCTGGGCCGATTCGGCCCCTACGTGTCGGAGAAACCGGGAATCTGGGGTGAGAGCATCAATCTCGACGGTCCCGGGTCCGGCGAGGTACGCCGCTACATCATCGACAACGCCCTGCGCTGGTTCAGCGAGTTCCACATCGACGCACTGCGGCTCGACGCCACCCACGCGCTCGTCGATCACACCGCCGTGCACCTTCTCGAGGAGCTGTCGGTCGACACTCTGCGTCTGTCTGCCCACCTCGGTCGCCCCCTGAGCCTGATCGCCGAGAGCGACCTGAACGATCCGCGAACGATCACGCCGCGTTCCGCGGGAGGATACGGCCTGCACGCGCAGTGGGACGACGACATCCACCATGCGATCCACGCCGCAGTCTCCGGCGAGAGGCAGGGCTATTACGGCGATTTCGGATCACTCGAATGCCTGGCACGCACCCTCGGGCACGGCTTCTTCCATGCCGGTACGTTCTCGTCGTTCCGCGGCCGCGTGCACGGCCGTCCGCTCGACGTGCGGAGGGTGCCCGCGAGTGCGCTGCTCGCCTACACGTGCACGCACGATCAGGTGGGTAACCGGGCCAGAGGCGATCGACCCGGAGGCTATCTCGACCGGGGACAACTCGCCGTGAAAGCTGCGCTCGTGCTCACCTCGCCCTATACTCCGATGCTGTTCATGGGTGAAGAATGGGGCGCGAGCACGCCATTTCAGTACTTCACGTCCCATCCGGAACCCGATCTCGCCGCGGCCGTCGTCGCGGGGCGCCGCCGGGAGTTCGGTGAGCACGGCTGGGACACCGACGACGTGCCCGACCCTCAGGATCCCGAGACCTTCCGCCGATCCACCCTCGAGTGGGACGAGCGTACCGAACCCGAGCACGCACGACTCCTCGACTGCTACCGCCGGTTGATCGGCCTGCGCCGCGCGCGTGCCGAACTCACCGACCCCTGGCTCGAGCACCTCCAGGTGACATACGACGAGGACGAGCGCTGGATTGTGTTGTATCGCGGTGTCATTCGTGTCGTATGCAACCTCGGGGACGATCCGGTGACCGTACCCGTCGGTGGTCGCCCGATCCTCTGGTGGGACGACCCCGTCGTCAACCGCACCCAGTCCGCGGTGCTGGTTCCGGGGCACTCGTTCGTGATACTCGAATCCCCCACGGCCGCTTGACCGAACAGTCAGTTCTCGTTGCCGTTCTGTACGCACCACCGCCCTTGATCCGACTTCGAGAACGCGCGTACCGTCAGGGATACTGCCGAATTTTTTCGAGGTGAATCGTCATGGAAGCCAAGAAAGTACTGGCGAGCGCATTTCTCACCACAGCTCTTGTCCTCACACCCGTAGGTGTGGCCACCGCAGCTCCGGTGACCGACACGTCCCCCGGTGTCGTCGATGTCAATCACCGCGACCGCGGGTGGGACGACCACCGACGCGACCACGGGAACGATCACAAGAGGGGCGACCGCGGGCACAACGACTGGGATCACGGGCGTCATCACGACTGGGACCGTGGCAATCACTGGCGTCCCGATTGCTTCTGGTTCGGCCCCTGGCTGGTGTGCATGCCCTGGTGAGGATCGACCCTACGTGAGGTAGCGGTAGGAAGGTGATCCCGGCTCGAGGCGGCTCGCCTCGATCGGTGAGGCGTCCATGCGATGCAGGAGTGCCGAAAGACCCTCGGCTGCACCGAGTTCGATACCGACCAGCGCCGCACCCGTTTCGCGGTTGTTTCGTTTGACGTACTCGAACAGGGTGATGTCGTCGTCGGGTCCGAGGACCTCGTCGAGGAAACGTCGCAACGCTCCCGGTTCCTGGGGGAAGTTGACGAGGAAGTAGTGCTTGAGGCCCCGATGCACGAGGGACCGCTCGATGATCTCCCCGTACCGTGACACATCGTTGTTGCCACCGGAGACCAGGCACACCACCGTCGCTCCCGGCTCGATCGACAGGCCCTCGAGAGCGGCAACCGCCAGTGCGCCTGCGGGCTCTGCGATGATGCCCTCGCTCTGGTAGAGCTCGAGCATCGACGTGCAAATCGCGCCTTCGTCGACCTGGGTCATGCCGAAGGGCGCGTGACCCAGACCTTCAGCGCGCAGGCTCGCGACGAGCGGGAGGCTCGAGTGCGAGACCACCTCGGCGCCGAGCTGCGACACGACGGCGTACGGGACGTCGCCGATCCGCTTCACGGCGGCGCCGTCGACGAACGGCTCCACCTCGGGCAGCGTGACGGGTCCACCGGCGACGAGCGCGGCCGTCATCGACGCCGCACCCTTGGGTTCGACACCGACGATCGCGGTATGGGGAGAGCGCTCGCGCAGGTAGGCCGCGATCCCCGCGATCAGACCTCCCCCACCGACCGGCACGACCAGGACATCCAGATCGCCCGGGAGCTGCTCGACGATCTCGCGGGCAATGGTGCCCTGCCCTGCGGCGGTACGCACATCGTCGAACGGCGGGATCATGGTTGCTCCGGTGCGCTCTGCGTCGTCGGCAGCGGCACCGGCTGCCGCGTCGAACGTGTCGCCGACGGCGATCAGCTCGACGAACCCGCCCCCGTGGACCTGGATACGGTCACGCTTCTGCTTCGGGGTACGCGCAGGCACATAGATGCGACCTTCGATCCCCATCGCCCGGCACGCGTACGCGACACCTTGCGCGTGATTGCCTGCGCTCGCCGTCACAACACCCGCAGCGCGCTCGCGGTCGTCGAGCTGGGCCATCGCGTTGTAGGCGCCCCGCAGTTTGAACGAACGTACACGCGTCAGATCTTCGCGTTTGAGGTGGACGTTCGCGCCCGTCAGGGCCGACAAGCGGGGGCTGTGCTCGAGGGGGGTGGGTGAGACCGCAGGCGCAATTCGCTCCGCCGCCGCGTCGATATCGGCCGCAGTCGGTACGGCTGTCATGTCGGTCGGTTCGGCTGTGCGCGAGGTGGAGGTCACCGGTCAATGCTGCCACTCGCTGCCCGGGCCCACCAACGGACCCCCTGGAAGACGGTCAGGTGCCGAACTGTGAAGGCCGGGGAAGATTGCGGAGATTCGACTTCGCCATTTTCACCGCTTCACCCACCCCCTCGTTCATCACGATCTTCGACATGGCCAGCGCGAAGCCCTTCACCTGTTCACCGGTGATGGTCGGTGGGAGTGACAGGGCCAGCGGATCGGTCACCACATCGATCAGTGCCGGGCCAGGATGCGCGAATGCGTCTCGCAGCACCTGTTCCACCTCGGCCGGATCTTCGACCCGGCGCGCGAAGAATCCGAGTGCCTCCGCGACCCGCGCGTAGTCGACCGCCGGAACGTCGACTCCGAAGTCAGCGAGGCCGTCGACGAGCATTTCGAGTTTCACCATGCCGAGAGTCGCGTTGTCGAAAAGAACGATCTTGATCGGCAGCCGGTGCATGATCACGGTGATCAACTCACCGAGCAACATCGACAGGCCGCCGTCACCGCTGACCGAGACAACCTGTCGGCCGGGAGCCGCGAACTGGGCGCCGATCGCATGAGGCAGCGCGTTGGCCATCGATCCGTGCAACGCGGACGACAGAAAACGGCGACGTCCGTTCGGATTGAGATACCGGGCGGACCACACGTTGCACATGCCGGTGTCGGCGGTGAACACGGCGTCGTCGGCCGCGATGTCGTCGAGGATCGATGCGACATACTCGGGATGAATCGGTTTCCGCTGTTTGACCGGCGTCGTGTACGCACCGACCACTTTCTCCATCAGGCCGCGGTGCCGCTCGACCATCCGGTCGAGGAACTTCCGATCGGTCTTGCGGCGGATCAACGGTGTCAAGGCACGCAGGGTCGCGGCGGTATCGCCGTGCACCGCCAGATCCAGCTCGGTACGACGGCCGAGCCGGCTTGCGTCGATGTCGATCTGTGCCGTGCGCACCTCGGGAAGGAACTGGTCGTACGGGAAGTCGGTGCCGATGAGCAGCAGCAGGTCGGCGCCGTGCATGCCGTCGTGGGCTGCGCCGTAGCCGAGGAGGCCGGTCATCCCGACATCGAACGGGTTGTCGTACTGGATCCATTCCTTGCCGCGCAGGCTGTGGCCGATCGGCGCCCCGACCGTGTCTGCCAGGTCGAGGAGCTCGTCGCGTGCACCGCGAACGCCTGCCCCGGCGAAGATCGCCACCTTGTCTGCCGCGTCGATTGCCTCGGCCAGTGCTCGGACGTCCGAGTCCGCGGGCACGACGGTCGGTGCACCTGTCCTGATGAGACGCGGCGATGTTCCTTCCGCGGGCAGTGCCGCGATGTCGCCGGGCAATGTGACCACGGCGACGCCGGGCCCCGCGAGCGCGTGCGTCATCGCGCTGTGTACGACCCGTGGAGCCTGCACGGCAGCGCTGATCAGCTCGGTGTAGGTCGAGCATTCGACGAACAGTCGATCGGGGTGGGTTTCCTGGAAGTATCCGGAGCCGATCTGGGCAGACGGGATGTGCGACGCGATGGCGAGCACCGGAGCTCCGGAGCGGTGCGCGTCGTAGAGTCCGTTGATCAGGTGCAGATTGCCCGGTCCGCACGAGCCGGCGCACACCGCCAGCTCACCGGTGAGTTGCGCATCCGCCGCAGCAGCGAATGCCGCCGCTTCTTCGTGGCGCACATGGATCCAGTCGATCCCGCCCGACGCGATACCGCCGGTGCGGCGCACGGCGTCGACGACGGGATTCAAGCTGTCGCCGACGATCCCGTAGATCCGGCGCACGCCGGCATCGACGAGCTGGCCGACGAGCTGGTCCGCAACGGTGCGCGCCGCCATCGTGCGCCTACTTCCGTTCGAGGACGAAGACCGGGATCTGCCGGTCGGTCTTGTTCTGATAGTCGGCGTAATCGGGAAATGCTGCGACTGCTCTCTCCCACCACAACGCCTTCTCGTCGCCGTGCACCTCGCGCGCCACCATGTCGTGTACATCGGGGCCGTCGCGTAGTTCGACCTGCGGGTTCGCCACCACATTGAAGTACCAGACGGGGTGCTTCGGTGCTCCACCGAGCGAGGCGACGACCGCGTACTCGCCATCGTGTTCGACGCGCATCAGCGGGGTCTTGCGCAGTTTGCCGCTCTTGGCGCCGCGTGTAGTGAGGATGACGACGGGCTTGCCGGCGAGGGTGGTGCCTGCGGTACCGCCCGAGGACTCGTAGGCCTCGACCTGATCGGCGGCCCACTTCGACGGACTGGGTTCGTATTCTCCGGTGAGAGGCATGCATCCAGTGAACACCGTGTGGTGATTCGGCACACGCGGGTCCAAGAGTTCGTTGACCCGAATTCTTCTATGCGCCTACCCTGAAGAAAGACTGTCCGCGACCGGAGGTGCATTCGCATGATGACACTCGACCTGCCGACACGCAGGGCCACCCGAGTGGCCGGTGTCGACATCGCCGGCACCGAATGGCCGCTCTACAAGCTCGAGGCACTCGCGGTCGGCTTCGTGATCCTGGTGGCTCTGCTCGTCGTCACCGGAATCGCGCAGACCGCTGTTCTGACCGCCGCGGCGGTCACCACTGTCACGTGGTGGGTGCGCCTGGCGTACTACCGGCGCACCTCCCCGTAGCCTCCGCCGCCCCGACCTCAGGTCGCGAGACAGCCGGGGCCGAGCAACGCCTTGAGATCGCCCATCAACGCCGACGACGGCTCCACACGCAGACTGTCGTCGACCTTGAGCAAGGTGACTTTACTGCCGGTGATCAGTCGCACATGGACATCTGCGGTGCCGGGGTGCCGGTTCAGCACGTTTTTGAGGGCACCGACCTTGTCGGGGGTGCACAGCCGGGTCGGCATCGCCACCGACACAGGCTTGGCCACACCCACCTGAGACAGATCCGGCACCGCCAGATCGTTGGCGATCAGTGAGATCCGGTCGTCGCGGATCGACACGCGCGCCTTGACGAGCACCACCGAGTCCTCGACGACGTCCATGCCGTACACCGAGTACGACTGTGGGAAGAAGAGGACCTCGATACCGCCGGTGAGATCCTCGAGCTGCGCCGAGGCCCACGCGAGACCATTCTTGTTGATACGGCGGTTCACGGAGGCGAGGATGCCACCCACCGTCACCTGGCTGCCGTCCTTGATGCCACCCTCGAGGATCGCCGGGATCGGTGTGTCGGCCTGGGCCGCGAGGACGTGCTCTACACCGTTGAGCGGATGCCCGGAGACGTACAGGCCGAGCATTTCCCGTTCGAGGGCGAGGAGGTGTTTGCTGTCCCACTCCTCGTCGGGGATCCGGACGTTGAACACCGACGCCACCGATTCGTCCGCATCGGCCCCTCCGAACAGGTCGAACTGTCCGATAGCTTCGGCCTTCTTGGTGCTCATCACGGCATCGATCGCGTCGGCGTGGACGAGCATCAGCCCCTTGCGGGGGTGCTTCAGCGAGTCGAACCCGCCCGCCTTGATCAGTGATTCCGTGACCTTCTTGGTGCACGCGACCGTGTCGATCTTGCCGAGATAGTCGGAGAAGTCGGTGTAGCGCCCCTTCTCCTGACGGCCCTTGACGATCGACGCCACAACGTTGGCGCCGACGTTGCGTACGGCGCCGAGGCCGAACCGGATATCTTCACCCACCGACGTGAAGTTGGTGTGCGATTCGTTGACATCCGGTGGCAGCACCGTGATGCCCATCTTGCGGCAGTCGGACAGGTAGACCGCGGCCTTGTCCTTGTCGTCGCCGACGGAGGTGAGCAGTCCGGCCATGTACTCGCCGGGGTAGTTCGCCTTCAGATATGCCGTCCAGAACGACACGAGACCGTAGCCCGCGGCGTGCGACTTGTTGAATGCGTATCCGGCGAACGGGAGGATCGTGTCCCACAACGCTTTGATCGCCGGCTCGGAGAAACCGTTCTTCAACATGCCTTCACGGAAGCCCGCGTACGCCTCCTCGAGCACCGAAAGTTTCTTCTTGCCCATCGCACGGCGCAAGATGTCGGCCTGACCGAGCGAGTAGCCCGCCACCTTCTGAGCGATCTGCATGATCTGCTCCTGATACACGATCAAGCCGTAGGTGTCGGCGAGAATCTCCTTCAGGGGCTCTTCGAGCTCGGGATGGATCGGCTTGACGTCCTGACGACCGTTCTTGCGGTCGGCGTAGTCATTGTGCGCGTTCATGCCCATCGGGCCGGGTCGATACAGCGCGAGCACCGCAACGATGTCCTCGAAACCTGTGGGCTGCATACGTCGCAGCAGGTCGCGCATCGCACTGCCGTCGAGCTGGAACACACCGAGCGTGTCGCCGCGCGCGAGCAACTCGTACGTGGCCGGATCTTCGAGCGGCAACTCGTCGAGATCGAGTTCGATCCCCCGGTTGTCTCGGATGTTCTCGATTGCATCGCCGATGACCGTGAGGTTGCGCAGCCCCAGGAAGTCCATCTTCAGCAGGCCGATGGCCTCACACGACGGGTAGTCCCAGCCCGTGATGATCGCGCCGTCCTGCGCGCGCTTCCACAGCGGAATCGCGTCCATGAGCGGTTCGGACGACATGATGACCGCGCACGCGTGCACACCCGCGTTGCGGATCAGGCCTTCGAGCCCGAGTGCAGTGTCGTAGATCTTCTTCACATCGGGATTCGAGTCGATGAGCGATCGAACCTCGACGGCTTCCTTGTACCGCTCATGGCTCGGATCGGTGATCCCGGACACGGAGATGTCCTTGGCCATGATCGGCGGCGGAAGCGCCTTGGTGATCTGATCGGCGATGGCGAAGCCCGGCTGCCCGAACTGGACGCGTGCCGCGTCCTTGATCGCAGCCTTGGTCTTGATGGTGCCGAAGGTGATGACCTGGGCGACCTTGTCGCTGCCCCACTTCTCGGTGGCATAGCGGACCATCTCGCCGCGACGGCGATCATCGAAGTCGATATCGATATCGGGCATCGACACGCGCTCGGGGTTGAGGAATCGCTCGAACAGCAGCCCGTGCGGGATGGGATCGATGTTGGTGATGCCCATCGCGTACGCGACGAGCGATCCGGCTGCCGAGCCTCGACCGGGGCCGACTCGGATGCCGACATCCTTGGCGTGGTTGATGAGGTCGCCGACGACGAGGAAGTAGGCGGGGAAACCCATCTCGTTGATGACGCTGATCTCGTACTCGGCGCGCCGCAGGTACTCTTCGGGAACAGGCCCGTGCGGGAACCGGCGGTCGAGGCCGCGCATGACTTCCTTGTGCAGCCAGCTGGCCTGCGTCTCCCCTTCCGGCACGGGGAAGATCGGCATCCGGTCGTGGTGCTCCCACACCTCCTTGTACGACTGCACCCGCTCCCCGATCAGCACGGTGTTGTCGCACGCGCCGGGCACCTGGCTGTCCCACAACTCGCGCATCTCCTGCGCGGATTTGAGGTAGTAGCCGTCGCCGTCGAACTTGAAGCGGGTGGGATCCGACAGGGTCTTACCGGTCTGGATGCACAGCAGCGCCTCGTGGTTCTCCGCGGCGTCCTTGGTGACGTAGTGGCAGTCGTTGGTGGCCAGCGGCGGGATTCCGAGCTTGTTGCCGATCTCGAGGAGTCCTTCGCGGACGCGGCGTTCGATCGACAGGCCGTGGTCCATCAGTTCGAGGAAGAAGTTGTCCTTACCCCAGATCTCCTGCCATTTCGCGGCCGCCTCGAGGGCTTCGCGATCGTGACCGAGGCGCAAACGCGTCTGGATCTCACCCGACGGGCAGCCGGTGGTCGCGATGATCCCCTCGTGGTGCGTAGCAATGAGCTCTTCGTCCATTCGGGCCCACTTGCCGAACTGCCCCTCGATGGACGCGAGCGACGAGAGCTTGAACAGATTCCGCAATCCGGTGGCGTTCTCGGCGACCATCGTCATGTGTGTGTACGCACCCGAACCCGACACGTCGTCGGACTTCTGGCTCGGATCGCCCCACTTCACACGCTTGGTGCTGAACCGCGACTCGGGTGCGACATACGCCTCGATCCCGATGATCGGCTTGATGCCCGCCTTCGTCGCAGAGTTGTAGAACTCGCTGGCGCCGTACATGTTTCCGTGGTCGGTCATGCCGACCGCCGTCATCTCGAGCCGCTGCGCCTCGGCGAACAGTGGGGCGAGCTTGGCCGCGCCGTCGAGCATCGAGTACTCGGTGTGATTGTGCAGATGAACGAACGAGTCAGCCACGCGTGCCTCTCCCGGAAAGTCTGTGGGCACCGACGAGTCTAGGCGCTCGGTGCGACGCGACCGGACAGGCACACCGGTGTCCGTCGGCACACCGGTGACCTGAGCTACTCGCCGCCCAGCGTGGCGGCCCGGAGGCCGCGCTCACGCCGCACGCGGATCAGCGCGTCGGTGCTGAACACCAGCAGCGCCGCCCAGATGAGCGCGAATCCGATCCACCGCGAGGCGGGCATGTTCTCGTGCAGGACGAAGACGCCCCACACCATCTGCAGACTCGGCGTCAAGTACTGCAGCATGCCCAGTGTCGCGAGCGGTACCCGCTGGGCAGCGGCACCGAACAGCAGCAGCGGCACCGCGGTCACCACGCCCGCAGAGATCAGCAGGAGGGAATGCCCGGTGCCGTTTCCGAAGAAGGTTCCGGTTCCGGTGACGCCGAGAAAAACGAGATAGGCCACGGCGAACGGCATCGCAACAATGCCTTCCCCCGCCGACGAGGTCCGAGGATCCAGGGGAACGACCTTCTTGATCAGGCCGTACGTCGCGAACGACAACGCGAGGGTCAACGCCAGCAGTGGAGGGCGCCCGTAGTCGACGGTGATCACCAGCACCGCGACGGCCGCCGCGATCAACGCCACGATCTGCGCCGGCCGCAGCCGCTCCCGGAAGAACAGCACACCGAACAGAACACTGACGAGCGGGTTGATGAAGTATCCGAGCGCGGCCTCGATGACCTGCCCGGAAACCACGGCTTGACTTCCTCCCCCGCGTGAACACGGAGGATTCCTACGCAGCCTCACCAGATGGTGCGGTCTGTTCAGCGGGTTCCTGCTTCACCGGGTCCGCGCATGCAAGCACACGTCTTACGCTCCCTCCACAAGCGTTTACCCTCTCCACCAGCCCAGCGGCGAGCAACACATTCACAGCAGCGTTATAGTCCCGATCCAGCACCAACCCACACGACGGGCACACCCACACCCGCACACCCAACGGCTTCTTCCCGTCCCGCACCCCACAACCCGCGCACACCTGCGACGTCGGCTCCCACCGGCCGATCGTGTACACCACCGCGCCACACCGGGCGGCCTTCTCCTCGATCAACCGCCTGAGCATCGACCAGCCGGCATCGTGCACCGACTTCGCCACCCTCGTGCGCGCCAAACCCACCACCGACAACCCCTCGAGGGCAACCGCTTGGTTCTCGCGGACCAACCTCAATGCCAGCTTGTGATGGTGATCCAGGCGGGCCTCGCGCACCTTCCGGTGCGCCGCAGCGACCCTCCGACGCGCCTTGTCCCGATTCTTCGACCCCTTCATGGTGCGTGAGTATGCCCGCTGCGCACGGGCCAATCCTCGCTCCTTCGACCGCAACCAGCGAGGATTGTCGACCTTCTCACGGGCCCCGTCGTCGTAGACGATCGTCGCCAGATCCGTCAACCCCACATCCACACCGGCAGCCCGAGCCGGCAGGGTCGACACCACCACCGGCTCCGGCTCATCAACGACGAAGGACACATAGTGCCGGCCGTCCGCCTCCCGGATCACCGTCACACTCGACGGGTCCGCCGGCAACGGCCGTGACGACTCGTACCGGATCCGCCCGATCTTCGGCAACCGCACCAGACCGATACCACCGCCCGGCTCGAGAACCGAGAACCCGGCGTTGCGGGTGAAACGAGCAGACTGGCGATGTGTCCGCCTCTTGAACCGTGGCGCACCGACCTTGCGGCCTTTACGTTTACCGGTGCGGGAATCGAAGAAATTCGCGTACGCGCGATGCAGATCCGCCAACGACTGCTGCAACGGCACCGACGACACTTCCGCGAGCCACGCCCGTTCGGGAGTCGTTTTCGCGGCGGTCAGCGCCGCCGACAACTCACCCTTACTCGGGATCGACCGGCCCGCCCTGCGGGCAGATTCCCTCGCGGCGAGGGCATCGTTGAACACCACCCGGCAGCACCCGAACAGTTGAGACAGCGCCCTGTGCTGCTCCCTGTGGGGTAGGCGCGGTAGCGGTATCGCTTGAGCACACCTCGACGATAACTTTTGGTGTCATGGATGAGATTGGGTTTGTCAGATGTGGCAGACACGCAGTGTGGGACTGTCACGCACATTTGGTGCTCGTCACGAAATTTCGGCGTGGTGCGTTCACCGGCCCGATCTTGGTGGACTGCGAGGAGGTGATGCGGGAGGTGTGAGTGGACTTCGGATGCGAACCGCCGGAGTTCTACGGCGAGGACGACCATGTGCACCTGCTGATCAGCTCTCCCGCGACTGTGCAGCTGTCGAAGCTGGTGAATTCGATCAAAGGCGTGTCATCGCGGCACGTGCGGCGCGATCACGCGGAGCACCTTTCCCGGTACCTGTGGGGCGGGCATGTATGGTCCCGTTCCTACTACTGCGGGACTGCGGGCGGCGCGCCGTTGTCGGTGATTGCCGAGTATGTGAGGTCTCAACGTCGCCCTGAGTGACGGTGATTCACCTCCACCGTGAACGATGGAGCACTCTCACCGAGATCGGTAGACGCCCCAATTGACGGCGATCGCCGTCGACGCCGCAGCGACGAGCATCCATGTCCGCGATCCGAGATGACGCAGGCCGGACAACCGACCGAGAACCGCGAGCAGCAGGATCATCAGTACAAGCGTCCACAGCACGCGATGAGCAAGGATCTCTGCTGCCCCCGCAGGCGCGAGCAGTCCGAAGAATGCCGGAAACAATCCCCACGAGGCATACGCACCGACGCCGCAGAGCACACCGGTGGCAGGAAGATTGCGTGGTTTCGCGAACACCGCCCACTCCTACGGCTGGCCGTCGTCGGGGCCCGGCGCCACCGTGTCGATGTGTTCGGGCAACAGCGGTCGCACCGAGAACCTCCCGGCCACCGCGTCCGACGGCAGTGCTTCCACAGCCCGCACCTGGGAGGCGGTGGCCACCTCCCGCAACTGTTCACCGGTTCCGCGCACGACGATTCCCACCGCGCAGGCGCAGTCGGCCGCAAGTCGATCCGCGGAGACGGCGGCGATCCGTGCCGCACGATCATGCCCGGCAGCCGGGCCGCGGAGTCTCCCTGCCGCCACGAGCGGAGCGCGCTGCAGCGCCTCCGGATGCGCCGACACAGCGACGGTGACGAGTGGAGTCTGTACCCGGTCGATCGGCACCCGGAACAGAACGTGAGCCACGCGCAGATCGCCGGGCAGTGCGGCAACCGCGGCGACATCCACGGGTTCGACGAACGAAACGAGCGCCCAGCTCGGCTCCGGCCCTCGCTCACCCAGGCTCACCCCGGCCCGGCCGAGATAGTCCTGGACCGGCTCGCCGTTGTCGGGGCCGAGGGCGTCGGTGCGCACGGACGCCGGACGGACCGGATTGAGCACACCTGCCAGGAGCACCGCGAGCGCCAACGCGGCCGTCGCCACCCACGGGAGGATCCGAGTCATAGGTCAGGAATTACGCAACACGTCGAGGGCGTTCTCGAGATCGGCCGGGTACTTGCTGGTGATCTCGACCCAGTTACCGCGGGTCGGGTGCGCGAAACCGAGCGAGCGTGCGTGCAACCACTGACGTTCCAACCCGAGGCGAGCAGCGAGACGCGGGTCGGCTCCGTAGGTCAGGTCGCCACAGCACGGGTGCCGCAGTGCGGAGAAGTGCACACGGATCTGGTGGGTCCGGCCGGTCTCGAGGTGGACGTCGAGCAGGCTTGCCGCCTGGAACGCCTCGACGGTGTCGTAGTGGGTGATGCTGGGCTTGCCGTCCGCGGTGACCGTGAACTTCCAGTCGCTGCCGCGGTGCCTGCCGATCGGGGCATCGATGGTCCCGCTGCTCGGATCCGGATGGCCCTGTACCAGGGCGTGGTAGCGCTTGTCGATGGTGCGTTCCTTGAAGGCGCGCTTGAGCACGGTGTAGGCACGCTCGGAGGTCGCGACGACCATGACACCCGACGTTCCGACGTCGAGCCGGTGCACGATTCCCTGCCGTTCGTGCGCGCCCGACGTCGAGATACGGAAGCCCGCGGCGGCAAGGCCACCGATGACCGTCGGACCGGTCCATCCGACGCTCGCGTGCGCGGCCACACCGACCGGCTTGTCGACGGCCACGATGTCGTCGTCGGAATAGAGGATCTCCATTCCTTCGACGGGCTTCGCCTCGATGGTCAGCGGCCGCGGAGGCTCGGGCAGGATCACTTCGAGCCACGAGCCGGCCGAGAGCCGATCCGATTTACCCACGGGTGCGCCGTCCATGACGACGGAGCCTTCCTCGGTGAGCGCGGCGACCGCTGTCCGGGACAAGCCGAGCAGACGGGCCAGTCCGGCATCGACGCGCATCGCGTCGAGCCCGTCCGGTACGGGCATTGCCCGGGTTTCTCTCACTGACGTGTTTCCTTTCTGTTGGGTCCCGAATCGGAATCCCCTGTGTCTTCCGATTTCGCAGCGTCTTCCGATTTCGCAGCGTCTTCCGATTTCGCAGCGTCCCCCGACTTCGCACGGCTCCCGTCCGGTTCGATCCCGAACACGGTCAACGCCACGAGCAGGATCGCGCCACAGACGATCGCCGAATCGGCGACATTGAACACGGGCCACCACCCCACCGAGACGAAGTCGACGACGTGTCCCTGCAACGGCGCGGGTGAGCGGAACAGCCGATCGGTGAGGTTTCCGAGCGCACCACCGAGAACAAGACCCAATCCCAATGCCCACCAGGGAGAGCGCAACGTCCGGCCGATCTTGATCACCCCGATGACGACACCGATCGCCACCAACGTGAGCAGCCAGGTCATGCCCGTCGCCATCGAGAATGCGGCGCCGGGATTGCGGACCAACGTCAACGTCACGGTGTCGCCGATGATCGAAATCGGGTCGGCCGGATCGATGTAGTGGACCGCCGCGATCTTCGTCAGCAGGTCGGCGATGTAGATCACGACCGCCAACCCCAGCAGGTATCGCATCCGTCCTCCGGCCGGTGCTCCTACCGGCGGATCGGGCACGGGCGGTTCCGGCGCGCTGGACGCAGGATCGGGCCGGGAAGCTTCGTCACTCACCCCGCCATCATCCCCTACACAGCGGAGGAAGCGGCCACCGCGCCCGTCGTGGCTACCCTGGTGGACGTGCCTGTGCTGTCGAGATTCGCCTATACGAGGCCGTGTGCCTTCGCCGCCGTCCTGTCGCTCACCGCGCTCGTCACGGGATGCGGTGATAGCCCGGACGGCGGTCCCGCCGTCACCGCGGCTTCGGCCGAGGTGACGGTTCCTGTGTCCGCTGTGAGCGCGACAGTTCTCGACGCGGGAGCCGAGCCGCGCGAGGTGGTGCGATTGGCGCCCACGACCGGAACCGAACAGAACGTGATCCTGACCACGCGCTCCGAAGTGCACCAGCAGATCGGCGATCAACCGGCGCAGGACTTCTCCACGCCCGAACTGACGACACCGTTGTCTGCCACCGTCACGGAATCCGTGGCCGATGGAGCGTCCGGGACCGTTGTCGACCTTCGCCTCGGCGACGTCAGCACCCCCGACCCGCATCTCGAGACATCCCTCGCCGAGGTGGAAGGCTCCGGGGCCGGGCTGACGATGGGCCCGAACGGCGCGGTCAGCGCGCTACGCCTCGAACCCGGTACCGCGGTGCCCAATGTGGCGCGATCAGCGCTCGAACAGGCGTTCTACCAAGCGGTCTACCGGATGGTGGCGTTCCCGGACGAGGCAATCGGTGTGGGGGCCGTGTGGGAGAGCCACCAACAGGTCATGAGCGCGGGAATCACGATCGACCAGGTGGGCACGGCCACACTCGTCTCCCGCGAGGACGACCGGGTTCGCGTGGACATCCGTGTCGAGCAGATTCCGCAGGAGTCGACGTGGATGCTGCCCAACGGTCAAGGACAGCTGTCCGTCGAGCAGTACACCATGGCCGGCGACGGGACCCTGACGATCGACCCGAGCAAGCCACTACCCATTCAGGGTGACTTCACGGTGAGCGGCGATCAGACATACCTCGACCCGGACGGCGCAACCCGCCTGACGCAGTCGCAGGTCGATCGGGTCGGCTGGCACACTCCCGAAAGCTGAGCCGCCACGACCTCACTGCACCGAATCGAAGACGGTGGCCGACGCGGAATTGCGCGTCGGCCACCGTCTTCGTCTCACGAAGTGAGGTCGTGCTCAGAAAATTACGGGCACGCAGGCGTCTGCAGAGCCGCGAGCGAGACGATCGCGCACGCGTTGTCCTGCGACAGCTTCCAGTAGCCGTCCTCGGCAACGAACATGACCGTGCCCGTGGAGACCTGATCGCCGATGGCGGTCTCGATACCGGCGGTCGCGGTGCCGTCCTGGTTGTCGTTGATGTCGATGATGGTGACCTGCGCACCGGCCTGCTGTGCAGCTGCGGCGACCTGGTCGATCAGCGTCGGATCGAGCTCTGCACCCTGCACGAGGTTCTGCTTCTCCTCGGCCGGGATGCTGCCGTCGAAGGCCTGATCGAGCTGAGCCTGCAGTTCCTCGACGGTGGGCACCGGCGGGTACTCCGATGCGGCCTCAGTGGTCGTCGTGGCTGCCGATGAGGCTGCCGCGGTCGTCTCGGTCGAGCTTCCGTCGTCCGAGCTGCAGGCAGTCATCGTGAGGGCGGCGGCGAGCGCCACCGTAGCGACGGTGATCTTGCGAAGCTTCAAAATTCTCGTCCTTCTCGTTCTCGAAACGAACACGACGTTCGTGCTCGGTCATCCAGCAGCGGATGGGTCCACCGCGACAGGCGGATTGTCCGCAAGAGTACCCGGCGGTAGTGAGAGAACCATGCGGGCCGCTAGAACCCGTGTCAGTGCAGGCTCGAGAGTGGATCGGCCTGTTCGATCAACGGATCTGCCTCGTCCAATGTCCGTGCGGGCCCAGGGCCGGTGGACCTCGTTTCGAACCGCACGGTGACGACACCGTGGCCTGCCCCTTGGACCCAGCCGTGCCCGAAATCCGGATGCCGGACGTCGGTTCCGGGCCTCCAGCGCCGATCCGGCACCTGCTGCGGCGCGAGCACATCCTCGTCGACCGGGCCGTCGCGCGACGCCTCGGGGTCGAGGGCGTCGAGTTCCGGGAAGAGTGAATCCTGCGCGATCGTCGACAGCCCCGCGAAACCGACTCCGACGAGTCTGATGGGTCCGATCTCGAGTGGGTCGAGCGCGAGGCGTTGGGCCGCAGCGGTGAGGACCTGCACGTCCTCGGTGGCGTACGGCAATGTCGTCGAACGGGTGAGAATCGACATGTCGGACTTGCGCAGTTTGAGGACTACGGTCCGCGCGGCACGTCCGTCCTTACGTAACCGTTCGTGGGCAGCGGCCGCACTTGTGACCACGGCGCGACGCAGGTGCGGCAACGCCACGATGTCGGTGGGATAGGTGGTTTCGGCACTGACCTGCTTGGCTTCGGCGCGTTCGACCACGGGGCGGCCGTCGAGTCCGTTGGCGAGCCGGTGCAGGCCGGGCCCTACGGTCGCGCCGAGAATGGACGCCGCTTCGGCCACGGGCAGCGCGGCGAGATGACCGATGGTGTCGATACCGAGTTTGCGCAGGCGCTCCTCGGCCACCGGACCGATACCCCACAGACTGCGCACGGGAAGACCGTGCAGCAGCGTCAGTTCTGCCTCCGGTCGCACGACGAGCAGCCCGTCCGGTTTGGCCAGCCCGGACCCGATCTTCGCGATCTGTTTCCCCGACCCCGCACCGATCGAGGCCACGAGACCTGTCTTCTGCAGGACCTCCGCCCGCAGCTCCGTACAGAAGCGGTCCGCGTCCTCGGCGGAGGCACCGGCCAGTTCCGCCGGTTCGGCGAACGCCTCGTCGAGCGAGAGCGTCTCGAGGACCGGCACTCGTGAACGCAGGGTGTCGAACACCGCAATGCTCAACTCTCGGTACACGGCACCGCGTGGAGGGAGAACGACCCCGCCTGCCCCGACGAGTCTGCGTGCCCGGCTCATCGGCATCGCCGAGCGGGCACCGTAGTGGCGTGCTTCGTAACTCGCGCCCGCCACGACCCCGCGTGCTCCGAGGCCGCCGACCAGCACCGGCCGACCCCGGAGGGTCGGCCGGGTCAGCTGCTCTGCGGACGCGAAGAAGGCGTCGAGGTCTACGTGGAGCACCCAGCGCCGAGTGGAGGCGGAGGTCATTCCAGCACCGTATGTGTGGGCACCGACCTGCTCATGCCCGCGGGTGTCTCAGGCCTTGCTGATCGTGGCGCGTACCCCTTCACCGAGCTCGACCGCGCCGTCCCCCGCGGGAGCAAGTTCGAACGTGGTGGCGAGAACTTCACCTGCGATCAGCTCGCGGTGCTCGGTTGCCCAATCTGCACGGTCCGCGGGTACCTCGAACTGCACGGCGATCCGATCCGAGACGTCGAGCCCGAGGTTGCGCCGCGCATCCTGCAGTTCGCGGATGCGGTCCTTCGCCCAGCCCTCGGCCTCGAGTTCCTCGGTGACCGTCGAGTCGAGCACCACGAGTCCGGCGCCCCCGGGCAGTGCCGCGGTCGATTCCGGTTCTGCAGCAACGAGGCGGGTGGTGAACTCCTCCGGCAGCAGCGTGATGCCGGCCGCGGTGACGGTGCCGTCCGCGTTCTCGGACCAGTCGCCGGACTTGACGGCCTTGATGACCTTCTGGACGTCCTTGCCGAGCCTCGGACCGGCTGCTCGAGCGTTGACGACAACCTCGAATCGACCGTGCGACTCGACGTCGTCGGTCAAGACGACGTTCTTGACGTTGACCTCGTCCTTCACCAGATCGACGAACGACTCCAGCGCCGAGGAACCCGCGCTGGCAACGGTGACTGCGGGAAGCGGCAGTCGCACGCGCAGCTGCTGAGCCTTGCGCAGCGACAGCACGGTCGAGCACACCGTTCGCACATCGTCCATCGCCGAGACCAGGTCGGCGTCCGCGGGCAGTTCCTGAGCGGTCGGCCAGTCCGCCAGATGCACGGAACGCCCTCCGGTCAGTCCGCGCCAGATCACCTCGGTCGCCAGCGGCAACAGCGGGGCCGCGAGCCGGGAGACGACTTCGAGCACCGTGTGCAGGGTGTCGATCGCGTCGTCGTCCTCGTCCCAGAACCGCGACCGGGACCGACGTACGTACCAGTTGGTCAGCGCGTCACAGAAGGTACGCACCTCGTCGCACGCGCCTGCGATGTCGATCACGTCGAGTGCCTCGGTGACGGCGTCGCGGGTCGCGGCGAGTTTCGCCAGGATGTACCGATCGAGGACGTGGGGCGAATCGGTGCGCCAGGTACCGGCCTTCGGCGCGTACAGCTGCAGGAAGCTCCACGCATTCCACAGCGGCAGCAGAGCCTGACGCACACCCTCGCGGATGCCCTGTTCTGTGACGACGAGGTTGCCGCCGCGCAAGATCGGCGACGACATGAGGAACCAGCGCATGGCGTCGGAGCCGTCGCGCGCGAACACCTCGTTGACGTCGGGGTAGTTGCCCTTGGACTTGCTCATTTTGAGCCCGTCCTCGCCGAGGACGATGCCATGCGCAGCAACGCATTTGAACGCCGGTCGGTCGAACAGCGCTGTCGCGAGGACGTGCAGGGTGTAGAACCATCCGCGGGTCTGCCCGTTGTACTCGACGATGAAATCGCCAGGGAAGTGCGAGTCGAACCAGTCTGTGTTCTCGAACGGGTAATGCACCTGCGCGAACGGCATGGATCCCGACTCGAACCAGCAGTCGAGCACCTCGGGAACCCGGCGCATCGTGGACTTCCCGGTCGGGTCGTCCGGATTGGGCCGGGTGAGCAGATCGATCATCGGGCGGTGCAGATCATCGGGGCGCACGCCGAAGTCGCGCTCGAGGTCGTCGAGTGAGCCGTAGACATCGACGCGGGGGTATTCGGGATCGTCGGACACCCACACCGGGATCGGGCTGCCCCAGTATCGATTACGGCTGATGTTCCAATCGCGGGCGCCCTCGAGCCACTTGCCGAACTGACCGTCACGGATGTGCTCGGGAACCCAGGTGATCTCCTGGTTCAGCTCGACCATGCGATCACGGAACCGGGTGACCGCAACGAACCACGAGGGCACGGCCATGTAGATCAGCGGCTGGCCGGAACGCCACGAGTGCGGGTAGGAGTGCTCGATCGTCTCGTGCCGCAACAGCTTTCCGGCGGCCTTGAGGTCCTTGATGATGACCGGATTCGCGTCGAATACCTGCATGCCCTCGTAGGGCGGCACCATCGAGGTGAACTTGCCGCCCGGATCGAGGGGTTGCACCAGCTCGATACCGTTGCGCTGGCAGTACTCCATGTCCTCTTCACCGAACGCCGGTGCGAGGTGGACGATTCCCGTGCCGGAATCGGTGGTCACATACTCGGCGGCGATCACCTGGTGGGCGTTCTCGCGGCCCACGAAGAAGTCGAACGGCGGTTCGTACGCGAGGCCCACGAGGTCGGTGCCGGCGTACTCGGCCAATACCTCGGGTTCGTCACCCAGTTCGCGGGTGTAGTGACCGAGTCGGTCCTTCGCCAGCAGGTAGGTCTTCGCGTGGTCGCCCTCACCGGCACGGACGGAGACGTAGGTGATCTCGGGGTGCACGGCGATCGCGAGGTTCGACGGGAGGGTCCACGGCGTCGTGGTCCAGATCAGGGCGTTGGCCCCGTCCAGTTCGGTACCCGGCGCGCGCAGCACCATGTCGACGGTGACCGCCGGGTCCTGGCGCATCTTGTACGCGTCGTCGAGCCGGGTTTCCTGGTTCGACAGCGGCGTCTGCTCGTACCAGCTGTAGGGCAGCACGCGGAAGCCCTGGTAGATCAGGCCTTTGTCGTGCAGTGATTTGAACGCCCACATGACCGACTCCATGAAGTCCAGGTCGAGCGTCTTGTAGTCGTTGTCGAAGTCCACCCAGCGGGCCTGACGGGTGACGTAGTCGCGCCACTCCCCCGTGTAACGCAGCACCGACTGCTTGCAGTACGCGTTGAACTCGGCCAGGCCCATCGTGTCGATCTCGGACTTGTCCTTGATACCGAGTTGCTTCTCGGCTTCCAGCTCGGCAGGAAGACCGTGGGTGTCCCACCCGAATCGCCGGTCGACCTTCTTGCCGAGCATCGTCTGGAATCGTGGAACGACGTCCTTGACGTAGCCGGTGAGCAGATGCCCGTAGTGCGGTAGCCCGTTGGCGAACGGGGGGCCGTCGTAGAATACGAACTCCTCGCCGCCCTCACGATGGGAGATGGAGGCCTTGAAGGTGTCGTCCTCGGCCCAGCGCGCGAGGACACGCTCCTCGAGATCGGGGAAGTCGACACCGGCGTCCTTCGCGACGCCGTAGTCGACCTTCGGATACCCGCCGGTCGCTGCAGTGGGATTGACGTTCTCGGTCACCGCGTGACTCCTCCGTGCCTCACATTCTCGGCACGGGGACGACCACCGCGCATTCTGCACGGTCACCGCGGTACCACCCCGCTTGCACTCTCCGGAAGCGTCCGGAGTGTGCCTCTTCGTTCGGGCTGTGACGGGCCCACCCGTTCGGTTCTACTGAGCACCTCGCGAATACAGCCGCATTCGTTCGGCACCGTTCTTCCGAAGACTCCCCGGTGATGGCCGGATCGACGCCGTCCCGCACGCGCGGGAAACAACAGTCTGTGCACTGCCTCTATCGACACTGCCTCTATCGAACAGTACTCGTGTGCCCATTGTAGGCAGCGCTGGTCATTCTCGTGAATCGTGCTGTTCGTCGCCTTGCGCAGGCCGCGAATTCGGCGTTGCGCGCCGACGCGCCGGGTTGTCCGGCGTCGACGGATCGCGCGACGTGAGAGAACTCGCAAGCAAAATCACAGCCCCTACGACGCACACTGCGATACAACCCCAGGCCCACGCGACGGATCCGGTCATCAAGGCAATGACGAGAAGACCGAATCCGATCGCTGCGAGCACCAACGTCGTGACGAGCACGAGTCCTCCTCAACCGAGGTGCGGAACCAGGCCCGGGACCTCGATCAGCCGTTGCCCTTGGCGAAGGACGACGAACCGAACGACGACGAGTTGGACTGATTGAACGCATCCGCACCGCTGTCCACCGGCACCGCGGAACCGCGCTGCTCGAGCTCTTCGAGCTGCGATTCGAGGTACGACTTCAGGCGCACGCGGTATTCGCGCTCGAACGTCTTGAGGCGTTCGATCCGGTCTTCGAGAACGGAACGCTGCTGGTTGATCGTCGCCATGATCTCGGTGTGCTTCTTCTCGGCATCCGCCTGCAGACCGTCCGCCTTCTCCTTGGCCTGACGGAGCTGCGTCTCGGACCGCGTACGTGCGTCGGAGAGCATCGCGTCGGACTTCTGTCGGGCGTCGGCGATCATCGCTTCGCTGCGCGTACGCGCATCCGAGACGAGCTGTTCGGAGTTCGTGCGGGCATTGCGCACCAACTCTTCGGCTTCGGTCTTGGCATCGCCGGTGAGGCGATCTGCCATCTCCTGCGCCAGACCGAGCACCTTCGCGGCCTGCATGCTCGCGTCGCCGGACGGCGCAGCCGCCGCGACCGGCGCGGGCGTGGGTGCCGGGGCAGGTACCGGAGCGGGCTCCGGCTTGGGAGGTTCGACGACCCGCGGCGGTTCCGGCTTCGCCGGTACCGCTGCCTGTGCGGCAGTGCGCGGCGCTTTCTTCGCCTCGGCAAGCTCCTGGTCGAGTTCCGCGACGCGCTGGCGCAGGTCGGCGTTCTCCTCGATCAGGGACGTCAACTCCTGCTCGACGAGATCGAGAAAAGCGTCGACCTCGTCCTCGTTGTATCCGCGCTTCCCGATCGGAGGCTTGCTGAACGCGACATTGTGCACATCAGCTGGTGTCAGCGGCATGGAAGGGTCCCTTCACGCGTCAAATAAGCGGTCAAGCAGGCGTTCCGTAGTTCAGACAGTGCGTCACGCGTATCAAAACCCACTGTATATGGCATTCCATTCTGGCACATCGCAGAGCGAGAAGGCCCTGGGACGGCGCCGCGTCGGCGCATCTCAGAACCCCCCGCTCCGCGGGATGAACGCCATCAGGAAGTACACGATGAACAGCAAGACCATGATGGATAGGTCGAGCCGGATCCCGCCCAGATTGAGCGGGGGGATGAGACGCCTCAGTAGCTTCACCGGCGGGTCGGTGACCGTGAAGATCGCTTCCAGGATCACCACGACGAATCCCGTCGGCTTCCAATCCCGCGCGAAGGTTCTGATGAACTCGACAATGATTCGTCCGATCAGCAGAAGCCAGAAGATGAACAGCAGGAAGTACAGCACATCGAATACGGCCACCCGCCCACTCTGCCCGAAGAACCCGAACCCATCCAAACCGAAACGCCCGGCCTGCAGTTATCTGCATCACGCCGGGCGTTTCGTTTGCGTTCGAGGGAGTCGGAGACAGCGCCGCCGCGCGGCACCGTGCGGTGCTATTGCTGACTGTAGAAGCCGGTCTCCGCGATGCGGCGGCGTTCCTCCGCGGACACGTCGATGTCGGCGGGCGACAGCAGGAAGACTTTCGTCGCCACCTTGTCGAAGGACCCGCGCAGGGCGAATGCCAGTCCGGCCGCGAAGTCGACCAGCCTCTTCGCGTCGGCATTGCTCATCTCGACGAGATCCATGATCACCGGGGTCCCGTCACGGAACCGCTCACCGATCGTGCGTGCCTCGCCGTAATCGCGCGGACGCAGCGTCGTGATCTTCGACAACGGACCTCCTTCATCGAACAGCGCGCCGCGCCGCGCCTCGGTCCGCTCGAGTCGCGATTCGGGGGCAAGTGTGGACCGCGCGGGGGATCGCACCGGAGCCGCGGCCGGACGCGGGGCGCGGGCAGTGATCGGCTCGACCCGGGCGCTGCGCGCTGGCGGGTCGTACCGATCGAAGTCGTCTTCCGCGAAATCACGCTCGGACTCGTCCCGCCGCGGAGCGGGATACTCTTCCCGGCGCGGAGCCGAGTATGCGCCGTACGGCTGGTCGCCGTAGTCGCGCTCACGACGTGCGCTCGCCGGGTCGTCGAGGTAGTCGTCCTCGTAGTCCTCGAGCGGGACCATTCCGAAGTAGGCCTTGAACTTGTGGAGCGTGCTCATCGATCGCCCTTCCCTCGCGCGGCGGTTGAGATTCAGGCTAACGGTCGCGGACCCAACACTCCCGTTCCGACACGCACGCATGTCGAACCGTGGCGCACGGCATGTTCGAGATCACCCGACATCCCGGCGGACAGCTCGCGTGCCGCGGGATGACGTTGCCGCAGCTGCACCCCCAGTTCCGCGAGCGTCTCGAACGACTCGTCGAGGTCCGCCCCGAGTGGCGGCACCCCCATCAGGCCCGCCAGCTCGAGACCGTCGGCCGCGGCGACCTCATCGGCAAGGACATCGAGACCATCAGCGGGGACGCCACCGCGTTGTGGGTCGCCATCGAGACTCACCTGCAGCAGGACCCGCAACGGCTCGGCTCGGTCACCGGCGGCGAGTGCCGCCGTCGCTCCCGCCGCAAGAGCTCCGGCGAGCCGGGCGCTGTCGACCGAGTGCACGGTGTGCGCCCAGCGGGAAACCGAACGGGCCTTGTTCCGTTGCAGCCGCCCGATCATGTGCCACTGCACGGTCGGGTCGGGGACAGCCTCCCGGAACTGCTCGATCTTGGTGTGTGCCTCCTGCTCACGCGATTCTCCGAACGCGCGGCATCCCAGCTCGTACAGCAGGACCGCGTCCGACGCCGGGAAGAACTTTGTGACGGTCAACAATCCGACGTCGGACGGCTCGCGTCCGCACGCACGGGCCGCGTCGTCCAACCGGCTCCGGACCGCGGCGAGTCCGCGAGCGAGCTCGTCGCGCCGGGCCTGCGTCGCTGCCTCGCTCACTGTGGACCTTCCTCGAGCCAGACGACGGAGGCGAACCTGCCGGTGGGCGCCTCCCTACGGTGGCTGAACAAGGTCTGGTCCTCGATGGTGCATCGTGGATCCTCGGCCACGCCCGCGACACCGTGTTCGAGCAACTGCCTGCGCAGGCCCGCGCGAAGATCCAGCCCGGGAGTGCCCTTGGCCGTGCGGGTTGCGCTGCCGGGAAGGTGCGCTTCGACGTCCTGGCGCATCGCGGCGGGCACCTCGTATCGGCGGCCGCTCGCCGCGGGACCCAGGAATGCCCCGATGCGGTCCCGGCGCGCACCCAGTTCGACCATCGCATCGAGGACGCGCGGGATGATGCCGATGCGGGCACCGATGCGTCCCGCGTGCGCTGCGGCCACGACACCGGCTTCCTCGTCGGAGAGCAGCACCGACACGCAGTCGGCACTGAGTGTGACGAGCGCGAGACCGATCGTCGTGGTGACGAGGGCGTCGGTCGCGGGGACCGGTTCCGTCACCGGACCGTCCACCACGGTGACGGTACGGCTGTGGATCTGCTCCATCCACACGAACCGCTCGGGCGGCAGGCCGAGGACCGCAGCCAATCGCTGCCGATTGGCTGCGACGGCTGCAGGATCGTCCCCCACGTGGTCGCCGAGGTTGAAAGAGTCGTACGGAGCGGCCGAGACCCCGCCGGCTCGTGTGGTCACGACCCGGCGGGCACGTACCCCGGGGCGAGATGCCGTCAACGCCGCATGAAGATCGGTACGTCCACGTCGTCGTCGCCATCGTCGTCGACCTCTACCGAGCGGGCGGCTCCACCGGCCGGGGGAAGTCCGCCGGATGCCGGGGCCGGCTCACGCACCGGCGCTTCGTCGGCACCGCCACGATCGGGTCGGCCGAGTTCACCTGCGCGCCCTGCACCGACGGCGCCGGGTCGCGAACCCTGCTGAGGGTTCTGCTGTCCCTGTGACTGCTGGGACTGTTGCTGACCGGGGCCTGCTTCGACGGGTCGTCGCGCCGGAGTGCCTCCGTCGAAGCCCGCGGCGATCACCGTGACACGAACCTCGTCGCCGAGCGAGTCGTCGATGACGGTGCCGAAAATGATGTTGGCATCGATGTGTGCGGCCTCCTGCACCAGCGACGCTGCTTCGTTGATCTCGAACAGCCCGAGGTCGGAACCACCGGCGATCGACAGCAGCACGCCGCGCGCACCCTCCATCGACGCTTCGAGGAGCGGTGAATTGATCGCGGCTTCGGCAGCCTTGATCGCACGGCCCTCGCCCCGCGACGAACCGATACCCATGAGCGCACTGCCCGCCCCGGACATGACCCCCTTGACGTCGGCGAAGTCGACGTTGATCAGACCGGGGGTGGTGATGAGATCGGTGATGCCCTGGACACCGTTGAGGAGGACCTCGTCGGCGGATCGGAATGCGTCCATGAGGCTCACCGCAGCGTCGCCCAGCTGGAGCAGCCGGTCGTTGGGGATGACGATGAGGGTGTCGCACGATTCGCGCAGCGCCTGAATACCGGTGTCGGCCTGACCGCCACGCCGCTTGCCCTCGAAGGAGAAGGGGCGCGTGACGACACCGACCGTCAGCGCACCGAGCTTGCGCGCAATGCTGGCCACGACGGGCGCGCCGCCGGTGCCGGTGCCACCGCCCTCACCCGCGGTGACGAACACCATGTCGGCGCCCTTGAGCACCTCTTCGATTTCGTCCTTGTGGTCTTCGGCGGCCTTGCGGCCGACCTCGGGGTCGGCCCCGGCGCCGAGGCCGCGGGTCAATTCGCGCCCGACGTCGAGCTTGACGTCGGCGTCGGACATGAGGAGTGCCTGTGCATCGGTGTTGACCGCGATGAACTCGACTCCCTTGAGTCCCTGCTCGATCATGCGGTTGACCGCATTCACGCCGCCACCGCCGATACCGACGACCTTTATTACGGCGAGGTAGTTGTGCGGGGGCGTCATGGGCTCTCGCCTTCCTGGGATTTCGGGTTCACACTTCGATCGATCTTCTTGCGGTATCCGACAAACCCTCAACCATAGCTTTAAGGTTATGTCAAGTACCCGACTGTTGCGAAACGCTATGGCACAGCGGCCCGAATCCGCCAGCAGACTCGCCGACGACACGCCACCAATTTCATACCGACCATCTCACCGCACCGTCGGAAGGCTCGGACTGGCGACATCGAACTGCTGACCGGGCTGGGTCAGGAGCGGCAGAATCACCGCGGCCTTACGATCCGAACGCTCCACACCACCCCATACGACCACTCGACCGTCGACCAGCGTGAGGGAGATATCCGAGTCCGAACCCGCCGTGATCTCCTGTACCTGCACGGCCAGTTCGGGTGGAAGCAGTCCGATCACCTGCACCGCGGCCTCCGTCGCGGGGTCACCGGTGCCCGGAGATCCTGTGACGAGCCGGGGCGTGAGCAGCGGTGGCGGTTCCACTGCGAAGTCCACGCCTTCCGCATCGACGGAGTGCGTGCCGTCCGGGGCATCGAAATACACCACCGCGACACGCTCGGCAACGGTCACTCGCACGGTGGAGGGATAGACCCGCTGTACCCGGACCGACGCGGCACGAGGTAGCGCCGATGCGACACGTTGCGCTGCCTCGGCCGTACCCACCTGGAGAAGCGGCGTCCCGTCGGCGATGTTCAGGGATTCGAGCACTTCCTCACGAGTGATGATGTCGTTGCCCGTCACCTCCACCGAGCGCACCGACAGCAACGGCGAGGTCCATGCCACCACGATCGCTGCGAGCAGAGCGATCACCACGACGCCACCGATGAGCACCGTGCGCAGCCGCACCGAACGACCCGAGGGACGCCGCGTCGCGTTGCCCGCTCCGGTTGCCTCGTCGCGCTCGGCTCTCCTGGCGCGGCGGGCGGTTGCGCGTTCACCGCGAGCGGGCCTCCCGCGCCGGGTTGCTCTACGCTCGGTGGTCTTCGTGGAATCGGGTGTCACGAACCGCTCGACTCCGTTCCCAGGCCCGTGGACCGGAAGCGGCCGGGCTTGCTGTGCAGGGCATCGAGGATCTGGCGCCCCAGCATCGTGACGTCACCCGCACCCATGGTGATGACGATGTCGCCGGGGCGGCTCAGGCGCGCCACCTGCCGCGGTACGAGCGAGAGGTCCGGTTGGTAGTGCACGGACTTCGAGACCGCCTGCGCGACCAATGCGCCGCTCACACCCGGAATCGGTTCTTCGCGGGCACCGTAGACGTCGAGGACCACTACTTCGTCGGCCAGATCCAGGGCGGCACCGAATTCCGTCGCGAACGTTTCGGTGCGCGAGTACAGATGCGGCTGGAACACGACGATCACTCGGGGACGCTCGGTACCCGACTCGGTATAGCGCAACGGCTCCCCCGCCACCAGTTCGGCAGCCGCCGCAAGAACGGCGCGGACCTCGGTCGGGTGGTGTGCGTAGTCGTCGAAGACGCGGACACCCTGTTCACGACCGCTGAACTGGAATCGCCGGTGGACACCGCCGAAACCTGCAAGACCTTCGATCGCCTCATCCACGGATGCCCCGGCCTCGAGTGCTGCCAGCAGAGCGGCGAGCGCATTGAGGGCCATGTGCCTGCCCGGCACCGACAGACGGACAGTGCGTGGAGTGTCCTCGCCTGCGAGGTGGAATTCGGCGACGCCGCCGATGTCCTTGGCCTCCCACGCGAGCAGACGCACTCCGACCGTGACACCGTGGACAACCTCGTCCGTGCCGATGACGTCGGCCGTGCCGTACCCGGCGACCCGGAGATCGGAACGACCGAGTGCGACGACGCGCTCGGCCAGTGCGGTCGACCCCGTGTCGTCGAGGCAGACGATGAGCATGCCACCCGGGACGACCTTGGCTACGAAGTCGTCGAACACCTGGGTGTATGCCTCGGCGGTACCGAAGTAGTCGAGGTGATCGGGTTCGACGTTCGTCACGATCACGACGTTCGGGTCGTACTGGAGCAGCGAACCGTCGCTTTCGTCGGCTTCCGCGACGAAGACGTCGCCGCTGCCGTGGTGGGCGTTGGTGCCGGATTCGTTGAGCTCGCCACCGACAGCGAACGACGGATCGAACCCGCAGTGCTGGAGGGTCACCACCAGCATCGACGTGGTCGATGTCTTGCCGTGCGTGCCGGAGACCAGGAATGTGCGGTACTCGCGCATCAGGGCCGCGAGCACTGCGGGTCGCAGCAGGACGGGGATGCCCCGGTCGTGGGCCTCGACGAGTTCGGGATTGTCCTTCGGGATAGCGGCATGCGTCGTGACGACCGCGGTCGGTCCGCCGTCGATCAGGTCGAGCGCCTCGGCGTGATGACCGATCCGGACCTGTGCTCCCCGCGCGCGGAGGGCAAGAACCCCTCGACTCTCCTTGGCATCCGATCCGGACACCTCACCACCGCGAGCGAGCAGGATCCGGGCGATGCCCGACATTCCCGCACCGCCGATCCCCACCATGTGCACCCGCTGAAGTTCGGCGGGCAGCTGCGCGCTCATTCTCGACTCCTGTTCGGTTCCACGCCGGCGACCGCCAGCACGATCCGGGCCACTTCGGCTGCGGCACTGCGGTGTCCGGCGGCCGCCGCGTTACGTCCCATCTCGGCGAGCCTGCCTGGATCACCCAGCAACGGCGTGACCGTCTCGGCCACGAACGTCGGCGTGAGCTCGGCGTCTGCCACGATCATTCCACCTCCGGCCGAGGCGATCGGCCGGGCATTGAGTTCCTGCTCGCCATTGCCGTGCGGTAGAGGCACGTAGACGGCCGGCAGGCCCACCGCGGAGACCTCGGCAACCGTCATCGCGCCGGAGCGGCAGACCACCGCGTCCGCCGCCGAGTACGCGAGGTCCATTCGTTCGAGATACGGCACGGCCACGTAGGGCGCCGTGGCATGGCCCGGGTGTGTGGGGACGTCGACGGTGTTCTTCGGGCCGTGCGCGTGCAGGACCGCGACACCGGCCTCTGCGAGACCTGCTGCGGCACCGACCACTGCGTCGTTGAGGGACCGTGCGCCCTGGGAACCGCCGAACACCAGCAGAACCGGTACATCGTCAGGGAGTCCGAAGTGGCGGCGCGCCTCGGAACGCAGCGACGCGCGGTCGAGTTCGGTGATCGAGGACCGCACCGGGATCCCCACGATCTCCGGCTCGCCCTTCCGGACGATGCCGGATCCCGGGACGGCCGCGAGCACTCGGGCAGCGCGCAGGGCACCGATCTTGTTGGCGATTCCGGCACTGGCGTTCGCTTCGTGGACGACTACCGGGATACGACGTCTGCGACGCAGCACTCCCCCGCCCGCCGCGAGGTACGCGGGAAGCGCGACGTAACCGCCGAAGCCGACGACGACATCCGCGTCGACCCGGTCGAGGATCTCGCGCGTGCGTCGGACGGACGCCACCACCCGCGCAGGTAGTTTGAGCAGGTCGAGGGTGGGTTTGCGTGGCAGCGGCACCGGAGGAATCAGTTCGAGCGGGTACCCGCGACGCGGGACGAGTGTCGTCTCGAGGCCGCGTGAGGTACCGAGTGCCGTCACTGTGGCGCCCGGTATGAGATCGCGAATCGCGTCGGCCACCGCGAGGGCAGGCTCGATATGCCCGGCCGTGCCGCCTCCTGCCACCACGACGGACAGTGCTGGCTTCTCCCCACTCACCTACGATTTCCTCGCTCTCCGGTCCTGCCGTTCCCGTCACGCCTTCGAGTGTTCTGCGAAGCCGCGCGGCCGTTCTTCTTTCGTTCTGGTTGGGCGCCGCGGGCGCGGGCGCCCCCGGTGCCACGCGCTCGAGCACTGTCCGCTGCGCGGCGGGTGTCGCTGGCGACGGGTGCGCGTCGTGCCCGTGTTGCCACCGCGGTTCCGCTGCGTGCGCGGGGGTTGCTACCGCCGCGCGGAGACTCCTGTCGGCGGTTCGACCCGCCTCGTGCGTCACCGCGCGCGGGACGGTAGGCCTCGGGTCTGCGGATCTTCATGATTCGAGCCAGTCGCCCATCGTGACCTGCGTGTAGTGCAGCGATCGCCTCTGGTTCGTGTCTCGCGGCGTTCGCGATCAGACCGAACATGAGCAGTGTCGTGACGGTGGATGTGCCGCCGGCCGATACCAGCGGAAGCTGCAGTCCGGTCACCGGCAGGAGCCCGACTACGTACCCGATGTTGATGAAGGCCTGGCCGATGATCCATACCGTGGCGGTGGCGGTGAACAACCGCAGGAACGGATCGACCGAGCGCATCGCGATGCGCAGGCCCACGTAGGCGAACAGGGCGAACAGCCCGATGACCGCAGCGCCCCCGATGTAGCCGAGTTCTTCGCCGATGATCGCGAAGATGAAGTCGTTGTGGGCGTTCGGCAGGTAGTTCCATTTGGCGCGACTCTGGCCGAGCCCTCGACCCCAGATGCCGCCGTCGGCGAGAGAGAAACGCGCCTGTCGTGCTTGGTATCCGGCACCTTGCGGGTCTTCGCCCGGGTTGAAGAACGCGCGTACGCGCGCCGAGCGGTATCCGGCGGTCAATGCCAGGACCCCAGCACTCGCGACCGCGGTGCTGACGATTCCGACGAAGATCTTCAACGGTAGACCCGCGAACCAGAGCAGAGCCAGTACGACGATGCCCAGCGAAACGGTCGTTCCGAGGTCGGGCTGCAGCACGATGAGGATGGTCGCCAGCAGCGCGGCGGGAACGATCGGCACGAGCATCTCTTTGAGAGTGGAATTCTCTCCGCGTTTCGAAGCCAGCAGGTGCGCACCCCACAACGCGATCGTGATCTTCACGATTTCCGACGGCTGCAGGGATATCCCTGCGACCACGAACCAGCCGCGGGTGCCCTGTGATTCGGTCCCGATACCGGGTATCAGCACGAGTACGAGCAGCACGATCGACGCGACGAAAGCCGGGAATGCGAACCTGCGCATCGCGCGCACCGGGATCTGCAGGGCGATGTAGAAGACGACGAAACCGACGCAGACGTACACGATCTGCGACGTGAACATCCGGTACGGCGAGATCTCTGCAGCGACCGCTTCCACACTCGACGACGAGAGCACCATCACCAGTCCCAGCACCGTGAGCAGCACGGCGATGGTGACGACGAGGTGGAACGACGCGAGGGGACGCGCCATCCACAATCCGATCCGACCGCGCGCGGTCGGTGGCGGTGCGCTCCCCTGCTGCGAGGTCACCGTAATGTCCCGCCCCCGCGCAGTGCGTCGACCGCGGTCGCAAAGCTGCGACCACGCTGGGCGTAGTCGGCGAACATGTCGAGCGACGCAGCGGCCGGTGCCAGCACCACGGCATGCCCCGGGGATGCGAGGGCGGCGGCCTCACGAACTGCGATGCGCATCGCGTCGGGCCCGTCGGCACCGGGTGCACTCACCCGACGGAACTCCGGTGTGGGTCCGCTCTCCTGACCGGTCATCGTCCCATCGTCGCGCGTGTCGACCAGGACCACGGGGATGCCGGGGGCGTGTCGTGCCAGCGCGTCGGCGATCTGTCCGGCGTCGCGGCCGAGCAGGACGGCCCCGGTCAGTCGCGGCGCAACGTCGGCGACAAGGTCGTCGACGCGCGCTCCCTTGAGCATTCCGCCCGCAATCCACACGACCGCGTCGCGGGCGAGCAGAGAGCTGCGCGCCGCGTGCGGGTTGGTGGCCTTCGAGTCGTCGATGTAGTCGACGCCGTCGACGGTGCCCACCGGTGCCGCACGGTGTGGACCGACCTGGTGCCTGCGTAGTCCGTCGTGCACCGCCGCTTCCGGCACGTCGATCGCGCGGGCCAGCGCGGCGGCGGCCAGGGCGTCGGACAATCCGGCCGGGCCGGCCGGGGTCACGTCGGCGACTGCAGCGAGGACGGCGGAGTCGGCGAACGCTCGGTCGACGAGCACGTCGCCGCTGATTCCGAGCTGTCCTGCGTCGGGATAGCCGAGGGTGAACCCGACGGTGAGGACGGCCCGGGACCGCTCGCGAAGGCCGCCGGCGATCGGATCGTCGAGTCCGAGTACTCCGACGGCGCCGGTGAGTGCGCCGAGCTTGGCGTCGATGTAGTTCTCGATGCCGCCGTGCCAGTCGAGGTGGTCTTCGGCGATGTTGAGGATTACCCCGGCTGCGGGGCGTACGGAGGGTGCCCAGTGGAGTTGGAACGAGGACAGTTCGACGGCGAGGACGTCGGCTCGAGGGCCGTCGCGGCGCAACGCGTCCAGTACGGGCAGGCCGATGTTGCCGCATGCCGCTGAGGAGATACCTGCCGATTCGAGGATCGCCTGCAGCATCATCGTCGTGGTGGTCTTGCCGTTCGTGCCCGTCACGACGAGCCATCGTCTGGGTAGTCCGTAGAGCTCGGCCTGGTCGACACGCCACGACAGTTCGATGTCGCCCCAGATGGGGACCGCGGCACCGGCAGCACGTGAGAGCAGCGGTGCGTCGGGTGGGAAGCCCGGGCTGGTGACGACGAGGGCGTAGCCGCGCAGGGATCCGGGGCCGTCGAGCAGGTTGTCGAGTTCGACGGTGTCGGCGCCGAGTTCGGCGCAATGTGCCAGTGCGTCCGGATTGCGGTCGGTGACGGTCACACGTGCCCCGAGATCGAGGAGGGGCCTGATGGTGGCGCGGCCCGAGATCCCGGCGCCGGCGACGAGAACCTGCGCTCCCCGCAGTCGCTCCAGTTCTTCCGTCACGATGTCAGTCTCCGATCGCCGCGAGGTACTCGCTGTAGAACAGGGCGAGGCCCATCGCCGAGGCGATTCCGGCGAGCAGCCAGAATCTGATGATGACGGTGGTTTCGGCCCACCCGCCGAGCTCGAAGTGGTGGTGGAACGGTGCCATCCGGAACACGCGGCGTCTGCTGGACCGGAAGACCGCCACCTGGATGACCACCGAGGCGGCCTCGGCGACGAACAGTGCGCCGATGACGACCATGAGGAGTTCGGTGCGGGTGGTGACCGACAGGCCGGCGAGCATGCCGCCAAGGGCGAGCGAACCGGTGTCGCCCATGAAGATCTTTGCTGGAGCTGCGTTCCACCACAGGAAGCCGAGGCAGGCCGCACCACCTGCAGCGCACAGAAGGGCCAGGTCGAGGGGGTCGCGCACGTCGTAGCATCCGGCGGTGGGCTCCACTGCGCAGGCGTTGCGGTACTGCCAGAACGTGATGATCACGTATGCGCCGAGCACGAGCGCCATCGCGCCCGCGGCGAGGCCGTCGAGTCCGTCGGTGAGGTTCACCGCGTTCGACCATGCGCTCACGAGCAAGTAGACGAAGAGGATGAAGACGATCGAGCCCATCGATACCGTCGCGATGTCGCGTACGTACGACAGGTCGGTGCTCGCCGGGGACAGGCCGTCGGAATTGCGGAACTGCAGTGCCAGGATGCCGAACACCACTGCGACGACGAGCTGACCGACCAGCTTCGCGGTCTTGTTCAGACCGAGGTTGCGCTGTTTGCGGATCTTGATGAAGTCGTCGAGGAATCCGACGCCGCCCAGCGCCGTGGTGAGTCCGAGCACGAGCAGACCCGAGGCCGACGGTCCTTCTGCGTCGTAGGCCAGACCGATCAGGTGCGACCCCCAATAGCCGGCCCACAGTCCCGCCAGGATCGCGACGCCGCCCATGGTGGGGGTACCGCGCTTCGCTTGGTGACTCTGCGGCCCTTCGACCCGGATCTCCTGGCCGAAGCCCTGCCGGGAGAACGCCTTGATCAACACGGGCGTGAGCAGAATCGACACCGCGAGTGCGATACCCGCGGCGAATAGGATCTGTCTCACCGTGCAGCCTCCGTCTCCAGAACAGCGTTGTCATTTCCGAGCAGTGCCTCAGCGACCGACCACAGGCCGACCGACTGCGACGCTTTCACCAACACGATGTCTCCGGGGCCGACCTCGTCGCGCAGAAGCGCGATCGCTGCGTCGGCATCGGGCACGTGGCTTGCTTCTTCGCCCCAGGATCCTTCCATCACCGCGCCTTGGAAAAGTCCTCGGACGGGTCGGGTCGCGCCGACCGCGACGATGCGGCTGATGTCGAGACGCACAGCGAACCGGCCGATCGCGTCGTGTTCGACGACGGAGTCGTCACCCAGTTCCGCCATTTCACCGAGAACGGCGAAGGTCCGGCGTCGCGTCGGTCCGCTGCGCGCCACTGTCGCGAGCGCTTTGAGGGCGGCGCGCACCGAATCCGGGTTCGCGTTGTATGCATCGTCGATCACCGTGACTCCGTCGGCGCGGGTGGTCACAGCCATCCGGTGCGCCGAGACGGGAGCTGCGCCGGCGAGTGCGGCGGCGGCCTGTTCGGGCGTTGCGCCGCATTCGATCGCGATCGCGATCGCCGTGAGCGCGTTTCCGACCTGATGCTCGCCGTGCACGGCAAGTGCGACCGGCACGCGCTGCTCCGTCCCGGTCGCGCGGTCGGTGATCACGAGGGTGAACGTCGGTCGGGCATCGCCGTCGAGGGTGATGTCGGCGGCCGCTATGTCGGCCGTACCGGAGCTGCCGACCCCGATCACTCGAGCACGGGTGCGCTCGGCCATGCGCGCCACGAGGGTGTCATCGATGTTGAGGATGGCGACACCACCGTCGGCCTCGGACGGAAGAGCTTCGACGAGTTCGCCTTTGGTCTGCGCGATCACGTCCCGCGATCCGAACTCACCGAGGTGGGCTGTGCCGACATTGAGGACTGCGCCGATTCGCGGTGGAGCGATCTGGGCGAGGACCGCGATGTGCCCTGGCCCGCGCGCCGACATCTCGAGTACGAGGAACCGGGTGTCGCGGCCGGCACGCAACGCGGTCCAGGGATGCCCGAGCTCGTTGTTGAACGAACCCGGTGGGGCCACTACGGACCCGAGCGGTGCGAGTACCGCCGCGATGAGATCCTTCGTGGAAGTCTTCCCGGAGGATCCGGTCACTCCGATCACGGTCAGTCCCCCCGCCACGAGGTCGTCGACGACCACCCGGGCGAGTTTTGCGAGGCCAGTCAGTACCGCAGCACCAGCGCCGTGCGTATCGTGTTCGAGCGCCAGTGCGTTGGAGTCCGTCGCGGGCACCGGGGGGACGACGATGGCCGGCACTCCGACGGGGCGCGCTGCGAGGACCGCGACAGCGCCCGCCTCGACCGCGGCGGCTGCATGATCGTGGCCGTCGGCCTTCTCACCGGGAAGCGCGAGGAACAGGCCGCCGCGACCGATCCTGCGGGAGTCGAATTCGACTGTGCCGGTGACTTCGACGGTCGGGTCGTCGACATCGTGCAAGGTGCCCCCGACTGCCTCCGCGATCCGGGCCAGTGTCATCGGGATCATTCCGTGCCTCCGCTACGCTGATGCCGCTCGAGCGCCGCCGCGAGTACTTCGCGGTCGTCGAACGGATGCTTGACTCCGTCGATCTCCTGGCCCCGTTCGTGGCCTTTGCCCGCGACGAGCACGACGTCGCCGGGGCGCGCCCATGCGACTGCCGCGTCGATCGCTCCGGCCCGGTCGGCGATCTCCCGGATTTCGCCTCGCCGGTCCTGCTGGACGGCGTGGGCGCCCTCGAGCACTGCGGATCGAATCGATGCGGCGTCCTCGGTCCGAGGATTGTCGTCGGTAACGACGAGGAGCTCTGCCGATGCCGCGACCTGCCCCATGAGCGGACGCTTCCCGCGGTCGCGATCACCTCCCGCTCCGACGACGACCGCGATGCGTCCCGTCGAGCTGCGTCGCAGGGTCTCGATGACGGCTTCGAGCGCGGCGGGTTTGTGGGCGTAGTCGACGACGGCGAGGAAACCCTGTCCGCGGTCGATGCGCTCCACGCGGCCCGGGACGTCGACGCTCGCGACTCCACGGGCCGCGACGTCGACGTCGACGCCGACCGCGGAGCAGAGCGCAACGGCGAGCGCCGCGTTGGCGACGTTGTACCGGCCGGGCAGCCGCACGCTGACCTGGTGAGCCAGCCCGTCGGGGCCGGTCAAACTGAATTCCTGGGCGCCGGAAGGGTCGGATGCAGCCTCGGTCACCGACCAGTCCGCATCCGTGTCCCGGCTCTCGTCGGTCGACACCGTCCGGACGCGTGCGGAATCGTCGCCGTGCGCCGCACGCGCGACCTCGGCCATGCGCGTTCCCCAGTCGTCGTCGATACACACGACGGAGCAGCGTGCGCGAACCGGGGAGTCGGGAGCGAACAGGCGTGCCTTGGCAGCGAAATACTCGTCGAGATCCTTGTGGAAGTCGAGGTGGTCCTGTGACAGGTTCGTGAACCCGCCGACAGCGAATTCGGTGGCGGCGACACGGCCGAGTGCGAGCGCGTGACTCGACACCTCCATCACCACCGTGTCGACACCGTGTTCGAGCATCGTCGCGAGCAGCGCGTGGAGTTGCGGCGCTTCCGGGGTGGTCAGCGCGCTGGGCACTCGCTGGCCGGCGATGCGTGTCTCCACCGTGCCTACGAGCCCGGTGACACGACCTGCGGCAGACAGGCCCGCCTCGACGAGGTAGGACGTAGTGGTCTTGCCCGACGTTCCGGTGATTCCGATGACCTGCATCCGCTGGGACGGATGCCCGTACACAGTGGCCGACGCGGCACCCAGCACCGAACGGGGGTCCGGGTGCACCAGCACCTGCACCGGACCGAATGTTTCGGCTGCAGGGGTCAGGACCGCGACGCCTGCCGTGTCGGTGAGGACGGCGACTGCGCCGCGTTCGAGCGCTGTCCCGGTGAACGCTGCACCGTGCGTGCGAGCCCCCGGTAATGCAGCGAAGAGGTCGCCCGGTCGGATCCGCTGGGCAGTCAGGTCGATCCCGGTTACGACACCGCCTGCCACCACGGCGGCATCCGGTGTCGCAGCGGGTCCCACCACGACGAGGTCGGCGCCGATGGCGTCGGCCAGATCCCGGAGGGATGTCATCGGCGGATGCTCGGGTCGGCGTCCCTCCTCGGCGGGCGACGGATCCGGACTCGATGGCACAGGTACAAGTTCCTCTCTTGCGGCATCCCGCTGCTGTTCTCGATCGGCGCCGGACTGCACCGCAGTGTCACGTTACCGACGTGTCAGATTACCCAGACTGCGAGGCTGCAACCGACACACGTCCGGTCTCGGAGGTGAACGACGGCCGTCCGGTCATCGGCATTCAATCGACCTGGAGAATCAACTTGCCACCCGAATCCGGCGACAGTGGCACTGCTGCACGCTGCAGTAACCAGGACGCGATGTCCCGGAACAGTGGCGCCGCGGACTGTCCACCGGTGCCGTCGGAGCTACGTGTGGGCGCATCGAGCATGATCCCGATCACGTACTTCGGGTCGTCCGACGGTGCGATGCCCGCGAAGGTGATCCAGTAGTCGGAGTTCGAGTAGCACCCGCAATTGGGGTCGATCTGCTGTGCCGTACCGGTCTTGCCTGCGATCTGGTAGCCCTCGATCGCCGCCTGCGCTCCCGTACCCTGCTGGTTTCCCGTGTCGGATTGGACGACGGACCGAAACATGTCGCGCACGGTGGCCGCCGTCTGTGGACTGACCACCCGGATCGGTTCGGGAGGTTCCGTTTCTGTGCGGGTGCCGTCGGGACCGACGGTCGCGTTGACGATACGGGGCGGGATTCGCTCGCCGTCGTTGGCGATCGCCTGGAAGATCCCGGTCATCTGCAACAGTGTCATCGACAGACCCTGCCCGATCGGGAGGTTCGCGAACGTGCCCCCTGACCACTGCTCTCGGCTGGGCACCAATCCTGCGGACTCACCCGGGAGCCCTACTTCGGTGCGTTGGCCGAGGCCGAAGAGATCGAGGAGCTCGGCGAACCGGTCCTCACCCATGCGTTCCGCGAGCATGAGGGTGCCCACGTTGGACGACTTCCCGAAGATGCCGGTGGTCGTGTACGGCACGACGCCGTGGTCCCATGCGTCCTTGACCGTGACGCCCGCCATGTTGATGCTGCCGGGGACCTGCAGGACTTCGTCCGGCGTCGTCAGGCCGTCCTCGATGGCGCCGGCAGCCGTGATGATCTTGTTCACCGAGCCGGGCTCGAAAGGCGAACTCACCGCCGGATTGCCCTGCTGCGCGGTCGGCGGATTGTTCGCGACGCCGATGGACGGGTCGAACGTGCTGTCGTTGGACATCGCGAGGACCTGGCCGGTGGCCGCGTCGAGGACCACCGCCGACGCATTGTCGGCGCCTGACAGTTCTTTCGCCCGCTGCACCTGCTGCTGCACGTGGTACTGGATGTCGTTGTCGATGGTGAGTTCGAGGGACGATCCGTCCACAGCCGGGTGCTGGTCGCGCCAGCTTCCGGGAATCACCACCCCGTCCGAACCGCGGTCGTAGGTGGACGATCCATCGGTGCCTGCGAGGACCGAGTCCATGGAGGCCTCCAGTCCGATCAGCCCGTACCCGTCCCACCCGGTGGCGCCCACGAGGTTCGCGGCGAGCGACCCACCGGGATACAACCGGATGTCCTGCCGCTCGAGACCCACCATGCTGTATTCGTCGACGATCCCCGCCGCCACACCCGGATCCACGCCTCGGGCGAGATAGACGAACGTCTCGTCGCTCTCGAGCTTCTCGAGCACATCCTTCTCCGGAGCAGCAGCACCGAGCGCCTCGTGCACTGCATCCGCCACACCCTCGAGGTATTCGGACACCTCAGGTTGCGACGGATCCTTCGCGCGCGCCTCGCTCAGCTCGTTCCTGACGCGGACCGGCTGGAACGTGATCGCCTTCGCTTCCATCGTGTAGGCGAGAGGGTTTCCGTTGCGGTCGCTGATCGTTCCGCGCGTCGCCGGTTCGACGAGCCGGGTCGTGCGCTGGCTCGCAGCCTCTGCGGACAACTGCGGCGCCTGGAACAATTGGATCGACAGTAGTTGCGCGGCAGCGAGCCCCAGAATCGCGAAGACGGCCCAAAGACCGAGTTTGTTTCGAAACTGGAATGCAGTGGTGTCGGTCCGTCTGCGGCTCGGGCGCCATCTTGCCCTCCCCGGCGCGGGTCGACGTCCGGGAGCACTACCGCGCGGCCGAGCCGCACGACGAGGAGTGGGGCCGGTCCTCACCGCTGTCCGGCCTCCGATCCCACCGGCTCACCCATCTGGGGCGCCTCGGGCTGCGGCAGTTCACTCACAGATATGGATTGTTCCGCTTCCGCGGGGGAAACCGTGACATTCTCGGGCTGCGGCGTGCCGTTCGCCGGACGCTCCCCAACGGCCTCGGGTGCCGGATCGGCAACGATGTCCGTCTCGTGCCCGTCGACGGGGGCCCGCCGGCCCGCCGGATCGGATGCTCGGGGCGCCTCTGCTGCGGCGGCCGCTCGCCTCTCGGGATCCACAGCGCCGGGCATCTCCGCAGCATCGCGTGGTTCCGGCTGTTCGCCCGAAGGCGACAGCGGACGTGGATTCTCACGTCCGGCGCTGCCTGCAAGCGGAGGCTGCACATCGCTCCGCGGATCAGGTCGGTTCAGTGGGGCCGGCGGTCCGCCTTGCGCGGCCACCGGATCGCCGACGACCTCGACAGAGCCGTCCTCACCCACCACGAGCCGGGCCACCTGTCCCGTCGGGATCATTCCGAGCCCGGCGGCATGCTGGGCGAGCACCGGAGCGGTCAAGCCCGCTTCGACGTCGCGCTGCAGCACTGCACGCTCCTGAAGGAGGCTCTCGTTGTACGCGCGCGCGGTGCTGAGCTCGTATGAGTCCTCCGCTGCCCGTGTCGTCAGGAGCAGCGTCACCATCATCCCGACCGCGAGCAACCCGATGATGCTCGCCACGAACGGAATTCGTGTTGCGACGCGGCTCGCACCGGTGATACGCCCACGGGTCTCGGTAGGCGAGACCGTCTGCGCCGCCCGCTGATTGCGTCGCTGGTAGGCACGCTGCGCTGCCGTCGATCGAGCCTGCCGAGGTCGTGGCGGAGATGGCACCTGCAGGGTCATCGGTTACCTCCTGGCGATTCGTTCTGCGGCACGCAGTCGGACAGGCGCCGAGCGTGGGTTCTTCTCGATCTCGTCGTCGGACGCGCGCTCTGCACCCCGCGTCAGAATCCGGAGTTCCGGCCCCATCCCGGGAAGCTCCACCGGGAGTCCCTCCGGGCTACGGGACTTCGAGCGCGGCGTCAGCTCCTGCTTGACGACACGGTCTTCGAGGGACTGGTAGGACATGAACACGACCCGGCCCCCGATCGCAAGGGAATCGAGCGCCGCCGGAATGGCGGCACGCAACGAATCCAACTCGCCGTTGACCTCCACACGAAGGGCCTGGAAGGTGCGCTTCGCGGGGTGCCCGCCCGTGCGTCGCGCGGCGGCTGGAATCGCCCGGTACAGCAGTTCGACAAGCTCGCCGCTGTTTCTGAACGGTGCCTTCTCCCGAGACCGCAGAATCTCGGATGCGATCTTTCCGGCGAATCGCTCCTCGCCGTAGGTGCTGAGGATTCGGGCGAGGTCACCGTGTCCGTATGTGTTGAGTACGTCGGCGGCCGTGATCCCTGTGGTGGGGTCCATGCGCATGTCCAGCGGCGCATCCTTCGAATACGCGAATCCACGGTCGGCCTCGTCGAGCTGCATCGAGGACACGCCGAGGTCGAACAGGATCGCGTGCACCGACCCGACCCGATCGAGCCCGACCCGATCGAGCGCCTCCGCGACGCCGTCGTAGCGGGTGTGGACGAAGTCCGTGCGGTCGGAGAACTGGGCCAAGCGCCCACGCGCGATGTCCAGAGCATCCGGATCGCGATCGAGTCCTACCAGCCTGAGCCCGGGAAACGTTCGCAGGAAGTGATCGGAGTGGCCGCCCAGACCGAGCGTGGCGTCGATGTACACCGCGCCCGCTCCACCGGGACCGGCCGCTTCGATCGCGGGGCCGAGGAGTTCCACGGCGCGGTCGAGCAGTACCGGAACGTGGCCGAATTCGTCGCGGCTCGTCTCCGCAGCGTCATCCTCGCCGTCCACCATCTGGTCCTCCGGAATCCTGCTCGTTCGATGCGGGCCACTCGGGCCATTCGATCTTGGTGGTCGGTCGGATGGTCTGGATATGGCGGCGGCGAATGCCAGGAGGTCTCTGTCCGATTCCGGAGACCTGACACTGGGGAAGTGTGTCAGGGTTTCCGTTCCGTACCTGGCGCCGGGGAAGTGCGTCAGGGCCGGTCCCGGGCAGAGGCCTCACGGCACTCGCCGCGCGGAGCCGAAGATCCGTCACAATATGTCGCGAAGTACCTCGTCCCTTGCTTCGGAGAATCCCTCTTCGTGTTCGGCCAGGTAGGCCTCCCACGAATCGGCATTCCAGATCTCGAGATAATTGACGGAACCGATCACGACGCAGTCCTTGGTGAGCCCCGCATACGTCCGATGCGACGAGGACAACGTGATGCGCCCTTGCGAATCGGGGCGCTGCTCGTCGGTGCTCGACGCGAGATTGCGCAGGTAGGCACGCATATTGGGGTTGCTGCGGGACGCGGCAGCTGCACGCTCAGCAACCGCAGCGAACTCATCGCGTGGATACACGGCCAGGCTGTGATCCTGCCCTTTGGTGATCATCAGCCCTCCCGCCAGTTCGTCTCGATACTTTGCCGGCAGGGTGAGCCGGCCCTTGTCGTCCAACTTCGGCGTGTAGGTACCGAGGAACACCCGGAACCTCCCGCCTTGGTCGGACGGACTCTTCGTCGTGCAGCAGAGACGGTCTCGCTCTCCGCCGCGCCCCACAGTACCCCACTTTGCCCCACGAATATCCGATTAACAGGCGTCCGATGGGCGTGTTGTTCTTGAAGTTCCTGTTCAACCGACATGGGGGGAGGTGGGTCGTTGCGCGTGTTCGTGACGCGAACCGCGCCCGTGCCCGAATGTGACACACACGCACCTTCACCCGGACCTCGGAAATCGCAGGTCCACGCCGAAGATGCAGCGCCTGAAACAATGGCCCACCGCTCCGGTGGGGCGAGGTGGGGGACGCAGCGGGAAGGGCAGCGGGTGCACGAACGGGACCGTCCTCACGCACGGCAAGGGCGCGACCCTGTAGGTCGCGCCCTTGCCGTTCAACGTGGTGCGCGCTACGCGCGCTTTCAGATCACTCTTGTTCGAAGCGACGCCGGAACCGCTCCTCCATCCGGTGCGTGAATCCGTCCGCAGACTTCTTCCGACCCCGCGCGGAGGTTTTGCCGCCCTTTCCGGAATCCGCTCCGCTGGATGCGGCACCCGGAACGGACCGGCGACGTCCGTCGACCAGCACGAGGACTCCCGCACCGAACATCACGAGAAACCCGAGCAGGCTGATGATCGGGAACCCGCCCGGCTTGACCGGTAGAGCAACTCCCGCAATAAGCAACGTCAAACCCAATACGAACAACGCGCCGGCCTGCAGCCGGCGCCTGTTCGACGCCATACCCATTCGCTTTCCGCGAACGGTCGAGGCGAACTTGGGATCCTCAGCATAGAGCGCGCTCTCGATCTGATCGAGCATGCGCTGCTCGTGCTCGGAGAGTGGCACGGTACCTCCCCCGGCACTAAACGGTGGCCGCCGGACCCGGTGGGACAAATCCGGCGGGGCGCCGTCATCACGGCCGCCTGAGACAATGATACGAGCACATTTCGTCCGGGACCACCAACTGCGAAAGTTGGATCGATCTCCCAGTGCGAAAAAGGGCCGTTCGGCCAGGAACCGAGGTCACATACGGGTCCCAGTTCCGCTCTCAGCTGACAAGTAGTTCTCGACGTCGTGCAGAAAACGCCCCACCTCGTCGTAGAACATCGACGCGTCGCCGGCGTCGACCGCCCTCGACGCTCCCGCCTCCACCGCGGCACGCGTGGCGGATCGATCGGCGAAGAAATCGGCCCAGCCGGCGAACGCGTCGTCGGCACGCATCATCATCACCCAGGCGTTTCGGGTCGCGGGTCTCCGACGAGGCCGTTGCGATGCCCTCAATTCGGCCGCCGCAACCACCGCACCCGCACCGCGCAACGCCGCGAGATAGGACAGCCGGAACCGTTCACCCGGAGCTTCTGCGCCTGCTGCTCCGGACAACAGCTCGTCCGCCTTACGCAACAGCGACGCGGCGCGAGCCGACATCGACGGCCCCACGCAACCTCCGGGCGCTTGCCTGCCGGTCGACCGATGTGATCTTGATCTCGAGGTATTCGGCGCTGCCATTGGTCATGCACCTTCCCTGCCCTGCCGCGGCGCGGCTCCGGCCCGGAGAATCCGGGGATGTTCGCTTCCCTCGAACATCCCCGGATCACCGGCATCGAACATAGGTTCGACGTATTCAATATAGCTGGACCCACCGACACGTCGTCAAGGGAAGGCGGTCTCCGTCCCCATATGAGCACTGACCCGAATCGGCACGACCCCGAGCCGATACTCGTCGACCTCACTCCGGCGGAGTTCCGGACGCACCTGCCCGAACTCCTGTCGGTCTACGTCACGGCCATGCAATATCCGCGCGGCACCGAACACCACCGGGCACCGATGTGGTCGGAGCACGCAGACCGCGACGGCTGGCACGCCGTCGCCGCGATGATGCCCGGCGAACCCAGCAGCTTCGTCGGGATCGCCTACGGCTATCACGGGCGCCCTCACCAGTGGTGGAACCAGCAGGTACGCACCGCGATGCGCCACGCCGGAACAGCTCCGGACTCGATCGATGCGCTCCTCCGCGACTACTTCGAGCTGACCGAACTGCACGTGCAGCCCGATGCACAGGGTCACCGCATCGGAGAAGCGCTGCTCAGCAGACTGCTGCGGGACCGAACCGAGGAAGCGGTCCTACTGTCGACACCTGAGGTCGCCGAAGAGGACAACCGCGCGTGGCGTCTCTACCGGCGTTTCGGCTTCCGTGATGTGGTCCGCCGATTCGTGTTCACCGGGGACGCCCGCCCCTTCGCGGTTCTCGGTCGCGCCCTCCCCATGGAACCGGCCCCGTCGGAGGCATCGAGATGACCGCCGTGAGTGGTTCCGTGCTCGATGCGGTCGTCGTCGGTTCCGGCCACAACGCACTCGTCTCGGCCTGCTACCTGGCCCGCGAAGGTTGGTCCGTCGAAGTCCTCGAGCGCGACACCGTGCTCGGCGGTGCCGTCTCGACCGTGGAGCGTTTTCCCGGGTACGCGGTCGATCGGGGGTCGTCGGCGCACATCATGATCCGGCACTCGGGAATCCTCGAGGAACTCGATCTGGCCGATCACGGCCTGCGATATCTCGACTGTGATCCCTGGGCCTTCGCTCCGCCCCCGGTCGGAAGCGACCGTCCCGGCATCGTCTTCCACCGCGATCTCGATCGCACCTGCGTGTCGATCGAGGCTGCCTGCGGGGCTCGCGACGCCGATGCCTACCGCCGATTCGTGCGTGAGTGGGGTCCACGCAGCGCCGCGGTCATGAAATCCTTCGCAGCACCGCCCACCGCCCGTCATCTCGTTCCGTCGTTCCGGGGACTCGACATCGACGGCGGTGCGCTCGATCTGTCGCGGCGATTCCTCACTTCCGGCGACGCTCTGCTCGATGAGTACTTCGACGACGAACCGCTCAAGGCCGCACTCGCCTGGTTCGGTGCACAGTCCGGACCACCGATGTCCGAGCCCGGTACTGCGCCGATGGTCGGATTCGCGGCACTGATGCACACGCTCCCTCCAGGCCGAGCCGTCGGCGGCAGTGGCGCACTCACCCGCGCCCTCGCCTCCCGGCTCGCCTCCGACGGAAGTACCGTGACATGCGGTGACGCCGCGGTGGAGATCCGTCGTACGGGCGACTCCTGGAGCGTCCGTACCGAGTCCGGACGGACCGTCCGGGCCCGCACCGTCATCGCCGGATGTCACATCCTCACCACACTGGATATGCTCGAGCGGGGCGGTTTCGACGCCGCCCGGATCGAGACGTGGCGACGACGCATCCGCGTCGGCCCGGGCATCGGTATGGTGCTCCGGCTCGGAACCGACTCGCTCCCCCGCTATCGCGGCGCACCCGGCGACGGCGGCGACACCATCGGCCTGCAGCTGCTCGTCGACGACCGCGCCCATCTCCGTCTCGCGCACGGCTCGGCGCTCGCCGGCGAATTGCCACCGACGCCCGCTGTTCTGGCGATGAGTTTCTCCGCGCTCGACCCGTCGATCGCGCCCCCGGGCGAGCACCAGATCACCTTGTGGTCGCAGTGGCATCCATACCGGCTCCGCGGTGGACGCAACTGGCGGTCGGAAGCAGCCGCTGAGACCGACCGGATCATTGCCGAGATGGAGAACCGCGCACCCGGCTTCACCACCGGCATCCGCCATGTGCATACGCAGACGCCGGAAGACATCGAGCAGGAGATGGGTCTGATCGGCGGCAACGTCATGCACGTGGAGATGACACTCGACCAGATGTTCTTCTGGCGTCCCGTCCCCGAACTGTCCGGTTACCGGGTCCCGGGAGCCTCCGGGTTGTATCTCACGGGTGCGTCGACGCATCCCGGAGGCGGCGTGTCGGGTTCGAGCGGCCGCAGCGCCGCACGCGTCGCACTAGGGGACGCCCGCGGTGGCCTGCTGCGCCGAACTCTCGGCCGGTTCTCGCGGTGACCCCGGCGGATATGCGCGACACGTCGCTTCTCTGCGGTCGACGGCTCGGTGACCACGGCCTCGCTCGGGGCGCCGGTGCCGTGGACGACGACGAGTGCGGCGCCGGTCAACGCGGAGACGCTCGCACAGAACTTTCGGCGACATACACGCACGACGACGCGCCGGAACCGACCCGATGGTCCGACAGCCCTACACCGACCTGGCACGATATCCCTGTGCCGCCGTCCTCCACAGCTGTTCGTCCCACCTCCCTCCGTTACCGGGCCATCGCCATGCTCGGGCTCCTGGTCATGCTGGTACCCGCGCTCACCGGATGCCTTCGGGTGCAGACGTCGATGGGAATCTCGTCCGACGATCGGGTCTCCGGCCAGATCGTGGCAGCGACGATACCCATCGACGAGAACGACAAGGGCCCGGAACTGACGGTCCCCTCCGCACTGGCCGGGAAAGTGCGCGTACAGGAGTACGCGCAGGACGGGTATGTCGGCAGTCAGGTCTTCTTCAGCAACCTGACCTTCGGCGACGTACAGCAACTTGCGACCATGTCCGAACAGAGCGCCGGGTCCTTCCAGCTCTCGCTCCAGCGTGCGGGCGACCTCGTGTCGCTCACCGGCCGAGTCGATCTCGAAGCGGCGCCCGAACGCGGCACCGACGTGCAGTTCACCATCGCTTTCCCCGCACGTGTCGCCACCACGAACGGGGACCGCGAGTCCGATTCGATCGTCTCGTGGAAGCTGCCTGCCGGCGAAGTGAGCACGATCCGCGCCGAAGTACGTTACTCCGATCCCAACACCCGCGGATTCGCAGGCTGGGCGGGAATCGTGGCAGGCGGCGCCACGGCCGTCACGCTGTTGATCTGCGCACTGGCCTGGTTCACTCGCAATCCCGCACCCGTACGAGCACCGTCGAACGGGCGGAGCAAGTCCTGATCTGCGCGGCACTCGCAGTCAGGATCGACCGGTACCAGTGTTCACGAACCGTCAGGCCGGTTGCGCAGCAGATGCCTGCATCTCGATGCCGAGACGCGTGAGAACCTCACTCGTCGCCCGCGCGAAGTTCAGTGTGATGAAGTGCAGGCATGGGGCACCTTCGGAGATGAGCCGTTCGCACATGTCGGTGGCCACATCGATTCCCACCTCACGCACCGCGGCCCGGTTCTCCTCCGGCCCATCCCCGGCCGCCCTCACCAGGCGCTCCTCGAGCGCCGCCGGAAGCTTCGATCCGGACAGCTCGAGACTGCGGCGTGCGGAGCGCAGCGACGTGATCGGCATGATCTCGGGGATGATCGGCTTCGCGGCCTGCTCTACGTCACACGCAGCAACCCGGTCACGTAAGCGCAGGTAGTGCTCGACGTCGAAGAACATCTGAGTGATGGAGTATTCGGCGCCCGCGCGGAGTTTGTTCACCAGGAATCGGGTGTCGTGGTCGAGATCGGGTGAACGGTGATGCCCTTCGGGGAAGGACGCCACCCCGACGTGGAAATCACCCAGATCACGTACTAGTCGCACCAGCTCGTCGGCGTGTGCAAGACCGTCGGGGTGCGGTTCCCATTCGCCGAGCGGGTTGCCGGGCGGGTCGCCGCGCAGGGCCAGGATGTTCGTGATGCCACGATCCGCATAGGCGCCGACCATCGCACGGAGTTCGTCGACGCTGTGTCCGACCGCGGTGAGATGAGCCACCGGCAGCAGTGTCGTTTCCTCCGCCAGATCGCCTGTCACGCGGACGGTACGGTCGCGGGTGGAACCGCCCGCTCCGTACGTCATCGAGACGAACGCGGGTCCGAGCCGTTCGAACACTCGGACGGCGCGCCACAGGCGTGCCTCGGCGTCCGCGTCACGGGGCGGGGAGAATTCGACGGAGAACGGAATTCGTCCGCCGCGCGGGTCGCCGAGACGATCCACGATCGACGGGGTACGCGAGTCGCTCACCTGCTCGACTCGTTCGACGCCCCCGGCCGCCGCGCCTTCACTGTTCCCCCTGAAATCGAATACCACGCGTCCAGCATAGGGTGCGCCGACCAGCGACCGGCCACCGGCGACGACGAAGGGCGCCGGATAAGGTTGGTGTCGGTGCCGCGCGATCCGTCGCGCGACGCTCGACGCATTCGACCAGGAGGAATCCCCTGTCCACCGGACCTGCACCCGTGCCCACCGCTCCGCTACCCGAACTCGTCGAAGGCGCGCTGCGGCAGTTCTTCCACTCCAAGGCCCCCATCGTGGAGGCCGTCGGTGGAGGTTACCGAGGAGCGGTGACCGCTCTCGAGTCGTTCGTCCTGCGCGGCGGTAAGCGGGTGCGCCCCTCGTTCGCATGGTCCGGGTGGCTCGGTGCAGGCGGGGATCCGGCCGGACCGCACGCCGACGCGGTGTTGCGGGCCTGCTCGGCGCTCGAGTTGGTGCAGGCCGGTGCGCTGATCCACGACGACATCATCGATGCGTCCACCACGCGTCGCGGCTTTCCCACCGTGCACGTCGACTACGCCGGATTGCACCGCGACAACGGCTGGCGCGGCGGGTCGGAGGAGTTCGGACAGGCCGTCGCGATCCTGCTCGGCGATCTCGCGTTGGTGTGGGCGGACGACATGGTCCGCGAAGCCGGGCTCGACCACGCTGCGGCAACGCGGCTCGGCCCCGTCTGGTCGGATATGCGCACCGAGGTCCTCGGCGGTCAGTACCTCGACATCGCCGGTGAGGTCGCGGCAGACGAGTCGGTCGAGGCCGCGACCCGCGTCAACCGGTTCAAGACCGCCGCATACACCATCGAACGTCCGTTGCATCTCGGTGCGGTCCTCGCCGGTGCAGGCGACGAACTGATCGACGCATACCGCCGTTTCGGCACCGACATCGGACTTGCGTTCCAATTACGCGACGACCTCCTCGGCGTCTTCGGCGATCCGGAGGTCACCGGGAAGCCGTCCGGCGACGACCTGCGCGCGGGCAAGCGCACTGTGCTGTACGCGCTCGCACTCGAAGCCGCAGATGCCGACGACCCGGTCGCCGCGGCGACGCTGAGAGAGGCCATCGGCACCGATCTGAGCGACGCACAGGTCCAGCAGGTACGCGGCCTGCTCATTGAAGTCGGCGCGGTCGACGAGGTCGAGAAGCAGATCGCCGACCTCACCGAGCGCGCGTTCACTGCGCTCGACTCGTCCGGCGCGACCGACGCGGGTGCAGCGCTCCTGCGCGAGGCGGCCTTGGCCGCAACGCGACGCGCGGCCTGATGCCGGTCCGTACCGTTCTCGGTGCACAGCAGGTGGTCGCGGTGGGCGCGGGCCTGGCGGGCCTGTCCGCTGCTCTGCACCTGAGCGGCTCCGGGCAGCGGCACTGAGGTGCACGCCACGCCGACACCGAGGCGGGAGCACTGCATTTTCCGACTCCACTAAACTGTGTCATCGTTCTTGTCAGCTGTGCCCAGCACCAACGCGACTTCCGGGGGAGGAATCGTACCCATGTCGTCCCCTGCTGCTTCCGAAGCAGACCCGGATGATCGATCGGCCACCGAACCGGCACCGGCAATCACATCGCCCGAACCGACAGGTCCGCCGCTGAGTCCGACGGATCTTCCCCGTCGGGGCCCGACGCATTTTTTCCGAAGTCCCGCAGGTAATGCGGCGCTCCTCGGAGCCTGTGGAGCGGCCCTCCTGAGTTTCGGCAGCTTCGGTGCAGGCAGTGTGCGCCGCGTCGACCCGCTGCTCGAGGACATGTACCTGTCGTGGCTGCGATTCGGACACGGTCACCTGCTCTCCACGATCATCGTCTGGGTCGGTGTCCTGCTGATGATCGGCGCCTGGGTCCGCCTGGGGCGTGCGGTGCTCGCCGACAGCGCATCGGTTCGCGATCTCTGGAAGATCCTGCCCGCGTGGACCGTGCCCCTACTGGTCGCGACCCCGATGTTCAGCCGGGACGCGTACTCGTATCTCGCCCAGGGCGCCATGTTGCGCGACGGGTTCGATCCGTACTCGGAAGGCCCCGTCGTCAACCCGGGTCTGTTGCTCGACAATGTCAGCAACGTCTGGACCACGACGACCACCCCGTACGGACCGGTCCATCTCCTGCTCGGCGCAGGCATCACCTCGATCACCGGCGACAACGTCGTGTCCGGCACGTGGCTGTGGCGGCTGCTGATGTTGCCCGGCCTGGTGCTCATGGCCTGGGGAGTGCCACGACTCGCGCGCCGGATGGGCGGCAATCCCACCGTCGCGGTGTGGCTGGCGGTCCTCAACCCACTCGTCCTCGTTCATCTCGTCGGGGGCGTCCACAACGAGTTGCTCATGGTCGGGCTGATGGTCGCCGGGATCGTGCTCGCACTCGAAGGCCGGCATGTCGGCGGCGTCGCCCTGGTGTCGCTGGGCGCCGCGATCAAGGCGACCGCCGGAATCGCACTGCCCTTCCTGGTGTGGGTGTGGATGATCCACGAGCGCGACCGCGCGATCGCCGAAGGCCGCGAACCCGTCTCCCCGATCACATTGTTCGCCAAAGCGGCAGGCACCGGGGTCGCGGTGTTCACGCTCGTGTTCGGCGGCACCTCGTTGATCGCCGGCGTCGGTATCGGTTGGCTCACCGCGCTGTCCGGCTCGTCGAAGATCATCAACTGGCTGTCGCTTCCGACGATGACGGCGCACGTCGTCACCTGGTTCACGCCGTGGCGTCTCGGTTCCGTGCTCGAAGTGACACGGATGCTCTGCATGATCGCTCTCGTGGTGATCCTGGTCTTCGCATGGTGGCGCTTCCGCCGCACGGAACGCGACGCCGTTCTGGGCATCGTCATCGCACTCACCGCCGTGACACTGCTGTCGCCTGCCGCGTTGCCGTGGTACTACTCGTGGCCGCTGGTCGTGGCGGCAGCGTTCGCGATGTCCACACGCACCCTGATGGTCCTCGTCGCGTTGTCGACATGGCTCATGCTGATCTTCAACCCGGACGGCTCGATCGGGATGTACAACATCGCGCACGTGGCACTCGCCGTGTTCGCGGCGGTCGTCGCTGCACTGTCGTTGCGCAACCCCGATCCGCTGCATCTGCGCGCGGCCACGCGGTGAGGCCGGAGGTGCCCGCCCGCACCGCGTTCGTGCTGTACGGGCGGATCCTCGACGAGGTCGAGCGCAGCGGTTACCCAGTGGTGGACCGCCGTGTGGCGGTCCCGCACCGCGCGCGGATATCCGTCGCGCCGGCGCAGGCGGCCTCGGGTGTGTGTGTCAGAAGGCCGAAGTTGTCCTAGAAGGCCGCGGCCTGTGCTCGCCTGATCACTTCCCTCATCGAATCGGTGTGCATCGCACTGATGGCGTTTCCACCGGGGAGGGTGTCGTCCTCCCGGAACATCCATTCCAGGATTTCCTCGCCACTGAATCCTCCGTCGTGGAGCACCGCGATGAGTCCGGGGATGCCCTTCGCGATCGCGCCGCTGTCGTCGAAGAACGCCTCGGGTACGACGGGAATGCGGTCGCGTTTGATCGCCAGGAACTGGCCGTCGCGCAGCAGTTGATGGACGCGGGTGATGGCAAGGCCGAGTTGCTTGGCCACGTCGACGAGTTGCAGCACCGGCACGGTGCGGTCAAGGACGTCGTCGCAGTACGGAATAGTGCTCACGGTTCATTACCGTATCGCCGATGCGCGGAGGACACGTACGCGACCGTCTGTCGGCGCCATGACTACGATCGACGGGGACGAGATCGGGACATCGAGACACGGGGGTACACCGGGTGACCGCTGGAGGCGACCACATGGTCGGCAAGCTCCTCGACCGGCGCTATCTGATCGAAGCACGGATTGCTCGCGGAGGCATGTCGACCGTGTACCGCGCCACCGATCAACGCCTCGACCGCCCGGTCGCGGTGAAGGTCATGGACCACCAGTTCGCGGCCGACCCTCAGTTCCTCGCACGGTTCGAGTTCGAGGCCCGGTCGGTGGCGCGACTCAACCATCCAGGACTCGTGGCGGTGTACGACCAGGGGCAGGACGGCGACGATGTGTTCCTCGTCATGGAACTCGTGGAAGGCGGCACGCTCCGCGAGTTGCTGCGTGAGCGCGGGCCGATGCCCCCGCATGCTGCGGCAGCAGTGGCAGCACCCGTACTCGGCGCACTCGCGGTGGCCCATCGGGCGGGCCTCGTGCACCGCGACGTCAAACCCGAGAACATTCTGATCTCCCGGAACGGGGAGGTGAAGATCGCCGATTTCGGCCTCGTGCGTGCGGTGGCGGCCGCGAATACGACGTCGCGCAGTGTGATCTTGGGTACGGCCGCCTACCTCTCCCCGGAGCAGGTCACGACCGGTAACGCAGATGCGCGCAGCGATGTGTATTCGACCGGTGTCCTGATGTTCGAGATGCTCACCGGTCGGACCCCATTCACCGGTGACACGTCGCTGTCCGTTGCATACCAGCGTGTCGAGAAGGACGTACCCGATCCGGGTACCTGGATCGACGGTGTGCCGGAGGAGTTCGACACCCTGGTGCGTCACGCGACCGAACGTGAGCCGGGTGAGCGGTACTCCGACGCCGGTGCGATGGCCGACGCCCTCACCGACCTCTGCGATTCACTCGACCTTCCCCGATACCGTGTCCCGGCGCCCCGGAAGTCCGCCACCACGGCGAAGGTCCCGGTCGTGGCGCCCGCAACACCGCCACCGGCAGCGACGAGTGTGGTTCCCGATACCACCGTGATCGGACAGGCCGCCGCGCCCGCTGCGGATGCGGCGCCGACCATGGTGCATCGCGCAGCGTCACCGGCAAACGGACAGGTCCACGCACAGCCGCAGCACACCAAGGTCGTCACGCGGGAGCACCAGCGCACCGACACTCGGGAGGTACACGGGGGTGGCCCGGCCGTGCCTCCCGGCGGCGGCACGCGGCCCGGGTATCCCGCTGGTCGACGCACCTCCCGGCGGACCACCACCGCCTGGATCGCCGCGATCGTCGTGCTCGCGCTGCTCATGGGCCTCGCCGGGTGGTGGCTCGGTTCGGGCAGGATGATCGACATTCCTGCGGTGCAAGGCATGGACCGCGGCGCCGCGGCAGCAGCCATCGAGACCGCAGGCGCGACCGTGGAGACCCGCGGTGAGTACTCGGACGCCATTCCCATCGACACGGTGCTCGGCACCGATCCGGCGGTGGGTTCACAGGTCCCGCGGGGCGATGCCGTCGCGCTGCTGGTGTCGTTGGGTCGTCCGACGGTGCCGGGTGTTCCCGGTGGAGGCGACCGGAACACGGTCGAGGACGAATTGCGGCGTCGCACGTTCGAGCCCGTCGACGGTGGGACGGCGTTCAGTGCGTCGGTGCCGGAAGGTGCCGTCGCGGCACTCGACCCGGCACCGGGCACAGTTCTGCCGGTCGGCGCGAAGGTCGAGGTGATCATCAGCAAGGGTGCTGCCCCGGTGGAGCTTCCGGACCTGAAAGGTCGGACCGTCGATGCCGCGCGCGCAGCCCTCGAGAAGACAGGTCTGACCGTGCAGGACCAACAGGAGGTGTTCGATCCCGACGTCGATGCAGGCCGGGTCTCGGGGACCGATCCGTCGGAGGGTGACCGGGTCGGCGCAGGCGGCACGGTGACGCTGCTCGTGTCGAACGCCGTGAAAGTGCCGTCGATGTTGGGGCGCTCGGTCGCATCGTCCCGCGAGGAACTGGTCAGGCTGGGTCTGGAGGTGGACGTGCGGCAACTCGCCGACTCCGACCGCTCCGTGGTGATCGGGCAGAGTCCGGGTGCCGGTGACAGAACGGAACCGGGCAGCACGGTCGTGCTGACTGCGGTGCCCTGATCCGTTCGGCCACCAGGCCGGTCGAACTCAGCCTCGCAGCATCTCGGCGACGAGGAACGCCAGCTCGATGGACTGCTGGGTGTTCAGTCGCGGATCGCACGCGGTTTCGTACCGGCCGTGCAGGTCCACGTCGGAGATGTCCTGGGCGCCGCCGAGGCATTCGGTGACATCTTCACCGGTGAGTTCGATGTGGATTCCGCCCGGATGAGTGCCCAGCGCGCGATGCACCTCGAAGAAGCCCTGAACCTCGTCGACGATCCGGTCGAAGTGCCGGGTCTTGTATCCGGTCGACGACTCGTGGGTGTTTCCGTGCATCGGGTCGCACTGCCAGATGACCTTGTGCCCGGTGGCTTCGACCGCTTCGATGATGCCGGGTAGTAGGTCGCGGACCTTCGAATGCCCCATCCGCGAGATCAGGGTGAGCCGGCCGGGCTTGTTGTGGGGGTCGAGCCGTTCGACGTACTCCGCAGCCATCTCCGGGGTGGTGCTGGGGCCGACCTTCAGGCCGATCGGGTTGGAGAGCAACTCCGCGAAGGCGATATGCGCGCCGTCCAGCTGACGGGTGCGGTCGCCGATCCACAGGAAGTGCGCCGACAGGTCGTACAGTCGGGGTTCGTCTCCTGTGGTGTCGAGACGCAGCATGGCACGCTCGTAGTCGAGCACGAGCGCCTCGTGACTCGCATAGATGGTCGCTGCGCGCAGGTTCGGGTCGATGACGCCACACGCGTCCATGAAACGCAGGCCGCGGTCGATCTCGGAGGCGAGTGCCTCGTATCGGGCCCCGGCCGGCGACGACGCGACGAATTCGCGATTCCAGTCGTGGACGCGATGCAGGTCGGCTTCGCCACCGGAAGTGACGGCACGCACCAGGTTCATCGCGGCGCTGGCGTTCGCGTATGCACGGACCAGGCGTGAAGGATCGTGCACTCGGACAGCGGCGTCGGCCACGATGGAGTTCACCATGTCGCCGCGGTACGACTGCAGACCGAGCGCATCGGTGTCGGACGAACGCGGTTTGGCGTACTGCCCGGCGATGCGCGCGACCTTGACGACGGGCGTCGACGCGCCGTAGGTGAGGACGACGGCCATCTGCAGCAACGTGCGGATGTTGCCCTTGATGTGCGGTTCGGTGTTGTCCATGAAGGTCTCGGCGCAATCACCGCCCTGCAGGAGGAATGCTTCCCCCCGCGCTACGGCCGCGAGTTGGTTCTGCAGTTCTTCGACCTCGCGGGGCACCGTGATCGGAGGGACGCTCTCGAGGACGGTTCGCATGGCCGCGGCCTGGTCTTCGGGCCAGTTCGGCTGCTGCAATGCGGGCTTGGACAAGGCGGCATCGAGCTGTTCGCGCAGGTCCGACGGCAGCGGTGGAAGTTCGGGCAAGCGGTCGATCGGTACGTCGACAGTCCAGTTCACTCCACCAGGATATGGCCACTGCTCCCGCCGGTCACGTAGGCCCGGTTATCGGGTGCGGCGGGCCGCCTCGATCGCGTCGAACTTCGCGAGATTATGACGGGCGTCGGTGAGCGCATCGTGATTGTCGTCGGGTACCGGCGGAAGCGGCGGGCAGCCGTGGTGTTCCCAGTGTTGCCGCAGCTCGCGGGTGAATCGTGGCAACAGGTCGGGAAGCGCAGGCATGGCTCCCCACAGTTGGGCCAGGACCACGTGGTCGTATGCACCGATCCAGGCCCACAGTTCGGGTTGGATACCCACGCGCGGGACGAGGAAGCGCAACAGATCGTCGCGGATCCGGGTCCGCGACTTCCAGGCCGGGTCGCTCGGGTTGGGAAGTTTGGGAAGCACGTTGCGGCGAACCCATGGGCCCGCGCGCTCGGGGTCGAATTCCGTGGAGACCGCGTAGAACTCGCGGCCGTCCTCACACACCACACCGATCGACACGAGTTCGATGGTGCGTCCATCCTCGATGAACTCGCAGTCGTAGAAGTAGCGCACGTGGTCACATTATGCCCGGACCGCCTCGCGTCACCCCGCCTGGGTGTCCGGCATGCGATCGGCATCGCCGAGATCACGCACAGACGCGACATCGGGTGAGTCGGTCCGGGTGTCCTTGCCCTTCATGGACGCGGCGTAGACGTCGACGTATTCCTGGCCGGACAGCTGCATCAGGGAGTACATCACTTCGTCGGTGACGGCGCGCTCGACGAAGCGGTTTCCACCCATCCCTTCGAAGCGCGAGAAGTCGATCGGCTCGCCGATCCGGACGGTGATCTTGGCCGGCTTCCACATCTTGGAGCCGATCGGGTTCATCTTGTCGGTACCGATCATCGCGACGGGGATCACGGGGACGCCGGTCTCGAGCGCGAGGCGTGCGAGGCCGGTCTTGCCCTTGTACAGGCGTCCGTCGGGCGAACGAGTGCCTTCGGGGTAGATACCGAGCAGTCTGCCCCGGGAGAGAACCCGAACACCGGCGTTGAGCGCGTCCTGCGCGGCGTCCGCACCTGTGCGATCGATCGGGACCTGGCCGACGGCAGAGAAGAACCAGCGCTGGAATCGGCCCTTGAGTCCGGTACCGGTGAAGTACTCGCTCTTCGCAAGGAAGGTGATGCGCCGCGTCACCAGCAGAGGGAGGTAGAACGAGTCGAGCACGGCGCGATGGTTACTGGCGAGGATCGCGGAGCCGCCGGCCGGAACGTTCTCCCCGCCTTCCAACTTCGGCCTCCCCATGAGCGCCAGCAGTGGGCCCAGCAGGACGTACTTGACAAGCCAGTACCACATGGCAAACCTTCCCCGGGATCGTCGACGCGGGGCTCACCAAGCCCGCCGGTCGACTCTACGTCGCCTCGAGGGTCACACGCACGCGCAGAGGTGCCCTGATCCACGCCAACGAGCGAGAAGTGACAAGAATCTCACGCGAGTGTGATTTCGCATTCCGCTGCCATCGCGCGACGGGCAAGGTCCGCTGCGCCGATCAGGCCGGCGGCGTCACCGAGCTGTGCGGCTCGCACCCTGGCCAGGGGTCGATGTCCGGCACCGGTCGAGGCAGCGGCGTAGTGGTCTCGTGCATCGTCGAGGAACAGCGAGGCCGACCCGGACACTCCCCCTCCGACGACGATGAGTTCGGGGTCGTACACATCGGCGACGATCGACAACCCGAGACCCAGCCACCTGGCGAACTCGGCCATGGCTGCCAGAGCAAGGGGGTCGCCGTCATGGGCAGCACCGGCGATCCGGCGGCCGGTCAACGAACCGGGGTCCGCAGCAGTACCCGCGATCAACTGCGAACGGCCGGGGTTCGCGGCCAACATCTCGACGGCGATGTCGACCAGAGCGGTGCCGCTGCAGTATCGCTCCCAGCACCCTCGCTTACCGCAGGGGCAGGGCCGACCACCGGGCACGACCTGCAGGTGGCCGAGTTCCGGCGCAACTCCGTGAGCGCCTCGGAAGATCCGGCCCTCCAGCAGGAGCGCGGCACCGATACCTGTCCCGAGCGCCACGAGCACTGCAATACGGCTGCCTGCCGCGGCACCGAATCGATACTCGGCCCACCCCGCTGCATTCCCGTCGTGTTCGAGGATCACCGGCAGCTCGAACCGGTCCGTGAGGCGTGCTGCGATCGGGGCGTCGACCCACGGGAGGTGCGGGGCGAACCAGACCGTGCGACAGTCCGCTGTGAGGAACCCTGCGACCGCCAGGCCCACCGCCGAGACGTCGTTGCGGTCGGCGAGTTGTCGAACCACCCGGTGCAGAGCGTCTTCGAGCACCGGCGCCGATCCGGGGGTCGGCGCGCGAGCAGAGTCGATCACCGCTCCGGAGGCATCCACCACCGCGGCCCGGATGCTCGTGCCTCCCACATCGATGCCGATCGTGGGCCGTTCGCGTTCAGCCATACCGTCAGTGTCCGCTGTCAGGGACGGATGGTGACGGAGATGGGCACGAAACCGCCTCGGTCCGGTGGTTCCGGAGGCGGCGGGCCGTCCGGTTCGTCGTCCGGCTCGCTGCGAGGAGGCGGCAGAAAGCGGGCCACCAGTTCTCGGATGACCGCGATCAGCGCGGCGAGTTGGGACGCCAGCGTGGTGAGCAGCTCGTGGTTCTCACCGCGGACCAACGCGGCAACCGCACAGAGCGGACACCAGGTACAGCCACCCGGGGCCGGCGCGGGCGCGCTCGCTTCTGCGGTGTCCTCGTTCGGTGGGGCATCCGTGTGCGCATCACCGGGTCGCTGTGCACCGTCCTGCGCAGCCACCTGTTCCACCAGCGCCTCGACGCGGTCGAGGACGGTGTCGGCGAGGATCCTCAGATCGGCCAGGAGAGCATCGTGATCCGAACTCATTGCGGCCACACCGCCGGATCCGGAACGAAGCGCACCAGCAGATCGGTTCCGTCGAATTCCGCCTCCGAGACCGTGCAACGACGCAGACCCGACGCCAGCGGCAGGCGGCGACGGATGCCGTCGGCCCCCACGACGAGATCGTCGTCGACCCGGCCGAGCGTGAGCGACGCCGGGTCGGCCAGCGGGAGATGCATCCGCATCGTGTACACCGCATCCACCCCTGTTCCCATGTCGTGACCGATCCGGACCGGTTCGACGTCGCCGCTCCCCTGCTGCGACGGATCCCGGCCGCCTCGGTGGTGCTGTGTCATCTCACCGAGCGAGAGCAACCCTATCGGTTCGCTGCTTCGACGCTCGCACACAGCGATCGGCACCTCGGTGACCAGCGCACAGATCTCGTCGAGGACGGCGGACTGCGCCGTGCGCGCGGTCGCGATCCACTCGGCAGCGGCCCCGTCCTCGCCGAGGTCGGGCAGGATCCCGTTGACGATCACGGCATCGAGCCGGAGCGTGGCCAACGCCGCCCAGGAGCGAAGCAGACGTAGCTCGGCGAATCCCGCACGGTCGGGGGTCGTGACGAGCGTCGCGCTCGTTCGGGCGCGATCGTCCAGGAGGTCGCGAACCGCACTGATTCCGCCGAGGATCCGATCGTAGAGTGCCACGACCATCATCAGGCGCGGGTCGGATCCGGTCGCAGCGGTGATCCGGCTGTGCCGCGGCCAGATTCGATCCATGTAGTCGGAGAACGTGCGGGGTGAGGCGAGCATCCGGAACGCGTCGGCGGACGCGGGTGCATCGACGATCACTGTGTGCCAACGCCCCGCGTCGGCCAGGTGCGCCACTTCGGTGAGCGCGAGCAGCTCCTGCACGGCCGGCAGACCGATGAGCTCTTCCGGGGCAGGCAGATCGAACTGTCCGGCATGCTCGTGTCCCCCCGCGACTGTCGCGAGCCGATGCAGTGCCGCGTAACGCTGTTCGAGCAGCCCGAGCGAATCGACCTCGAGCATGTCGAGACCGTCGGCGACGGCCGTGACATCGGGCCCCGCTTCGACGGCGAGGACATCGGCGAGCGAATGTGCCTGGTCGATCGAGACGAGAAGCACGGAGCCGCCGCCCCGCGCGACGTCGAGAGCCGTTGCCGCTGCGAGGGTGGTTCTGCCCGACCCTCCCTTGCCGAGGAACAGCCGCACGCGGGCGGGCGTCGTCCCGCGTTCGGCGCTCAGCCTTCCACCTGCTTCTTCAGTTCCTTGAGCGCGGTGTCGGTGATCACCTTCTCGGCCTTTCTCTTGAACAGGCCGATCATCGGGATGGTCAGGTCCACGGTGAGTTCGTAGTCGACCACGGTGCCGCCGCCCGGGGCATCGCCGAGGACATAACTCCCGGACTGTGCCTTCTGGATCTCGCCGCTCTCGAGGTTCCAGCTGACCGCCCGGCCGTCCGGTGCCCAGCGGTAGCGCAGGACGTAGGTGTCCTTGACGATCCCCGCGTCGAGCACGAATCGGACGGTTTCCGCGCGGCCGTCGGGTCTGCGCTCGAGCACCTCGACGGTCTTGGCTGCCTCCACCCATGTGGGGTAGGCGTCGAAGTCCGCGATCACGGCCATCACGTGATCTGCCGGCGCATCGATCGTGATCGACCTCTTGGTCTTCTCGGCCATTCGACGAAGACTCCTTCTCAGTGCGGCCCGTGTACTGAAGATGTGTGGCTGTCTCCGTCACCGGAGCGGCCGATACCGACGCCGTTGTCTACCACACACCGTATCGACACGGTATCCGTCCGTTCAGTCCCGGGCCTTCGGAGCCTCACCCGGCGCGCGCCCCTTCTCGAGGCGCGCCTTGACCTCGAAGGTCATCTTCTTCCCGGCCACGCGGCGCTCCCGGTTCATCGCAGCCAGGTCGAGTTCCACGACACGTTCGGAGGCGACTCCCGTCGGCTCGCAATGCAGAAAGTAGTGGACGATCGCACCGTCGAGCGAGGGTTCCAGCCATACTTCCATCGTCCCGGTCAGCGGCCCGGACACCGCCCATCGGATTCCCTGTTCCGCGCGGTCCTCACGGACGGTCAATGCGAGATCGGGCCACCACACTCGCCAGCGGTCCGGCGCGGCGATTTCCGCGGCGATGCCGGCGGGGTCTGCCGCAATGAAGGTCTGGTCCGACACCTGAATGCTGCTCACGCCGCACAGCTTCACATACCGGACGGCTCGCCCATTCGTCACCCCGCGGTTCGGTGCACGGTTCCTGGTCGGTGCGGCGTTCCGCTCAGGAGGTGGCGCAGTTTTGCGCCGAGAACATCCCAGCGCCACTCGGTCGACACCCACTGCCGACCGGCAGCTCCCATCGCCGCGGCACGGTCCGGATCGGCAAGGATGCCGGTGATCGCGGTCGCCACCGCCGATACCGAGGTCCCGTCGACGACGAACCCCGTCTCCCCGTCTCTTACCGTCTCGGGGGCTCCGCCCGATCGTCCCGCGACCACCGGGACACCCGTGGCGGATGCCTCGAGGTAGACGATTCCGAGACCCTCCACGTCGAGCCCGGCGCCACGGGTCCGGCACGGCATCGCGAACACGTCCGCGATCGTGTGATGGGCTGCCAGTTCCGCGGCGGGCACACCGCCGGTGATGACGACGTGGTCCTCGACACCGGTCTTGCGGGCCAGCTCACGAAGAGTGACCTCGTACGGGCCGCCACCGACGATGACGAGTACAGCTCCGTCGATGCGACGCCGGATCTCCGGCAGCGCCCGGATCAGAATGTCCTGTCCTTTGCGCGGCACCAACCTCGACAGGCACAGCACCGTCGGCCGATCACCGAGTCCGTACCGTGCGCGGAGCTCGGCGCGCGCACCCGGATCCGGCCGGAAGACCTCGGTGTCGACCCCGGACGGCAGATGCTCGAGACCTGCCTGCGCACCGAATGCGGAGGCGAACCGGCGCCGGGTGTACCGGCTGACGAAGGTGACGGTGTCGGTCTCGTTGCCGATCCTGCGCAACGCCTGGCGTGCGCCCGGCACCATCGACCAGCCCACTTCGTGACCGTGAGTACTCGCGACGATCCGCTCGGCACCGGCACGACGCAGCACCGGCGCCAGGAGTGCCAGAGGCGCGGCGGCGCCGAACCACACCGAGTCGCACCCGGTGTCGACGAGCAGCCGCGACGCGCGGCGCGCGACCGTCGGGGTCGGCAACATCAGTGTCGTCGGGTGTCGCACGACCTCGAACGGCTGGGCCTCGTCGTAGCGGATGTGACTGTCGCCGCGCCAGCGCGGTGCGTACACGACGATCTCGTCGGCCGGGAGCTGTGCTGCGAACAAGCGCAGGTACGACTGGATACCTCCTGGTCGGGGCGGAAAGTCGTTGGTCACCAGCAGCGTTCGCGACATGGCTACACCGTAGGGTGTGCCGGACACGGCTTGCTCGACGGGGCGGGAGCTTCAGACCCGATCGGTGAGCCATTGCCCCCATCGGTCGACAGCGTCCTTCGCGCTCACGTCCAGGATCGTGCTGAATGCGTCCCTCTGGTCCCCTTCCGAGGACGGTCCGTCGGCGAGTGTGCGGTACAGGGAAGTCAGTTCGTCTTCGCCGTACTCCTCGGCAAGGAACACCACGAAGCTCCACGCGGTCTCGTATGCGGTGCGGGAGCGGTCAGGATCCGCAAAGTCCTTGTCGGTGGGGACCTGTGACGGTGCACCACTGCGCAGGACCTCCACAACGAGGCTCGGGGCGATCCGGCGAATGTCGGCGCCGGTCACGGGTGCTCCGGTACCGGATCGGTAGCCGATGTAGTCGGCGTATCCCTCGAGTATCCACATCGGTGAACCGTCCACCGTCTGCGGCCGGGCCGCGATGTGTGCCAGTTCGTGCCGGAGTACCGCGCGCAGGCCGTCCGACGAGAGGCGACTGCCCGCTGCCGGACTGAAGACGATGCGTTGGCCGGTCGCCCTGTCCTGCTCGGGGTCGACGGCATCGGAGATCGCCACGGCCGCAATCTCGTGACCGTTGTGTGCGGTGCCCACCTGGTCTGTGAACTCGTCGTGGCTCGAGGTGACCAGGACCAGCGAACGTCCCGGCCAGTCCGTTCCCCACACATCCGAGACCGCGTCGACTGCGGAGGGCAGCTCGTCCGCAATGTTCGCAGCGAGGTCGCTCGTGTCGGGGTGAGCGAGGATCGTCGACGTGCCACCGGCGGTCTCGGCGGTGGTCACCTGGAGCGGTCCGTGGTCCCACGGCCCTCGCCAGGTCGCGGACGCGGTACCCGGGAGCGGTCGGTCGGAGGTGATCTTCCAGCCGTCTTCCCGCGCGACGAACAGCATAGCGACGGGTTTGTGTGTCGGGGTCTCGTCGACTCCCTCGATTCCGTAGCGCAGCGACACCGTGACTGCACGGAGTGGGTCGTCTCCGAACCGGCGGGCGACCGCGTCGGGAACATCGGCTGCGAGTTCGCTGCCGAGCTCGTATCCGAACTCTGTCAGCGGCACGATGCTCAGTGCCTGGGCGCGCCGGATTTCGGCGTCGAGCAATTCCGGGCCGAGGCTACTGTCGACGATCTCCGCGAGGGCTGCTCTGTCGGCGGTGCGTACCGCGTCGGCCCAGGAGTCGAGGAGCGCCTGCAATTCCACACGGGTGTCGGACTCGGACTGCTCGTCGGCTCGAGGAGCGACGAGAAGCACCCCGGCCGCCGCCACGGCGAGCACAAGTCCGGCCAGTCCGATGCGCTCCCACGGCAGACGACGATGGGAGGTCGACAGGGTCTCCGGCGCGGGCACGGCGGCAAGTGTATGCGGCGACGTGCGCTGTCCTCCGTGCCGCGTGTCGGTAGCTCTCCTGCGGCGGTCAGTAGCGTCGTGCGCTGTGGAACGGGAAGCTGTCCATCGCCTGCACCTTCACCGGTACACCGAACGTGGAGGCGTGCACGATGTTTCCGTCGCCCGCGTAGATACCGACATGTGAGGCGTCGTTGTAGAAGATGATGACGTCGCCCGGTTGGAGATTGTCGCGCGAGACCGGGGTACCACCCTGGGCCTGCGCCTGACTCGACCGGGGCACGGTCTTTCCGACCTGCTGATACGCCCAGACCACGAGACCGGAGCAATCGAATTGGTCGGGGCCGGTGGCGCCCCATACGTACGGGTCACCGATCCGGGTGAGTGCGGAGCGGAGCGCTCCTGCACCGTTGCCGGGGATGAGGTGCTCCATGATGCGATCGGCATCGAGACCGGGTGGGAACGGCGTGCCGGCGAGGATCGTCTTCTCCGCGTCACTGAGGTTGTCGAAGGCGTCGAGGACCGCGGCGATCTGAGTCTCGAGTTCGGATTCCTGACGCTGCAGGTCGTCACGGAGACGCTGCGCCTGCTCGGCCGCGATACGTGCGGCTTCGGCCGACTTCTCCGATGCAGCGGCGGCCGCCGCTGCCGCTGCGCTGGCTACGCGGAATCCTTCTATTTCGCGATCGGTCTGCGCGCCGAGGACGTCGAGCATCACCATCTGGTCGAGCAACTGCTGGGGTGAGTCGCTGACCATCACTGCGAAGAGGCGATTGGTGCGCGAACCGCGATAGTTGGCCTGGGCCAGTTTGTCGACAGTGGGCTTGAAGCGTGCGACCTCGGCCTGGGCCGCTGCCAGAGCGTCGCGGTCGGCGGCCGATCGAGCATCCAGTTCGTGCTGTTCCGCGATCCGCGCATCGAGTTCGATCCCGGCGTGATGCAGGGCCTCGGTGGCCTGCTCCGATCGGCGCGACAGGTCGGCGAGATGTTCGAGTTTGGCGGTGGGACTCTCGCCGATGGGATCGGCCACTGCGGGCGAGGCCGTGAGACCCAGGATGAGAAGTACACATGCGGCGAGAGCGGTGCGAACGGCCCGTCTGCGGGAGGCGGAGAACACGAGGCTGGTCTTCCTTTCGCAAAGATCTCGATCAGGTTACGGAACCGCATAGCTTCGTGTCTACCCGCGGGTAGCGCTCGACTGTTCGTTAACGGCAGTTCCACCGTCACCTGCTCGGTCCCGCAATGACGTGAGGGTGGACCGGTGCGTCACCGATCCACCCTCACGGACACTGCTCGTCGATCAGAAGCGGCGGGCGCCATCCACGGGCATCGAGTCGAGCGGAGCGACCTTCACCGGCTGGCTCGAGGTCGAGGCATGCACGATGTTGCCGTTGCCGATGTAGATGCCGGTGTGGCTGCCCCCGTAGAAGGAGACGACATCACCGGGCTGCAGCGCACCGACCGGCACGGACTGGCCGGCAGAAGCCTGCTGATAGCTGGTGCGAGGAACGCTCAGACCCACCTGCTGGTACGCCCACTGCACGAGACCGGAGCAGTCGAACGCGCTCGGTCCGGTTGCACCGTAGACGTACGGGGACCCGACCTTGCTGAGCGCGGCGTCGGCGGCGCGCTGGCCGACCGAGCTGAACGGCGCAGTGAAGGGCGCAGCGGGAGCGGCTTCCGGGGCCGGCGGGATGAGGTTGGTGACCTCCGGCGGCAGGGTCACGCCGGCGGGAAGGTCGAAGGTGCCGACACCGGGGATGGTGACGGGCTCTGCCATCGCCGGACCGGCGGTGACGGTAATTGCACCGAGCGCGAGAGCTCCGGCGACGAGTGCGCGACGCACGGTGCGCTTGTTGTTCTGCGAGACCACGAGGGGTTGTTCTCCAATTCTTCCGTTCACCCGCCGACCGAGTTAGCTGACGGATTCGGGCCGGAAGATCAGCCCTACCCCTCTCCGCGAGTGCGGTGGAGGGGATTCACCCCAGTAACGCGTGTGGGTCCCCGGTTCGGACGCCCGGTGACGAGCGGCCGATTAGGCGGTTACCGAGCGGCTCCGACCCTCGGGAGTGGGCCGGACCAACAATTCCGCTTGGTCTCAGGAAGGTTACGAAACTGCATCGCCGAGACCAACCCGAACACGCGCAGAATGCGACTTAAGTCCGTTTTAGGTACTTTGGGATCAGCTCCGCCATGATTTGATAACAGGCCGATAACGGCACTGAGGGCAGGTACCCCGAAGTACTCGTCCCAAACTTCGAGAGCGTGCACCGCCCATTGCACACCGCTGTAACCCACCCCAGTTCACGGTGGCGATTCGGTTCCCTCCACGCCGTCGGCGCAGCGACCCGAACGCACCACGGAACTGCCCCTCCCGCGCCCGGGAGCCATCCCGCCCGACACCTCCCGAGGTCCGACGATCAGGCCTTGTGTGATCCTCGTCTCAGCGAGGGCGGAAAGTCCGGATCGGCGGTGTGTCGGAGGCCGTTCCTACGCTCATGCGCATGACGTCGTCCCCTATCGGTTCCGACACCGGCCACGGTGTTCAGCTCAGCTTCGACGAACTGGATGCTCCCCTACGCGACACCACCTTCGTCGTGGTCGATCTCGAGACCACGGGGGGACGCTCCGGCGACGACGCCATCACCGAGATCGGTGCGGTCAAGGTGCGCAGCGGTGAGGTACTCGGCGAGTTCGCGACACTCGTCGACCCGGGCCGGTCGATACCACCCGAGATCGTCCGCCTCACCGGCATCACCACCGCCATGGTCTATCAGGCCCCTCGTATCGAGGAGGTCCTCCCCGCATTCCTCGAATTCGCGGCCGGCTCGGTTCTCGTCGCGCACAACGCGGGGTTCGACACCGGTTTCCTCCGCGCGGCAGCAGTCCGGTGCGACGTGGCGTGGCCCCGATTCCCCGTCGTCTGCACCGTCAAACTGGCGCGGCGAGTTCTCGGCCGCGACGAGGCGCCGTCGGTGAAGCTCTCTGCGCTCGCCGAGTTGTTCAGCGTGTCGACGCAGCCCACACACCGCGCACTCGACGACGCACGTGCGACCGTCGACGTCCTCCACGCGCTCATCGAGCGGGTCGGCAACCAGGGGGTCCACAGCCTCACCGAATTGCGCGACTACATCCCCGCCGTCACAGCCGAACAACGCGCCAAACGCACCCTGGCCGCACACCTGCCGCACCGCCCCGGCGTGTACCTGTTCCGGGGCCCGTCGGACGAGGCGCTCTACATCGGCACGGCCGTGGATCTGCGTCGCCGCGTCCGCAACTACTTCACAGGTTCGGAGACCCGACCGCGGCTCCGCGAGATGGTCGCGCTGACCACCCGCATCGACCACGTCGAATGCGCCCACGGGCTCGAGGCCGGTGTCCGCGAACTACGGCTGATCGCCGCCCACACTCCCCCGTACAACCGTCGTTCGAAATACCCCACTCGCGGATGGTGGATCACACTCACCGACGAGCCGTTCCCGCGTGCGGCGCTCTCACGGACGGCTTCCACCGACGCACTCGGCCCCTTCTCCACCCGGAGCGCAGCCGCCGAGGTCGCCGCCACCCTCGCCGAGTTCTGTGGGCTGCGCACGTGTACCCGCCGGATCGGCCGCTCCGGGTGCCACGGTGACCGTTGCCTGCCCGATACGGTCGGAGCCTGTTCGGCAGCGTCCTTCGGCCCGCAGAGCCCCGACGAGTACTCCGTTCAAGTGCGGAAGGCACGCGACCTACTCCACGGCTACGACTCCTCGGTGCTGACACGGGCGCAGGAGCGTATCGACGAGCTGGCAGGCAAGGAGCTGTTCGAGAATGCGGCCCGACTACGCGATCGCACCGCCGACGCAGTCCGTGCTCTACGGCGGACGCAGCGACTCGCGGCACTCGCCGCCATCGACGAACTGGTCGCGGCGCGTCCTCGCGCGCAAGGAGGCTGGGAGTTCGCCGTGGTGCGTGCCGGCAGGCTCGCATCGGCCGGGGTCGCAGAGCGAGGTATTCGTCCCATGCCGGTCGTCGACGCGATCACGGCGGGCGCGGAAACGGTACTGCCCGGACCCGGCCCACTGCGCGGTGCACCCCAGGAAGAGATAGGACTGATCACACGGTGGCTGGACTCCGAAGGAGTGCGCATCGTCCGGACCTCCCACGGGTGGTCCGAACCCGTCGCCGGTGCGGGCCGCTTGAGTGGCTGGGCCGACCTTGCCCGCGAGGCACGCGATGCGTCCAGGGCGGTCCCGGAACCGGATGGCCACCCCATAAGCTGATCGTCACCGGAGGAAGACCTGCGTCACCGGAGTTACAGACAAGGAGTCCCCATGATCAATGCCATCGTTCTGATCGATGCCGACGCCCACCGCATCCCGGAGACCGCCCGAGCGGTGGCCGACCTCGCCGGGGTCGACACGGTGTATTCGTGCGCCGGGGACGTCGATCTCGTGGCGGTTGTGCGTGTCCGCGACCACGAGCAGATCGCCGAGGTGGTCACGCGGGGCATCAACAAGGTCGACGGGGTGAGCAAGACCGTCACACACATCGCGTTCCAATCGTATTCGAGCGACGACATCGAGGCAGGCTTCTCCATCGGGAGCTGACCACCCACGAATACGTACACACGACTACATGCGACTCAGGTGGTGCCCGCCCGATTCGGATGGGCACCACCTGTAGGTCACTGCCGCAGGGTCAGCGCTGAACTTCGGCACCGAGCCGCGTCGTCACGGCAGCCCACTTCTCGAGTACCTTCGCAGCACCACCGCTGTCGATTGCGGTCGCAGCCACCTCGAGTCCGGCGGCGAGTGCATCCTCGAGTCCATCGTCGACACCCCGGAACGCGGCGATCGCCCCCGCGGCATTCAGAAGCACTGCATCACGGACCGGTCCGGTTTCGCCGGCGAGGCACGCCCGTGCGATCACCGCATTCTCGGCGGCGTCACCGCCTCGGAGCGCTTCGAGCGGGACCCGCGCGATCCCCAGCCTGGTGGGGTCGAGCGCCTGTACCTCGACCGAACCTCCGCGGACGAGGTACACGGTCGATGTCGTCGACGTGGTCAATTCGTCGAGACCGTCGTCGCCACGAACGACCAACGCCGAGTTGCCGCGCTGCGCGAGGACACCCGCAATGGTCGGAACCAACGACTCGAAGGCGCACCCGATCAGCCCGGCGCGGGGACGCGCGGGGTTGGTGAGCGGACCGAGCACGTTGAACACTGTCGGAATACCGATCTGCTTGCGCGGGGCAGCAGCGAAGCGCAGTGCCGGGTGATACACCGGTGCGAAGCAGAATCCGATGCCTGCTTCCTCGAGCGAGCGTGCAACCTGCTCCGGTCCGAGGTCGATGTGCACCCCGAGTTCCTCGAGCACGTCGGCACCGCCGCTCTTCGAGGAGGCGGCACGGTTGCCGTGCTTGGCCACCCGGATGCCCGCTGCCGCCACCACCAACGACGCCATCGTGGAGATGTTCACCGTGTTGGCGCGGTCGCCGCCGGTTCCGACGATGTCGACGGTGTCGTCGTCGACCGGCACGAGGTTTGCGTAGCCGAGCATCGTGTCGGCGAGGGCCCGCAACTCCTCGGGCGTTTCGCCCTTCATCTTCAGCGCGACGCCGAACGCCGCGATCTGAGCAGGGGTCGCGTTGTCGGAGAAGATCTCGTCCATGGCCCAGACGGCCTCGGGTCGGGTCAGATCACGACCTGCGGTCAGAGATCCGAGTACTGCGGGCCAGCTGGCAACCACCTCATCCGCCGCCTGCCTCGCGTTCATCGCACCCACCCTTCGCCACATCCGACTCACTGTCGGGGCACTGTTGTGCCCTCCGCCGGGAAAGCTTAGCCAGGCGTCGTCGTGCGACTGCAGGCCGCGTCACTGCGCCTGGAGTGCATCCCAACCGAGGGCGTTCCCACCGAGACGTTGCGCGAGCGAGGCCATCCGCGACTTCTCCTGGGCGCAGTGCATCGCGTCGAGTGTCTGGACACGCTGCAGGATCAGCGAGACCCGGCTCTCTCCGTCTGCGGCAGCAGACCCCGAAGGTTCTGATGCAGGAGTCTGCGGCGCAGCGACGGTGTATCCGTCCTGCCCGGCCAGTGCGAGAGCCTCCTCTACCCCCGCCGCGGGCAGCTCCAGATGGTGTCGTAGGACCGCATCGTCGGATTCGATCCATCGCGGTGTGCTCTGCGCACCGCGGTCGAGCGCGGTGGAGCATGCCTCCGCGTCGTCGAACGATTCGACGACGATCACGAGATCCGGCCGGGTGGCGTCGAGAGGCTCGGGTGCTCGCCGCGTCAGGAAACCGCGAATTCTTCCCAACAGCCCCGATTGTTCACTCATCCCGCCACCCTCACATCCGCCACATCTGGGTCGCCTCGTGGCCGGGAACTCGGCATTTACCTCCCCGGAGGCTGTAAAGACGCGCCGATTTCGGCCCCGATTGCCCATCACTTACTACGACGGGTCATACTAGCCAGCGTGACGAGCGCAGTAGGGACTTCAGGATCTGCAATCACACAGCGCGTGCACTCGTTGAACCGGCCCAACCTGGTCAGCGTCGGCACCATCGTGTGGTTGTCCAGTGAGCTCATGTTTTTCGCAGGGCTCTTCGCCATGTATTTCGTGGCACGGGCACAGGCGCCCGAGGGTATGTGGCCTCCGCCGCCCACCCATTTGAACCTGTGGGTAGCGGTACCGATCACCTCGGTGCTGATCGCGTCCTCCTTCACCTGCCAGCTGGGTGTATTCGCTGCCGAACGCGGCGACGTCTTCGGTCTGCGACGGTGGTACCTCATCACCCTCGGCATGGGCACTTTCTTCGTGCTCGGTCAGGGTTACGAGTACATCGTCCTGGTCCAGGACGGCACCACTATCGCGAGCAGCGTGTACGGCTCGGTGTTCTTCATCACCACAGGCTTCCACGGCCTGCACGTGATCGGTGGACTCATCGCATTCGTGTTCCTTCTGTTCCGTACCAAGGTCAGTAAGTTCACTCCCGCGCAGGCCACCGCCGCCATCGTCGTGTCGTACTACTGGCACTTCGTCGACATCGTGTGGATCGCACTGTTTGCCACGATCTATTTCATCCGTTAGCCAGCTGAACGCTTAGGCAGCCCCCTGACGTCCAGTCAGTCCCGACTTACATATAAGGGATACAGATGAGTTCATCCCCACCTCTCGCACCCGAGGGTGACGACATGCCCGGTCGATCCTCGGCAGCCACTGCTGCCACGTCCCGCCGTCAGCGCAAGCTCAGGCGCCGCGTCACCGGCACCCTGGTGCTCGCCCTCGGCCTCCTGAGCGCAGGCTTCCTTGCTTCAGCGCTGACACCTGATCCGCAGGTGGCCACTGCGCAGGACGACCAGAGCGCGCTGATCCGTGAGGGACAGCAGCTCTACGAGACCTCCTGCATCACCTGCCACGGTGTCAACCTGCAGGGCATCGAGGACCGCGGCCCCACGCTGATCGGCGTGGGCGAGGCAGCGGTCTACTTCCAGGTGTCCTCCGGTCGTATGCCTGCCGCACGCAACGAGGCCCAGGCCGTGCGTAAGGACCCGAAGTTCAACGCCGCTCAGACCGATGCCCTCGGCGCATACATCCAGGCCAACGGTGGTGGACCGACGGTCATCCGCGACGAGAACGGGGAGATCGCCCAGTCCTCGCTTCGCGGAAACGACATCGGACGCGGTAGTGAACTGTTCCGTCAGAACTGCGCTTCGTGCCACAACTTCACCGGCCGTGGTGGAGCACTTTCGTCCGGCAAGTTCGCCCCCAATCTCGATCCGGCCAACGAGCAGCAGATCTACACCGCCATGCTCACCGGGCCGCAGAACATGCCGAAGTTCTCCGATCGTCAGCTGACGCTCGAGGAGAAGCAAGACATCATCGCGTACATCAAGTCTGCCAGCGAGACACAGGATCCGGGAGGATACGGTCTCGGAGGCTTCGGGCCCGGCGCTGAAGGTCCCACGATGTTCGCTGTCGGCATCGTCGCAGTTGTCGGCGCTGCACTGTGGATCGGAGCAAGGTCATGAGTAGCGGCGACATGCCGAACAAGCACTCGATCGAGAATCTCGATCAGATGAGCCGCGACGATCTCGTCGAGCTCGGCACGAACCTCGACGGCGTCGATGTCGTGTTCCGCAAGGATCGGTGGCCCGTCGAGGGCACCCGCGCCGAGAAGCGCGCGGAGCGCAACGTAGCTGCCTGGTTCACCCTCGCCGGCCTCGCAGGTATTGCGTTCATCGCCGTCTACCTGTTCTGGCCGTGGGAATACCAGAGCATCGACGACCCGCAGTACGGGTGGTACAACCTCTACACCCCGCTACTCGGTCTGACCTTGGGTCTGTCGATCCTCGGCATCGGTGTCGGCGCAGTCCAGTTCACCAAGAAGTTCATCCCCGAAGAGGTGTCGATCCAGGATCGTCACGACGGCCCGTCGTCCGAGGTCGATCGCAAGACGATCGTCGCGGAACTGTCCGACTCGCTGCAGACCTCGACGCTCCCCCGTCGCAAGCTCATCAAGCGGACCGCCATCTTCGGTGGTGGCGCATTGGGTGTCGGACTGATCATGCCGCTCGGCGGACTGATCAAGAACCCGTGGGCCGAGGGCGACGACTCGCCGCTCTGGGGATCTGGCTGGACTCCCCGTTACCCGGGCGAAACCATCTACCTGCGCCGCGACACCGGCCGGCCGCAGGACATCGTTCTGGTGCGCCCCGAGGACCTCGACGCAGGCGGCATGGAGACGGTCTTCCCGTTCCGTGAAGCCGACCGCGGCGACGACCACGCACTGCTCGACAGCCTTCGCGGCATCCGCAACTCCGTCATGCTCATTCGACTGCGGACCGACGACGCCGAGCGTGCCATCAAGCGCAAGGGTCAGGAGAGCTTCAACTACGGCGACTACTTCGCCTTCTCGAAGATCTGCACCCACCTCGGCTGCCCGACCTCGTTGTACGAACAGCAGACCAACCGGATTCTCTGCCCGTGCCACCAGTCGCAGTTCGATGCACTCGAGTACGGCAAGCCGATCTTCGGTCCCGCTGCTCGCGCTCTTCCGCAGCTGCCTATTACAGTGAATGAAGAGGGCTTCCTCGTCGCCAACGGCGACTTCAACGAAGCTCTCGGCCCGGCATTTTGGGAGCGTCGCCCGTGAGTACTGCAACTCAATCACACGCTGCAAAAGCAGGCGAGAACCTCGACTCGCGGTATCACCTTTCTGCCGGCATCCGCCGTCAGATCAACAAGGTGTTCCCCACCCACTGGTCGTTCCTGCTGGGCGAAGTCGCCCTGTACACATTCATCATCCTGTTGATCTCCGGTGTCTTCCTGACGCTGTTCTTCGACCCGTCGCTGGCCCACGTCACCTACGACGGCGTCTACACACCGCTCCGCGGTGTCGGCATGTCCCGCGCGTACGAAACGACACTGAACATCTCCTTCGAGGTGCGCGGCGGTCTGTTCGTCCGGCAGATCCATCACTGGGCAGCGTTGATGTTCGCGGCGTCGATCATCGTCCACCTGCTTCGCATCTTCTTCACCGGCGCGTTCCGTCGCCCACGTGAAGCGAACTGGGTCATCGGCTCACTGCTGCTCATCCTTGCGATGTTCGAGGGCTTCTTCGGTTACTCGCTCCCCGACGACCTGCTCTCCGGTACCGGCCTCCGCGCCGCGTTCTCCGGCATCACGCTGTCGGTTCCGGTCGTCGGTACCTGGCTGCACTGGATGATCTTCGGCGGAGATTTCCCCGGCGAACTGATCATCCCGCGCTTCTACGTCCTACACGTGCTGCTCGTCCCGGGCATCATCCTGGCTCTGATCGCCGCGCACCTCGCGTTGGTCTGGTACCAGAAGCACACGCAGTTCCCCGGCCCCGGCCGCACCGAGCAGAACGTGGTGGGTGTGCGCATCCTCCCCGTGTTCGCAGTCAAGTCCGGCGCGTTCTTCGCGATGACCTTCGCGGTGCTGGCTCTGATGTCCGGCCTGTTGCAGATCAACCCGGTGTGGAACATCGGCCCGTACAACCCATCGCAGGTGTCGGCAGGGTCGCAGCCCGACTTCTACATGATGTGGACCGACGGTCTGGCTCGTATCTGGCCGGCATGGGAGCTGTACCTGTTCGACCGGTACACGATCCCTCAGCCGTTCTGGATCGCACTGCTCATGGGCTTGGTATTCACCGTGCTGATCCTCTACCCGTGGATCGAGAAGAAGTTCAGCAAGGACGACGCACACCACAACCTGCTGCAGCGTCCGCGTGACGTTCCGGTGCGCACCGGTCTCGGTGCAATGGCGCTCGCGTTCTACACCGTTGCCACGCTCATGTGCATCAACGACCTGATCGCGTACAAGTTCGATATCTCCATCAACGCGACGACGTGGATGGGTCGTATCGGACTGGTCATTCTGCCTCCGCTCGCGTACTACATCGCCTACCGGTTCTGCCTGGGTCTGCAGCGCAGCGACCGTCAGGTGCTCGAGCACGGCATCGAGACGGGCATCGTCCGTCGCCTGCCGCACGGTGAGTACATCGAGATCCACCAGCCGCTCGGCCCGGTGGACGACCACGGACACCCGCTTCCGCTCGACTACCAGGGCGCTACGGTGCCCAAGCGGATGAACCGCCTGGGCAGCGCTGGTAAGCCCGGTGCCGGTAGCTGGTGGAGCGCGGATCCGGCCGGCGAGTCGGCTGCACTCGAAGCCGCTCATCACGAGAGCGAGGCCGAGCTGCGTACGATCCTGAAGGAATACCAGGACCGTATCTACAGCGACGCCGATGGAGACGAATCCAAGGCGCTGTCCGACAAGGACGTGACCGACAAGGACGGCAACAACGAAGCGCACTGACGCTTCCTGCTCGACCTCAGAGGGCCCCGAACCGACCGGTTCGGGGCCCTCTGCCCGTTTCCGGACCCTCACCCCACGCGGACGCCCATGCCGGCGAGGAACTCGCGGGCACGACCCAGTCGGCGGTCGGTGGAGAAGACATGCCACTGTTCGGCGTTGCCCTCCTGGTCGACGAGGTCTCGGAACCGGTGGAATGCGCCCTTGCCCTCGATCGCGCGCTCCAGTTGCTCCCGCAACGCCTCATCATGCTGCCGCTCGGCGCACGCCTGCATGTCGCGCCAGCATTGCCTGCCGCGATAGCTCGGCGAAGCTCAGACAGGTCGAGGACGGGTACCTGCTCCTGTGCGGGCCACGCGTGCAACAGCATCGGATGCGGCCGACTCGGTCTCCGCGGCGCCCGGCGCTGCCCGTCATTGTCGGCCGACCGGCGCCCGTACTGAGCCGGGATACTGCCCCAGCCCCAGTAGGGCAAGGGAGCATCGGGCCGGATAACCAGGACCTCCGCGGGGTCGATCTTCTCCTGCCCGACCACGCACCGGTGCGTCCAATCGTCACCGAGGTCGAAGGTGAACTGGAATTCCGATCCGAGGCCGAGGAGCCGAGCGACCCTTGCCGATTCGATGTCCACCGGGTCGGTGAGGGGCCCACCGATCGACTCGGCCGTGGCCACAGCTCCTCGCCGCGCCCGCCGTCGTGAGCTTCAGAGAGCGATCAGTGCTTCTCGGGGCCGAGGTGGTACTCGAACACCAGTCCCGCAGCTGCAGAGATGACCAGCACGGTTGCGATCACGATCATCCAGCCCTGGAAGAAGGCCAGTGAAATGGCGGCGAACGCAGCCGCGCCTGCCAGCAGGATCGGCCAGTAGCTACCGGCACTGAAGAAGCCCAGGTCGCCTGCACCATCGCTGATCTCTGCGTCCTCGAAGTCCTCGGGTCGCGTATCGAGACGTCGAGCGACGAACCGGAAATAGGTTCCGATGATGAGCGTCAGCCCAGCAGACAATGCGAGCGCGGTGAGACCTGCCCACTCGATGCCCTTGTCCGACAGCCCCGTGAAGACGCCGTAGACGATGGCGACGAGTACGAAGAACACCGTGACGAGTTCGAAGATCTTGGCTTCGAGGTTCATTTCAGCACTTGTCCTTGTCGATGAGAGGTGTCACTCGCCCGCAGCGACGCTCGCCGAGCGGTCTGTGCGGTCGGTCTTGAACGGGTGGGTCGTGATCGCGAGCGGATCCTCACCGATCGCTTCGAGTGCCTGGGCGTTGGTCAGACCCTCGCCACCGTCCTCGACGGGCTTACGCAGTTCGATGTACTCCGTGAACTTCTCCGGAGTCACAGCGCGCACTTCGAAGTTCATCATCGCGTGGTATGTACCGCACATCTCGGCGCAGCGACCGACGAATGCACCTTCGCGCTCGATCTCGGAGATCTGGAACACCGGATCGGAGTTGTTGTTCAGCGGGTTCGGGTTCACGTCGCGCTTGAACAGGAACTCGGGGACCCAGAACGCGTGGATGACATCGGACGATGCGAGATTGAACTCGATCCGATTACCGGTCGGCAGCACCAGGACAGGAATCTCCTCGGTGGTACCGACGGTCTCGATCTTGTCGTAGTTCAGGTAGGACAGATCCGATACCCCAGCACCGTGGATGGGACCCGGTTCTGCATGCTCGCCGGCGGTCGCGGGGTCGAACGGCTCGGACGCCGTGGCATCCTCCGCTTCCTGATCGACACCGTCGTAGACGTTGCCACCCATGTCGACCGTGCGGTAGCCGAACTTCCAGTTCCACTGGAACCCGGTGACGTCGACGACGACGTTCGGGTTGTCTTCCTTCACCAGCACGTAGTTCTGGACCACGACCGTGAAGTAGAAGAGGACGCAGACCGCCACGAAGGGCGCTGCGGTGTAGAGCAGTTCGAGCGGGACGTTGTACGCCGTCTGTCGAGGGAACTCTGGAGAGTTCTTCTTCTTACGATGGAAGAGAATCGTCCAGAACATCAGGCCCCACATGAGGACGCCCATGGCGAGGGCGGCGACAACCGACCACGTCCACAACTCGCGCATACGCTCGGCCTGGGGAGTAATACCCTCCGGCCAGCCGAAACGAAGAACTTCTTCGCTCGAGCACCCCGTCAACACCAAGGCTGCAATGCCGAGTGATGCTGCGAGCCCGAACCGCCGAAGGATCCGACCTTGCGCCACGTTCACGCCTTCCTGATCGCCGCAATTTCGTTAGGGCACACCCGAAGGGCTGACCCAATTACTACGCAGCGTAGACCAAAGGCGACCACTATCCATCCTCGGGGCACGAAGATCGTGTCGCGTCGGATGGCTCGGCCGGATGCAGTCGTCGATGACGACGTGTTTTGCGCGATGCCGATGAAGAACTCGATCGGCCATCTGCGGCATACTCCACAGTGACCAACGTCGGATCCCGGCTCAGAGTTCCCGCATCCATGCGCGCTGTGAACGTGAAGGGGACCGACTCACCCCCGATTGGAATCGAGGTACCGAACTCCGTGTGCGGACTGCTCGGGTTTCTGACCAACGAAGGCACCAGCGACGACGCCGTCTCGCGCGTCGGCAACGCACTGCATTGCCTGCGCCACCGCGGACCGGACGAACACGGTACCTGGCACGACGCCGACCTCGTCCTCGGCTTCAACCGTCTGTCGATCATCGATATCGCCCATTCGCATCAACCGTTGCGTTGGGGACCGCCGGAACAGCCCGACCGGTACGCGCTGACGTTCAACGGTGAGATCTACAACTACCTCGAACTGCGCAAGGAACTGGCCGACGAGCACGGCGCCGAGTTCGCAACCGAGGGCGACAGCGAAACGATCGTCGCGGCGTTCCACTACTGGGGTGCCGACGCAGTGCGCCGGTTGCGGGGCATGTTCGGGTTCGCGATCTGGGACACGGAGACACGCGAACTCTTCCTCGCCCGCGACCCGTTCGGCATCAAGCCGCTGTTCCTCGCAACGGGCTCGTCCGGTACCGCGTTCGGCAGCGAGAAGAAGAGCCTGCTCGAACTCGCCGACGTGATCGGCATCGACACCGAACTCGACGAGCGTGCGATCGAGCACTACACGGTGCTGCAGTACGTGCCGGAGCCCGAGACTCTGCACCGCAGCATCACGCGCCTCGAGTCCGGCTCCTATGCCCGTGTCCGACCGGGTTCCGCGCCGGAGACGACGCGCTACTTCACCCCGACCTTCCCGGTGCGCCCATTCGCGGCGGGACGCGAGAAGGATCGCTACCGCGAGATCGCCGAGGCGCTCGAGGACTCGGTCGCCAAGCACATGCGCGCCGACGTGACTGTCGGTTCGTTCCTGTCCGGTGGGATCGACTCGACTGCGATTGCTGCCCTTGCCAAGCGACACAACCCGAACCTGATCACCTTCACCGCGGGTTTCGAGCGCGAGGGCTACTCGGAGGTGGACGTCGCGGCGGAATCCGCGGAGGCAATCGGGGCACGGCACATCGTGCGGGTCGTCTCCCCCGCCGAGTTCGCCGCGGCGATCCCCGAGATCGTCTGGTATCTGGACGACCCCGTCGCGGACCCCGCCCTGGTGCCGTTGTGGTTCATCGCGCGGGAAGCCCGCAAGCACGTGAAGGTGGTGCTCTCGGGCGAGGGCGCCGACGAGCTGTTCGGCGGCTACACCATCTACCGCGAGCCGCTGTCCCTGAAGCCGTTCGAGTATCTGCCGTCGCCGTTGCGTCGCGCCGTGGGGAAGCTGTCCGACCGCATCCCCGAGGGCACCCGCGGAAAGAGTCTGCTCAACCGTGGTTCGATGCCCCTCGAAGAGCGGTACTACGGCAACGCGCGTAGCTTCAACGACGCCCAGCTGCGCTCGGTGCTGCGTGAGTTCCGTCCGGAATGGACGCACCAGGACGTGACTGCTCCGATCTACGCCCAGTCCACCGGATGGGACCCGGTCGCGCGGATGCAGCACCTGGATCTGTTCACATGGCTGCGCGGCGACATCCTCGTCAAGGCCGACAAGGTGACGATGGCGAACTCGCTGGAACTGCGGGTTCCGTTCCTCGACTCCGAGGTGTTCCGGGTGGCTTCACAGGTGCCGTTGGATCAGAAGATCACCAAACAGACGACGAAGTACGCGCTGCGGCAGGCTCTCGAAGGCATCGTCCCACCGCACGTGCTGCACCGGGCGAAGCTCGGCTTCCCGGTTCCGATGCGCCACTGGCTTGCAGGCACGGAGCTGTTCGACTGGGCTCACGAGGTGATCACCGAGTCCCAGACCGATCACATCCTGAACAAGGCCGCGATCACGAAGATGCTGCACGCTCATCGCGAAGGCCCCATCGATCACAGCCGCCGACTGTGGACGCTGCTCGTCTTCATGATCTGGCACGGAATCTTCGTGGAGAAGCGCATCGTGCCGCAGATCCAGGAACCGACCTATCCGGTCGAGCTCTAGGTCGAGGACGTTCCCGACGACGATGGCGTCCCTCCTCGCGGAGGGACGCCATCGTGTTGTTCATCGGTTCATTCGAGGAGACACTCCGTCAGAGGATCGCGGCGATCTCGTCGGCCGCTGTGGAGCCGTACGCATCGGCGAGTCGCTTCAGCGCGTCGGCCCGGTCGAAGACCCATTCCTGGGTACCGGTGGTTTCGAGGACGTGGACGGCGACGAGCGACCCGAGCTGTGCCGCGCGCTCGACACCGAGTCCTGCGCGGTGGCCGAGGAGGAAGCCTGCACGGAACGCGTCACCGACACCGGTGGGGTCGACCTTGGCGCGCTCGGGCACCACGCCGACCTGGATCCAGTTGTCGTCGGCATCGACGATCCGGGCCCCGTCACCGCCGAGGGTGGTGACGCGCATTCCGACCTTGGCGCGGATCTCGTCGTCCGTCAGCCCGGTCTTCTGCTTGAGCAGGCCCCACTCGTATTCGTTCGTGAACAGGTACTCGGCGCCGTCGATGAGCGCCTCTGCCTGCCGGCCGTCGAGCCGTGCGAGCTGCTGCGACGGGTCGGCGACGAACGGAATGCCGAGCTGGCGGCACTCCTCGGTGTGGCGGATCATCGCGTCGGGGTCGTTTGCACCGATCAGGACGAGGTCGACACCGTGCTTCTCGACGACATCGGCGAGGGAGATCTCGCGGGCTTCGGACATCGCACCCGGGTAGAACGAGGCGATCTGCGCCATGTCCTCGTCGGTGGTGCACACGAATCGGGCCGTGTGTGCCGTCGTCGAGGTGTGGACGGCATCACAGTTGACGCCGTGCTGCTCGAGCCAGCCACGGTACTCGGCGAAATCGGCGCCGACGGCTCCCACCAGCACCGGCGCACCACCGAGGACACCCATGGCGAAGGCAATGTTGCCGCCCACGCCACCGCGCCGGACGACAAGGTCGTCGACGAGGAAGCTCAGCGAGATGTGCGCGAGCTGATCTGCGAGCAACTGCTCCGCGAATCGTCCGGGGAAGCGCATGAGGTGGTCGGTGGCGATGGAGCCGGTTACGGCGATGGTCACGTGGAGAGGCCTTTCCGCGGAAACAAGTTTCGGGGCGACGACAATCGATACGGCGCATCGATCGACGGCCGCAGCGGTCCCACGGTACCCGGCAGATACGTCAGGGCCCCGGCACGGTTACGTCCCGGGGCCCTGACGGACGAACTCAGTTGAACGAATCGCCGCAAGCGCAGGAACCGGTGGCCTGCGGATTGTCGATCGTGAAGCCCTGCTTCTCGATCGTGTCGACGAAGTCGATGGACGCACCCTCGACGTAGGGAGCACTCATCCGATCGACGGCGAGGCTGACGCCCTGGAAGTCGACGGTGAGGTCGCCGTCGAGGGATCGGTCGTCGAAGAACAACTGGTAACGGAGGCCGGCGCAACCGCCGGGCTGCACAGCGATGCGCAGCGCGAGATCGTCGCGACCCTCCTGGTCGAGAAGAGCCTTCGCCTTCGCGGAGGCAGCCTCGGTCATGATGACGCCGTGGGTGGCGGTCTCTTGCTGGACAGTCATGGGCGCTCCCTGTCGTTCGAATTCAACCCGGATGAGTCAACGGTACCGCGCGGGAATCTATTCCTCATACATGAGTTGCTCACATTCATCGCATGTCGGGTCCACTCCGGTGGGCGGTTTTCCGGTTCTCCCCAGTATCCATATAGCCTGGAAGAGTGAAGTTGCTACGCCGCGGTGGTTCCGACGACTCCGACAAGCCGGCAATGTCCGTGCCCGAGGCTCTCGCCGAGGAAGGCACGGCGCGGGCTGCGTCCCCCTCGAAGGTCACCGAGGGCAAGGGACGCCCGACACCCAAACGACGCGATGCCGAGGGCAAGCGTCGTGGCCCGGTGGCGCCGGCTCCGCTCACCGCCAAGGAGGCGCGTGCGCGCCGGAAGGCCGCACGCAAGTCCAAATCGAAGGACGAGCGCAAGGCCGACTCCGCGCAGCGGCGTGCCGATGCGTCCGAGCGACGCAACCGCATGCTTGCCGGCGAGGAGAAGTTCCTCCTCCCCCGCGACCGTGGTCCTGTGCGCGCCTACGTGCGCGACATCGTCGACAGCCGACGCAATCTCGTCGGCCTGTTCATGCCTCTTGCGCTGGTGCTCATCATGACCATGTTCCTCGGACCGGTCATCCAGCAGTACGTCACCCTCGCGATGTTCGTGATGATGCTGCTGATGGTGATCGAAGGTATCTACCTCGGTCGGATGGTCAACAAGAAGGCTCGAGCACGGTTCCCGGATTCCACCGACGGCGGTTTCGGCCTCGGCTGGTATGCGTTCGTGCGCGCATCGCAGATCCGCAAGTTGCGGGCGCCGCTTCCCCGGGTCAAACCGGGCGACGCTATCTGACCGGCTTCACCCGGAATCTCAGTTGTGCGGTGCGCCGCCCGGCTGCAACACGACAGGCAACGATTCGGCCGCGGTCTCGGCGTCATCCGACGCGCAAGTCCGCGGCCGTGTCGCATCCGCAGGGCGGAAGTAGTTGTACCGCAGTGGCGCTCGACGCATCCAGCGGGGAGCCGTGAAATGCACCCGACGAGCGATTTCGAGGCCGACGGCGAATACCGCCAGGACGACCGCAACAAGGACGAGTTCCGACATGGGTTCGATTCTTCGCACCGGAACCGTCCACTGACAGTGGCAGAAAAGACAGATTGCCTCGATTTTCTGCCACCCTCCCGGTTGATAGCGTCTAGCCGGTGAAGACCCACGCGAGAGGTGCCCTGTGAGCAGCGATCCCACGCCCGTTCCGGACAGAACAGCAGTACCGGACAAGACCGCAGATCCTGCCGACATCGACTTTCCTGCCATCGACGCGCCGAATCGGGAGGTCTACCTGCTGGCAGAAGCACGGCAGCGAGATCTCACCAAGCCGGCGGGGTCGCTGGGGCGGCTAGAGGAGTTCGGCTGTTGGGCGTCGTCGTGCCAGGGCGAGGTCCCGCCCCACCCGTTCCGGCAGCCGCGAGTGGTCGTGTTCGCGGGCGACCACGGTGTCGCACGCACCGGTGTTTCGGCGTATCCGCCTGAGGTGACGGCGCAGATGGTCGCGAATCTGGTCGCAGGCGGCGCTGCGGTGAACGTGCTGGCAGCCAATTGCGGGGCACAGGTCCGCGTGGTGGACATAGCAGTGGACTGCGACACCGAACCCGAGGTGTCCGCCTACAAGATCCGCCGGTCGAGCGGCTGCATCGACCGCGAGGATGCGCTGACCCACGAAGAAACCCTGCGCGCGATCGCCGCGGGCCGCGCGATCGCCGACCGCGAGGTCGACGAGGGCGCGGATCTGTTGATCGCCGGCGACATGGGCATCGGCAACACCACTCCGGCAACCGTTCTGATCGCAACCCTGACCTCGACCGAACCGGTCGCAGCGGTGGGGCGCGGCACCGGTATCGACGATGCCGGGTGGATGCGCAAGGTGTCGGCCATCCGCGATGCGATGCGGCGGGCACGCCCGTTCGTGAAGAATCCGGTCGCGCTGCTGCGGACCGCCGGTGGCGCTGATCTCGCCGCGATGGCCGGGTATCTCGCACAGGCGGCGGTGCGGCGCACACCCGTGGTGCTCGACGGAGTGGTCGTTACCGCGGCGGCGATGCTCGCAGAAGAACTCGCGCCCGGTGCGCGCCGCTGGTGGGTTGCGGGACACCGGTCGTCGGAACCCGCGCACAGTGTCGCCCTTCGTCATCTCAGGCTCGAACCGATCGTCGAGTTCGACATGCGACTCGGCGAAGGGTCGGGTGCTGTCACCGCGGTGCCTATCCTTCAGGGTGCTGTCTCCATCCTCGCGAACATGGCGACATTCGCCGAAGCCGGTGTGACGACCCGTGACGCAGCCGACTCCCCCGCCGGCCCCTCCGACAGCTGATGCGGCGTGTGCAGGGCGGTGTCGCGTTGGCGCTGTCGTGGCTGACGGTCGTACCTGTTCGCGGTCCACAGGAGATCGATCGGACTGTGGCGGGTCATGCGATCAGCTCCGCGCCGGTCGCCGGGCTCGTACTCGGAGGTGCAGCGACGGCAGTCGCTTGGGGGAGCTCCGCTGCCGGGGCGAGCGCCGCGATCATCGGATTCGTGTGTGTCGGCTTCCTTGCCCTCGCGACGCGCGGCATGCATATCGACGGTCTGGCCGACACCGCGGACGGTCTGGGCTGCTACGGCCCTCCCGAGCGTGCCCGGGAGGTGATGAAATCCGGGAGCGCCGGCCCGTTCGGGGCGGCCGCATTGATCGTCGTACTCGGTCTGCAGGCCGTGTCGTTCGGTGCACTCGCCGACGCCGGTTCGTGGGCGGCGATCGGATTTGCAGTCGCCTTCGGCCGGGTGGCGGTCGTGCCGGCGTGCAGACGAGGGCTCCGTGCCGCCGAGAGCAGCGGATTCGGAGCACTCGTCGCCGGCTCGCAAGGGCCGGTGACGATCGGCGTGTGGAGCCTCGTCGCGATGGCCGCCGCAGCCGTGTGCGTTCCAGGCCCCCTGTGGCTCGGTCCGGTCGCGGTGGCCGTGGCGCTGGCGCTGTCGTGGTGGTTCGTGAAGCACTGCGTCACCCGGTTCGGTGGCCTGGGCGGGGACGTACTCGGTGCGACGGCCGAAGGCTGTGTGACCCTGCTCGCCGTCGTTGCCGCCTGCGTCGTCTGACATTCGGGGCCGTCCGACATTCCGGCTGGAAGTGGGGGGGGGCGGCAAAGAAGGGCACCCCCCCAGCAAAGGACCGAAACAAGGGGGCGGGGGGGGGATACACCCCAGCGGGGGGGGGGACGGGCCCCCCAGAAAAACCGGA
>NZ_JBHWXB010000020.1:0-8901 GCF_042729855.1 Rhodococcus sp. NPDC060090 | reverse complement strand
GCCGCGGCCGCTGGTGTCGGCCCCGGGCTGCCGGGCGTGGCGGCCGGCTCGCTCTGACCTGCGGGCCCCCCCCACGGGCGGGCTGGTGGGGGGGGGCCCCTTCCTCCCCCCCCCCCCCCACTTCTCATGCCTGACTCATGGGCGCAGGGTCGTCATCCACCCGTGCGTGTCGGCGAACGTGCCACGCTGAATTCCGGTCAGCGTGTCGCGCAGCGCCATCGTGATCGGTCCGGGCTCTCCACCGGCGATACTGAACTCACCGTCGCGGTCCTTGACGCTCCCGACGGGCGTGATCACCGCAGCCGTGCCGCACGCGAACACCTCAGTGATCTCGCCGGAGGCCGCTTTCTCACGCCATTCGTCGGTGCTGATGCGCTGCTCTTCGACCGACAGACCCGAATCGATCGCGAGCGTGAGCAGTGACTCGCGGGTGATGCCGGGCAGCAGCGAACCCGACAACTCGGGGGTGACCAGGCGCGCGTCGGGACCCTCCCCGTACACGAAGTACAGGTTCATGCCGCCCATCTCTTCGACGTACTTCCGCTCGATGGCGTCGAGCCACACGACCTGATCGCATCCCTGCTCTGCAGCATGCGCCTGCGCGACCAGCGAGGCCGCGTAGTTGCCCGCGAACTTGGCAGCACCCGTACCGCCCGGTGCGGCGCGCACGTACTCGCGCGAAAGCCACACGCTCACCGGCTTGACCCCGCGCGGGAAGTACGCACCGGCAGGCGAGGCGATGAGCAGGTACTTGTACTCGGCTGCGGGGCGGACCCCGAGAGCCGGTTCGGTCGCGAACATGTACGGACGCAGGTAGAGCGACGATTCACCACCCGCCTCGGGGACCCACTCGTGATCGACCTCGAGCAGTTCGGTGATCGACCTGGCGAACAGTTCCTCGGGCAGGTGAGGCATCGCGATGCGGTCGGCAGACCGGTTGAACCTGGCAGCATTGGAATCCAGGCGGAACGACGCGATGCTGCCGTCGCTCTGCCGGTACGCTTTGAGCCCTTCGAAGATCGCCTGACCGTAGTGCAACACCATCGCGGCGGGATCCAGCGAGATGGGCGCGTAGGGCTCGACCTTCGCGTCGTGCCAACCGGTGCCCTCGGTGTAGGTGATCGTCACCATGTGATCGGTGAAGTACCGGCCGAAGCCGGGATCGGCCAGGATTTCCTGGCGCCGCTCCGCGGAAGTCGGTGAGGGATGCGGGACGCGAGCGAATTCGAGGACACCTGTCATGAATGACAATGGTAACCAATCGCCTCCGGCGGCTACTTGGTGTGGTCCTCGACGAACGGCGGAGAGACCACCTCGGCACGAAGCGAGCGCCCGCGCACATCGACGCTCACCTCGTCGCCGGCCGCAAACCCGGCGTCGGTGTCGAGCAGAGCAAGTGCGATTCCGGCCTTGAGCGTAGGAGAAAAGGTGCCCGAGGTGGTTTCACCCACTGAAGCACCGTCTTTCAGGACGGTCTGGCCCTGGCGCAGCACACCACGATCGAGGGCCCGGAGACCCCACAGGCGACGCTTCGGACCTGCCTCCTTCTCTTCGACCAAGGCTTCCCGTCCCCAGAATTCCGGCTTCTTCCAACCGACCGCCCAGCCGGTACGGGCCTGCAACGGTGAGATCGCCAGCGACAACTCGTGCCCGTGCAAGGGGTACCCCATCTCGGTGCGCAAGGTGTCGCGGGCGCCGAGGCCGGCGACCTGTCCCCCGGCGGCACGCACCGCGGCCTCCAGTGCACGGAAGAGGACCTCTGCGCCGTCCCAGCTCGGCAGGACCTCGAATCCGCGCTCGCCGGTGTACCCGCTGCGACACACGCGCACGGGTGTCCCGTTCCACTCTGCGTCGACGAACCCCATGTACGAGATGTCCGTCGGCAATCCCAGTTCGGTCAGGATGTCAGCGGACTTCGGTCCCTGCACCGCAAGCACGGCATACCCACGATGCTGATCGGTGACGGTGACCCCGGCGGGCGCCTTCGCGACGAGTTCTGCGACGACCGCTGCGGTGTTCGCAGCGTTCGGCACGAGGAAGAGTTCGTCGTCCGAGACGTAGTAGACGATGAGATCGTCGATGACACCGCCGGATTCGGTGCAGCACAGCGTGTACTGCGCCTTGCCCGGTCCGATCTTCGCCAGGTCGTTGGTCAGGGCCGAGTTCACGAACTCTGCGGCGCCCGGCCCCGCGACCAGGGCCTTGCCGAGGTGGCTCACGTCGAACAGGCCCACGGTTTCGCGGACAGCAGTGTGCTCGGCAACGGTGCCTGCGTAGGACACGGGCATCTCCCAGCCGCCGAACGGTGCGAATGTCGCGCCGAGTTCGACGTGAACGGCATGGATGGGTCCCCGCTGCAATTCCTGGTCGCTCATGTGACAAGAGGTTAGTCGACCCGCTATGGAACGAGGTCGGGTCCGGCCACACCCACGGCATCTCCGCGCGGTCACTAGCATCGTTCTGGACCCCCGTGTCCGCCACCTTCGTCTGCCTAGGAGTTGCCCAGTGAGCGCACCGACCCCGGAGTTGCCCGAACTCGTTCTCGCCGGCTCTGTATCCAAGCGAGCCGACGTACTCGTCGTCGGACTGACGTCGTCCGACGGAACCCCAGAGGTTCTGCTCGGTGACGGCGTGATCGACGAGGACGTGCTCGGGAGCATTCTCGACGCGGTGCAGGCCGTCGGAGCCACCGGCCGCGCCGAGGAGATCACACGCGTCCCCGCTCCCGCCGAACTCCCCGTCTCGAGTGTCGTTGCCGTCGGACTGGGCGCCGCCGACAGCATCGACGCCGAGCAGGTGCGCCGCGCGGCCGGAGCCGCCTCCCGAGCATTGGCCGGTGTGTCCACCGTCGCGACGACCTTGTCTGCCGTCGACCTCGGCGCCGCCGCGGAAGGCTTTGCGCTCGGCGCGTACAGCTACACCGAGTTCCGCTCCGAGAAGTCGGCTCCGGGCGCAGACAAGAAGCCGCCCTCCCGGATCGAACTGCTCGTCGCCTCCACACGTGACCGCGCCGCGAAGGCCGAACTCGCCCGATCGACGGCGATCGCTGAAGCGGTCGCGACGGCCCGCGAGTTCGTCAACACCCCGCCCAGCCACCTGTACCCGGCGTCGTTCGCGGAGCGCGCGAAGGCGTTGGGCGAGGCAGCTGGACTGAAGGTGGAGATCCTCGACGAGAAGGCTCTCGAGAAGCAGGGTTTCGGCGGCATCGTCGGTGTCGGCAAAGGCTCGTCGCGGCCGCCACGGCTCGTGCGCCTGTCGTACGCCTCGAAGAAGCGCAAGGCCCAGAAGATCGCGCTCGTCGGCAAGGGTGTCACGTTCGATACGGGTGGCATCTCGATCAAGCCTGCCGCGGGCATGGAAGCGATGACCTCCGACATGGCGGGTGCCGCAGCTGTGGTTGCCACAGTGGTGCTCGCCGCGAAGCTGGGCGTTGCCGCCGATGTCACGGCCACGGTGCCGATGGCCGAGAACATGCCGTCGTCGACGGCGCAGCGTCCCGGCGATGTCCTGACCCAGTACGGCGGAACCACCGTCGAGGTGATCAACACCGATGCAGAGGGCCGGCTGATTCTCGCCGACGCGATCGTGCGCGCATGTGAGGACGAGCCCGACTACCTGATCGACACCGCCACGCTGACCGGCGCCCAGATGGTGGCGCTCGGCACCCGCACACCCGGTGTGATGGGCACCGAGGAGTTCCGCGACCGGGTCGCAGGCCTGTCGCAGGCGGTCGGCGAGAACGGCTGGGCGATGCCGCTGCCGACGTACATGCGCTCGGACCTCGACTCGCGGGTCGCCGACCTCGCGAACGTCAGCCCGAACCGATGGGGCGGCATGCTCACCGCAGGTCTTTTCCTGAAGGAATTCGTCGCCGAAGGTGTGCAGTGGGTACACATCGACGTCGCCGGTCCGGCATTCAACACCGGTGGCCCCTTCGGCTACGTCGGCAAGGGCGGCACCGGTGTTCCGGTACGCACGATGCTCGCTGTGATCGAGGACGTCGCAGAACACGGATGACGCGAATTGCCCATTGCTGCCGCGGCGCGGCCGTTCCATTCGAGACGAGCGGGACGGCCGCGTGGGGCCGGACACACTGCGAAAGTGGTGTGAGCAGTTCTGCCCCTCGTCGAACATGAGATGGCGACGAGTGCAAGGATGGTTCCGGGCGTGCCTCCTCCGGTATCGGCCCGCGAGAACACCTGAACCAACCGCACGAGTCCCCGGCCTCGAGCACAATGGGAACGCGACCACACAATGGTCGACACCCACGAGTCGGTACAACTCAACACACCCGAACACAACCGTCGAGGAGTCAACAGACATGGCCTTCTCCGTCCAGATGCCAGCGCTTGGTGAGAGCGTCACCGAGGGAACTGTCACGCGATGGCTCAAGCAGGAAGGGGACACGGTCGAAGTCGATGAGCCGCTGCTCGAAGTCTCCACGGACAAGGTCGACACCGAGATCCCGTCCCCTGCTGCCGGCGTGCTGATCAAGATCGTCGCTCAGGAAGACGACACCGTCGACATCGGCGGCGAGCTCGCGCAGATCGGTGAGGCAGGCGAGTCCGCAGGTAGCGCACCTGCTCCGGCAGCCGAGGCGCCCGAAGCCGAGCCCGAAGCCGAGCCCGAAGCCGAGCCCGAGCCCGAGGCCGCGTCGGCCCCCGCAGCAGCACCCGCCCCGACGAGCAACGGTGCGGGCACCCCCGTCACCATGCCCGAACTGGGCGAGTCCGTCACCGAAGGCACCGTCACCCGCTGGCTCAAGGCCGTCGGCGACGAGGTCGCCGTCGACGAACCGCTCCTCGAGGTCTCCACCGACAAGGTCGACACCGAGATCCCGTCCCCCGTCGCCGGAATCCTCACCGAGATCTCCGCACAGGAAGACGACACCGTCGAGGTCGGCGGCCAGCTCGCCGTCATCGGCACCGAAGCCCCCGCAGAGCAGCCGGCAGAACCCGCCGCACCGGCACCGGCAGCCGAGAAGCCCACTGCTGCGCCTGCCGAGGAAGCAGCACCTGCACCCGCAGCCACGCCGGCACCGACGTCTGCACCTGCTGCTCCGGCGCCGAAGACCGAGCAGGCCGCTGCACCGGCGCCGAAGACCGAGCAGGCCGCTGCACCGTCCGGCGATGCGACGCCGTACGTCACTCCGCTCGTGCGCAAGCTTGCTTCGCAACACGACGTCGACCTGTCGACGGTCAAGGGCACCGGTGTCGGTGGCCGTATCCGTAAGCAGGACGTGGTCGCAGCCGCCGAAGCGAAGAAGGCCCCTGCAGCCGCCCCCGCCGCCGCAGCAGCAGCGACACCCGCGACAGCAGCGCCGTCCGGCGTTGCTCCGGGCGTGCGTCCCGAGCTGGCGAATCTGCGTGGAACCACGCAGAAGGCCAACCGCATCCGTCAGATCACCGCGACGAAGACTCGCGAGTCGCTGCAGAACACTGCGCAGCTCACGCAGACCTTCGAGGTCGACGTCACCAGGATCGCCCAGTTGCGTAGCCAGGCGAAGAAGTCGTTCGCCGAGCGTGAGGGCGTCAACCTGACGTATCTGCCGTTCTTCGCAAAGGCCGTTGTCGAGGCACTCAAGGTGCATCCGAACATCAACGCGTCGTACGACGAGGCCAACAAGCAGATCACTTACCACGCGGCCGAGCACCTCGGTATCGCCGTGGACACCGAGCAGGGGCTGCTCTCCCCGGTGATCCACAATGCCGGAGACCTGTCGCTGGGTGGTCTTGCACGCGCGATCGCGGATATCGCCGAGCGCTCGCGCAATGGTGGCCTCAAGCCCGACGAGCTCTCCGGCGGCACCTTCACGATCACGAACATCGGTAGCCAGGGCGCCCTGTTCGACACCCCGATCCTGGTTCCGCCGCAGGCCGGCATGCTCGGGACGGGTGCAATCGTCAAGCGCCCCGTTGTCGTCCAGGACGAGACCGGCAACGAGTCGATCGGTGTGCGGTCGATGTGCTACCTGCCGCTCACCTACGATCACCGACTCGTCGACGGTGCCGACGCCGGACGATTCCTCAAGACGATCAAGCATCGTCTCGAGGAAGGTGCGTTCGACGCCGATCTCGGTCTGTGAACCGCGTAGCGCAGCTGTAACCACAGAACCCGTGTGAGTGGAGGCGGGGGTGTCGTCGATCCGACGACACCCCCGCCTCCGTTCTGTGACGAGGCGTACTGTCGACACCTATGAGCAATGCCGCGTCCTCCGCACGTCTCGACTCCGCGCCGGTCGTTGTGGCGCAGCTTGGCATGATCGGTTATCTCGAAGCCTGGGAGCGTCAGCGCGAGCTCGCTGCCGAGCGTGCAGACGGCATCGGCGCCGACACCCTTCTCCTTCTCGAGCACCCACCCGTGTACACCGCGGGCAGGCGGACCGAGGACTCCGACCGGCCCTCCGACGGCACCCCCGTCATCGATGTCGATCGGGGCGGGAAGATCACCTGGCACGGTCCCGGTCAGCTCGTCGGCTACCCGATCATCCGGCTCGCCGCGCCGATCGACGTCGTCGACTACGTCCGGCGGATCGAGCAGGCACTGATCACGGTATGCACCGACATGGGTCTGGTGTGCGGGCGCGTCGAAGGCCGCTCCGGGGTATGGCTGCCCGCGGAATTGCGCGACGGGCGGTGGCTGGCCGAACGGAAGATCGCCGCCATCGGCATCCGGGTGCAGCGCGGTGTCGCGATGCACGGATTCTCCCTCAACTGCGACTCCGCTCTCGACGCCTTCGACTCGATCGTCCCGTGCGGTATCCGCGATGCCGGAGTCGCGTCTCTCACGGGCGAACTGGGCCGCGACGTGACGGTGCACGAGGTGATTCCGGCGGTGACCGAAGCCGTCGTCGCAGCGCTCGACGGCCGACTTCCCGTCACCGAGTGCAACATCGAACGGGTCACCTTCGAACAGGCCGTCTCGACTGCTGCACCGAACTCGACCACGCCGGAGTTCACTGCTCACCGGTTCTGACATGTCCACACCCGGAAGAAGTTTCACCCGGCGCTCCGGCGTACCATCGATGGCGTGACTGTCGCCCCAGAAGGACGCAAGCTGCTGCGGATCGAGACCCGGAACGCGCAGACGCCCATCGAACGTAAGCCCAATTGGATCAAGACCCGCGCCAAGATGGGACCGGAGTACACCGACCTCAAAGGCCTCGTGCGGCGTGAAGGCCTGCACACGGTCTGCGAAGAAGCCGGATGCCCCAACATCTACGAATGCTGGGAAGACCGCGAGGCCACCTTCCTCATCGGCGGTGAGCAGTGCACCCGCCGCTGCGACTTCTGCCAGATCGACACGGGCAAGCCCACCGCGCTCGACCGCGACGAACCGCGTCGCGTCGCCGAATCGGTCCAGTCGATGGGATTGCGTTACTCGACGATCACCGGTGTCGCCCGAGACGATCTTCCGGACGGCGGCGCGTGGCTGTATGCGGAAACCGTCCGCAATATCCACGAGCTCAACCCGGGAACCGGCGTCGAGAACCTGATCCCGGATTTCAACGGGAAGCCGGATCTTCTTCAGGAAGTCTTCGAGTCGCGGCCGGAGGTCCTCGCACACAACGTCGAGACCGTCCCGCGCATCTTCAAGAGAATCCGTCCCGCGTTCCGTTACCAGCGGTCCCTCGACGTGATCACCGCTGCCCGCGAGTTCGGCCTGGTCACCAAGTCCAACCTGATTCTCGGTATGGGCGAGACTCCCGACGAGGTCACCGAGGCACTACACGACCTCCACGACGCCGGCTGCGACATCATCACGATCACGCAGTACCTGCGCCCGTCAGCTCGGCATCACCCCGTCGAGCGGTGGGTCAAGCCCGAGGAATTCGTGACCCACTCCGAGATGGCCGAGAAGATCGGCTTCGCCGGCGTGATGGCCGGACCGCTCGTGCGCTCGTCGTATCGCGCCGGTCGACTGTACGCGCAGGCAATGGCTCACCACGGTCGTGAACTGCCCGCCGATCAGGCACATCTCGCGCAAGGAGGCACCGCAAGTCAGGAAGCCAGCTCGGTTCTCGCCCGATTCGGCAGCTAGAAACCGGACGGGTACCCGCGGTGGCAAGCGGTCCACCGCGAGGAAAGTATCCTGGTAGTCATGGCGAAGGGCAGCAAGACCGACAAGGAAGCGAAGGCAGCGGCGAAAGCCGCTCGCAAGCAGGCATCGAAGGAGCGCCGCACACAGCTGTGGCAGGCCTTCCAGATTCAGCGCAAGGAAGACAAGGCGCTTCTGCCGTGGATGATCGGTGTGCTTGTCGCCTCGATCGTCGTGTTCTTCGTGATCGGGCTGATCTTCAGCATCCAGTGGTTCCTGCTGCCGATCGGCATCCTCGTCGGTGTCCTGGCAGCGTTCATCATCTTCGGCCGTCGTGTTCAGAAGTCCGTATACAAGAAGGCCGACGGTCAGGCGGGCGCAGCAGCGTGGGCCCTCGACAATCTTCAGGGGTCGTGGCGTGTCTCGCAGGCCGTCGCCGGCACCACTCACCTCGACGCACTGCACCGGGTCATCGGCCGGCCGGGGGTCATCCTCGTCGGTGAAGGCAACGCCGGCCGAATCAAGCCTCTGATGTCGCAAGAGAAGAAGCGCGTGGCTCGCCTCGTCGGCGACACCCCCATCTACGAATTCATCGTCGGCAACGACGAGGGCCAAGTCCCGCTGCCACAGCTGCAGAAGCAATTGAACAAGCTTCCCCGCAACATCGACACCAAGCGGATGGATGCGATCGAAGGCCGTCTCTCGGCTCTGAGCACCAAGAAGAGCGGCCCCGCAATGCCGAAGGGTCCGCTGCCTGCGGGCGCGAAGATGCGGAGCGTGCAGCGCACCATGCGCCGCCGCTGATCCCCTGAAGTCAACCTGCTGAGGTTTCCAATGGCTGAGGGCCGCCGTCCCGATCGGGAC
>NZ_JBHWXB010000019.1:0-102924 GCF_042729855.1 Rhodococcus sp. NPDC060090 | reverse complement strand
GACGCTCCAGCGTGGATCCCCGACCCTTTGTTCGTGTTGTTCCGTCCGTCAGAAGCGGGGGTGATCTCCCACGAGCAGCGCACGGTCACCGTCGGCGTCCTGCGCCTTGCGGACCGTTCCCAGGGTCCAGCTCTCGATGTGCCGAGCCGTGAGCACCGCAAGGGCACGGTCGACGTCCTCCGGCGCGACGATCGCGACCATGCCGACGCCCATGTTGAAGGTCTTCTCCATCTCCACGCGCTCGACCCGGCCACGCTGAGCGATCATCCCGAACACGGGCGCCGGGCTCCAGGTGGTGCGGTCGAGCTCCGCAACGAGGCCCTTCGGCATCACGCGTGCCAGGTTCCCCGCGAGTCCACCACCGGTGACGTGACAGAAGGTGCGCACCTCCGTCTCGGCGGCGAGAGCCAGGCAGTCCTTCGCGTAGATCCGCGTCGGCTCGAGCAGTTCCTCACCGAGCGAGCGGCTGAACTCGTCGACGTGCGCCGTCAGGCTCATCTTGCCGATCTCGAGCAGCACCTTGCGCGCCAGGGAGTATCCGTTGGAATGCAGACCCGACGACCGCATCGCGATCACGACGTCGCCCGGGCGGACGCGGTCGGGTCCCAGGAGCTTGTCGGCCTCCACCACACCGATGCCCGTCGCCGACAGGTCGTAGTCGCCGTCGGCCATCACACCGGGGTGTTCTGCGGTCTCGCCACCGAGGAGGGCGCAGCCGGCCTGGACACAGCCCTCGGCGATACCCGCGACGATCTCGGCGACACGCTCGGGCACGACGCGCCCGACGGCAATGTAGTCCTGCAGGAACAGCGGCTCGGCACCGCACACCACCAGGTCGTCGACGACCATGGCCACCAGGTCGAGACCGACGGTGTCGTGCTTGTCCAATGCCTGCGCCACCGCGAGCTTCGTGCCGACGCCGTCGGTGGACGCGGCGAGGAGGGGTTCCTTGTAGTCGCCCTTGAGTGCGAACAGGCCCGCGAAGCCCCCGAGACCTCCGAGCACCTCCGGTCGTGTGGCCCTCTTCGCGTGCGGGGCGAACAGTTCGACGGCCTTGTCGCCTGCCTCGATGTCCACGCCTGCCGCTGCGTAGGAAGCTCCGGGGGTTGTCTCCTCGGTCATGGGTTGTCGGCTCCAGCCTCGAGTTGTGAATAAGGTTGTCAGTTGCGTGACGGCACGTTCGTGACCGAAATGCAGGGTGGCCGGCGTCCGTCAGAACGCATGCGAAAGCGGGCCCGACTGAGCCGACCGCGCACTCACGGTACCGGAACGGGGTTTACGGGCGACTCAGAACGTCCGCGTTGGCGTTGTCCAAGACCGTCGGCGTATCAGATTCCGTATCGACGATCCCCTCGAGGACACCCTTGCCGATCGCGTGCCCAGTGGGCAACGCGATCGGGTAATGACCGTCGAAACACGCTGCGCACAGTCGCGAGGAGGGCTGCTCGGTCGCGCCGACCATTCCGTCGATCGAGATGTAGCCGAGCGAATCCGCGCCGATCGACCGGCGCACCATCTCGACCATCTCGTCGTAGTCGTGCTCGTCGACCTTCGTGTCGCGGTGGCCGCCACCGTTCGCGATGAGCTCGGCGGGCGACGCGAAGTCGATGCCGTAGAAACACGGCCACTTCACCGGTGCCGACGCGATCCGGACGTGGATCTCGAGCGCCCCGGCCTCCCGCAGCATGCGGATCAGCGCGCGTTGCGTGTTACCACGCACGATCGAATCGTCCACGACGACGAGCCGCTTGCCTCGGATGACCTCGCGCAGCGGGTTCAGCTTGAGCCGGATACCCAGCTGACGGATCGTCTGGCTCGGCTGGATGAAGGTACGGCCCACGTAGGCGTTCTTCATCAGACCCTGTCCGTACGGCAGACCCGAGCCCTGGGCGTAGCCCACCGCGGCGGGAGTACCGGATTCGGGGACCGGAATCACGAGGTCGCCGTCGACGGGATGTTCCTTGGCGAGTCGCCGGCCGATCTCGACGCGGGTCGCGTGCACCGAGCGACCGCTGATCGTCGAGTCCGGGCGCGCCAGATACACGTATTCGAAGACGCAGCCCTTCGGTTCGGGCGCTGCGAAACGAGACGAACGGACACCATCCGCGTCGATCGCCAGCAGCTCACCGGGCTCGATGTCGCGAACGAACGAAGCACCGACGATGTCGAGCGCTGCAGTCTCGCTCGCGACGACCCAGCCACGATCGAGGCGGCCCAGGCACAGCGGCCGGATACCCCAGGGGTCGCGCGCCGCGTAGAGGGTGTGCTCGTCCATGAAGGTCAGGCAGAATGCGCCACGAAGGCTCGGCAGCAACTTCAGCGCTGCTTCCTCGATCGTGCTGTCGGCCGCCGCATGGGCCAGCAGCGCACCGACGAGGTCGGAATCCGAGGTCGCGGCTCCGGAGCGGACGGAGTCGAACACCCCCAGCTCGCGGCCCTTCTGTGCAAGCTCGGCGGTGTTGACGAGGTTTCCGTTGTGGCCGAGGGCCACGCCCGTGCCTGCCGCGGTGGTGCGGAAGATCGGCTGCGCGTTTTCCCACGTCGTCGACCCGGTGGTCGAGTAACGGCAGTGGCCGACGGCGATGTGGCCGGGCATCGCGGCGAGGGTCTGCTCGTCGAAGACCTGGCTCACCAGGCCCAGATCCTTGAACACGAGGACCTGCGCACCGTCGGAGACGGCGATGCCCGCGGCCTCCTGGCCGCGGTGCTGAAGCGCGTACAACCCGTAGTACGTGAGTTTCGCCACGTCCTCGCCGGGAGCCCAGACACCGAAGACGCCGCACTCTTCGCGCGGCTCGTTCTCGGGTTCGTCCGGGGTGAGAAGATTGCGTGTGTGAACCGACAGATCGGCACTGGTCACCGGGGTGCTCCCTGGGGCTGGACAAAATCGGGGCAGCTCCATTCTACGTGTCGTCCGGGACGTCCCCGACCACACACCCGAACGAGCCCGCCGATCAGAGCCGTAGCAGCGGTAGCCAGTGCGCGATCTCCCCTGCCCGCGCACCCGACGCATCCACCCCTCCCGTGCCCACCGCGTCGTCGAACACCTCGAGTCCCACGACGAGACGCAGCCACGTGCGGGGGTCCGTCTCCACGACATTGGGGGGCGTCCCACGCGTATGCCGCGGGCCTTCGATGCACTGCACCGCCACGAACGGAGGCACCCGCACCTCGACACTCGAACCAGGCGCGATCTGCTCGAGGGTGCGCGCACTGAGCCGCACCGCCGCAGCGAGGTCCGCCCTCGGTGGCTTCTCGTCGCTACTGCCCGACACCCACGGCCCGACGCGCAGGAGTGCCTCACGGAGATCGGCGGGATTAACGGTCTTGCGGGGGGCCATGGCCGTCCAGCTTAATTCGCTGGGCGGTACCGGCCGGTACCGGTCCCGACCGTCGCGACCCGCACCGCGACCGCTCCCCCGACGTTGATCGCAAGATGAGCCAGTGCCGGCGCGAGAACGCTGCCGCTCCCCCTTCGCAACCACGCGAGAGCCAAGCCCGACAGGCCCGTGACGACCACCGTCGTCGCGACGCCGTCTCCGACGGCGATGGCGGGGCGCACGTGCCACAGCCCGAACGCCACGGCCTGAGGTACCGGTCCGACGAGGGCCGTCAGCGCACCCCGGAAGAGCAATTCTTCGGCGAGGACTGTGCCGACCGGAATGTGCAGGCCGATCCATTCGTAGAAGTCCTCGCGCCTGCCCCGTTCGTCGTCGACGAAGTGGGCACGCAGCGCCGGAACGGACAGCGCGACGACGTAGCCGGCCCCGATGGCTCCTGCCGCGGCGGCTCCCCACCGCAGGCCTGCCCGCAGCCGCGACACATCGAGACCGAGAGCATGACGATCGAGACCCGACGCGCGGGTCAACGCCACCGCGCCGACTCCCGCACCGAGCGCGAGCAGCGCGCGGCCCCGCGGCCCGACGGGGGCTGCGGGCAGGACCGCCCCGAGCGCCACCACAGCAACGGCAGCGACCGGCCCGCGCCACATCGCGACGCTCATTTCTCCGGCCCCTGCGTGTTGCGCAGCGCCTCCAACGCTATCCGGATCCGTTCGGTGTCGGTGTCGGTCCATCCCTCGGGTTGCGTCACCGCGACCCATCCGTCGAGCACAGTGGTGCCGTAGTTGTGTCCGTGCCCGTCCGGCACCCCCGCCGCGTTCGTCAGATCGGCCGAGACCTGCCAGAACGTGACGAACGGGAACCAGCGCATCTGCGGCAGCCGGTCGGGTCCGGGCGGCTCCGAGAGCCAGTCGGGTCGCGTGAACAGCAGGTCGGGTGACCACCACACCACCGGGTCCGACGCATGCTGGATGTACAGCACGCGCGGCGACAACCACGGGGTGTCGGGAACGTAGATGTCTTCGCGGCTGTCCGCGAACCGGACGACGAGTCCGTCGGCATAGACCGGATCGACCTCGGTACTGCCCGGGTCGCGGCGTTCGACGAGTTGACCCCACAGCCGATTCGAATTCGGCGGACCAGTCCACAGCACACCGTCGACGGTCTCGCGGATATCGGCGAGGTTGTCGAAAGCGCCCTCACCCGACTGGGTTCCGAGGCTCTCGCCGTAGACGAACAGTTCGGGACGATCGGCCTCGGGGAGCTCGAGCCAGCGCTGGTGCACGCGGTCGATCAGCATCTTCCCTGCGGCAGCAGCTTTTTCCTTGTCTGCAAGGAACGAGATCCAGCTCGGCAGGAACGAGTACTGCCACGCGACCATCGCGACATCGCCGTTGTGCACGAGTTCCATCGACTGCGCCGCCGTGGGATTGACCCAGCCGGTCCCCGTCGTGGGAATGAGCACCAGCACGGAACGGTCGAACGCACCGGTCCGCTCGAGCTCGTCGACGACGAGATCCACACGTTCCTCGGGTGTTTCGGCGGTGTCGAGCCCGACATAGACGCGAATGGGCTCCTGCGCGGGCTCACCGTTGATAGCAGTGAGTTCGTCGGCGTCCAGCCCCCGCGACACGAAGTTCCGGCCCTCGAATCCGAGCGTCTCCCACGGAGCGAACGATTCGGGGCTTCCGGATTTCGAGGGGTCGAGCGGTTGTATCGCCCCAGGTCGGGTGGTGTCGTCCTGGAGGCTGAACGCCGAGTTCGTGATCGCGTAGGCCACACGCAGGAGCACACCGTCGATGAGCATGAAGGTCGCGAGGACGACGAGCATCACCGCGAGAGTGCGGGCCAGACCCACCGGCATGCGTGTGCGGCGGACGAGGTGCCCGGAGATCCAGCGGCCGATGTCGCGCAGTCCGCGCCACAACGAGATCAGCAGCGCGGCAACGGCGAGGGCGAGCAGGCACGTCCGCAGGTAGCCGGAGGTGGTGGTGCCCTCTGCGTTCATGAGGGAGGCCAGCTGTCGTTGCTGGCCGGCGGCGAGCACGAGCGCGACCAGCGATGCGAGGATACCGGCGACGGGCACCGCCACCATGATCGCGCGTTCGACGGGCAGCGGTAGCGGCCACCATGACTGGCCCCGGAGCACGAATCGGGTGACGGCCCAGCCCACGACGCAGCCCAGCCCATACCCGATCGCGGCGTTGATCCCGCCGATGATTCCTTGGAACAGCCAGTCGCGCGGCAGCAGCGACGGCGACAGAGACCAGCAGAAGAACAGAGCGGCGAAGGCCACCCCGGTCGTATCGAGGCTGAGCCACCCCCACACCCGAGCGGTGAGGGGGTGGCGTTCACCGAAATCGGTGACTGCGGCGATGATCTGCCCTTGACGGGCTTCTATCGCTGCCAGCCTGTCGACCTGGGTAGCCGCCATACGGTTACCCGAACAGCGCCGGCAAGGTGCCTTCGTAAACCTCGCGGAGATCGCTCATGGGCACCGAGAAGTGTCCCTGAACCTCGATCGAGTCGGATCCTTCGTCGACGACACCGATCCGGACCCACGGCATGTTCCGTGCCGAGCACATACCCGTGAACCGGGATTCCTCGGTACGCGGGACCGCGACGAGAACACGACCCGTGGACTCGGAGAACAGCGTGACGAACGGATCTGCGCCCTCGGGCAGCAGGATCCGGCAACCCGTCTCGCCGGCGAGCGAGGCTTCGACAACCGCCTGGGCCAACCCACCCTCGGACAGGTCGTGGGCCGCGGAGACCAGCCCGTCGCGCGACGCGGCGAGGAGAATCTCCGACAGCAGGCGTTCCCGCTCGAGGTCGACCTTCGGCGGCACACCGCCGAGGTGGTCGTGTTCGACCTGCGCCCAGATGGATCCGTCGAACTCGTCGTGGGTCTCCCCCAGCAGGATCAGCGTCTCGCCGGGCTCGAGGCCCAGGCCGGTGGGGATACGACGGTGCACGTCGTCGATCACACCGAGGACCGCGACGACGGGCGTCGGAAGGATGGGCGTGGAACCGGTCTGGTTGTAGAAGCTGACGTTGCCGCCCGTGACCGGGATGCCCAGCTGCGCGCAGCCGTCGGCGAGACCGCGCACGGCCTGCTGGAACTGCCACATCACACCGGGATCCTCCGGCGACCCGAAGTTCAGGCAGTTGGACACGGCCTTCGGGGTGGCACCGGTGGTAGCGACGTTGCGGTACGCCTCGGCGAGCGCGAGCTGCGCACCCGCGTACGGATCGAGCTGCGTGTAGCGGCCCGACGCATCGGTGGCCAGCGCGATACCGCGACCGGTCTCCTCGTCGACACGGACCACACCGGCATCGGCGTGCTCGGCCAGCACGGTGTTGCCACGCACATAGCGGTCGTACTGCTCGGTGATCCACTTGCGGCTGCACAACGCAGGCGACGCGAGAAGCTTCAGCAACGTGGCCTTCAGCTCGTCGTCGGTCTCCGGGCGCTTCAGTTTTGCAGTGGTATCGGCGATCAGCGCGTCCTGCGTGTCGGGACGCTGCACGGGACGCTCGTAGACCGGGCCCTCGTGCGCGACCGTGCGCGGCGGCACGTCGACGACGGTCTCGCCGTGCCACGTGATGACCAGACGTTCCCCGTCGGTGACCGCACCGATGTCGGTGGCGAGCACATCCCACTTCTTGCACACGGCCATGAACGCGTCGACGTTCTCGGGCGCCACCACCGCACACATGCGTTCCTGCGACTCCGACGAGAGAACCTCGGCCGGGGTCATGCCCGTCGCGCGTGTCGGGACACGCTCGAGGTAGATGTGCATGCCGCCGTCGCCTGCCGCGGCGAGCTCCGACGTCGCGCAGGACAGCCCGGCGCCGCCGAGATCCTGGATGCCGACGACGAGCTTCTCGCGGTACAGGTCGAGGCAGCACTCGATGAGTACCTTCTCGGTGAACGGGTCTCCGACCTGCACACTCGGCAGCTTCTTCGGGCGGCCACCGCCCTCGCTGTCGTCGAACGTCTCGGACGCGAGAACAGACACGCCACCGATGCCGTCGAGTCCGGTGCGGGCACCGAACAGGATGATCCGGTTACCGGTACCCGACGCGAACGCGAGATGCAGATCTTCGACGCGCATCGCGCCGGCACACAGCGCGTTGACGAGCGGATTTCCCTGGTAGGAGGCGTCGAACACGGTCTCGCCGCCCACGTTGGGCAGGCCGAGGGAGTTTCCATAACCACCGACACCGCGAACGACACCGTCGACGACGCGCCGGGTGTCGGGGTGGTCGACCGCGCCGAACCGCAACTGGTCCATCACCGCGATCGGGCGAGCACCCATCGCCATGATGTCGCGGACGATGCCGCCGACACCCGTCGCAGCACCCTGATAGGGCTCGACGTAGGAGGGGTGGTTGTGGGATTCGACCTTGAAGGTGACGGCCCAGCCGTCGCCGATGTCGACGACGCCTGCGTTCTCGCCGATGCCCGCAAGCATCGACGAACGCATCTCGTCGGTGGTGGTTTCACCGAAATACTTCAGGTGCACCTTCGACGACTTGTACGAGCAGTGCTCGGACCACATCACCGAGTACATCGCCAGCTCGGCGTCCGTGGGGCGCCGCCCCAGGATCTCCGTGATGCGGGTGTACTCGTCTTCCTTCAGCCCCAGCTCCCGATAGGGCTGAGCGACATCGGGGGTTTCGGCGGCGTGGGTGACGGTATCCACGTGCGATGACACTGGGCGTCGGGTCCCTTCACTCTGGGATCGAGAAACAGCAGGATCGAAAACAGCAGGCCGGGCGGGCACTGCCGGGAGCCAGTCTATCGGGGGGTCGGTCTCTCCGGCGTTTCCGGTGCCGCGGCGGTGTCGGCAACCGCGTCGCTGCCCTGGCCGGCGGGCGCAGTCGCACGGTGTTCGACGGGTGCGGTCGCACGGCGTTCGACGGGCGCAGAGGCAGGGTCTTCGACGGGCGCGGAAGCCCCGGGGACGACGAGTCCGCCCAGGTCCACGGTCACCTCGTTCCCGACCGCTGTCAGCGTCGGAGCACCGCTGTGCTCACCGTCGTACCGATACCAGCCGGAGTCCAGGGTGAACACCGCGATCACCGGCGGACCGGTGAGATCGACGATCCAGTACTGCGGAATGCCGGCCTCGGCATACTCCGAAAATTTCGTGACCCGGTCGGCGCGGGCGGTGCCGTCGACGGTGACCTCGAGTACCAACCGCACCTCGGAGGACGGAGCTCGATCGGGATCCGCGTCGACGAGTGCCCGGTCGACCACGATGGCGTCGGGGACGCGCACCGTGAGCGGGTCCGTCAGCACCAGAACCTCCACCCCGCCGAGCACGCACAGGTTGTCGGGGAGCTGCTCGTCGAGTTGCAGCGCGAGCGCGAGCGCCGCGTGGTCGTGCGCCGGCCCGGGTCGCGGCGACACGGCCAGCACCCCCTCACAGAGCTCCACGTGGAAGCGGTCGTACTCGGGAAGATCCACCCACTCGTCGAGGCCGAGCAGGTGGTCGGGGAAGGACGGGCCATTCACCTCGACACCCCCGATCGCGAGCCGGACTGGACGCCCTCAGTCTGGCATCGGTCGGCGCGCCGGTCTCAGGAATGAAGCAAGCCCGGTATCAAGAACGAGACAAGCGCAGTATCAAGAACGAGACAAGCGCGGTGTCAGAAATGTGGCAAGCGCATCCGCATACGTGGTCACATCCGCCGCACCCATCAACTCTCGCGCCGAGTGCATCGCGAGCTGCGGCGCACCGACGTCGACGGTGGTCATGCCCGTCCGAGACGCGGTGATCGGGCCGATCGTCGAACCACACGGCAGATCCGCCCGGTGGACGTACCGCTGCAGGGGGACACCGGCCTGCTCGCACGCGAGCGAGAATGCACCGGCCCCCTCCGCGTCGGTTGCATACCGCAAATTCTGGTTGACCTTGAGCACCGGTCCGCCGCCCACCGCGATCCGGTGGGCGGGTTCGTGCCGGTCCGGATAGTTCGGATGCGTCGCGTGTGCCATGTCGCCCGACGCGACGATCGACCCCGCCAGAGCACGCAGAAACTCGTCGCGACCGCCGCCGCGCACCAGCACGATGCGCTCGAGGACGGTATTCAGCAGATCGGAGAAGGCCCCGCGATCGGACATGCTGCCGACCTCCTCGTGGTCGAACAGGGCCAGCACGGGTATCGGCCCGGCATGCTCGGCCACGTGCCGGGTGGCGGCGAGCAGCGCCTGCTGGCCCGCGTAACACGTGGCCTGGTTGTCCAGTCGCGGTGCGCTGACCAGATCTCCGTCTGCGCCGACGAGCGAACTCGGTGCCAGGTCGTGCGTCATGAGTTCCCAGCCGAGGACCGCGGAGGCATCGACGCCGCTCTGCTCCGCGAGATATGCGATGAACGATCGTGGTTCGTTGCCGATCCCCCACACACCGTTGACGTGGCGCTGCGGATCGAGTTGCACTCCCTTCCTGTCCTCCGACAGGTGGATGGCGAGCTGCGGTACACGCAGCACGGGCTTGTCGACGCGCACGAGCACGTCCTCGGTGGTGTGCCCGGAGCGGACCGTGAACCGTCCGGACACCCCGAGGTCCCGGTCGAGCCACGAATTGAGCCACGCCCCGCCGTACGGTTCGAGGCCGACGAGCTGCCACCCCGCCGACGCGAGATCCGGATGCTGTTTGACCCGCAGATTCGGGCTGTCGGTGTGTCCCCCGACGATTCGGAAGGGCCGGGCGGGGCTCGTGTCGTCGCCCTCGGTGCTCCACGCGATGAGCGAGCCGCCCCGGATCACGTAGTACCGGCCCGGTTCGACCGGCCAGCCGGTGGTTTCGTCGAGTTCGGTGAACCCGTTGTCGGTCAGCGTTGCCGCAACAGTCGCGCACACGTGGAACGGTGAGGGCGACAGGTCGACGAAATTACACAGACCCTGGGCATCGGCATGCGTGATCGAAGGCATGCACAGCATCTTCGCACTCGCCGCTGCGCTCAGCTCCCCGACACCGCTGCGCTCAGCGCCCCGACACCGCCGGGTGGGCCTGCCCCACACTCACCGTGACGATGTCCTGGTAGAACGCCACATAGCCGCGAAGCCGGGCTACCTGCTGCATCGGCTCCTCGTAGCTCCAGCACAGCGACTGCTCGCCGTCACCGTCGAAACGCCAGTACGTGGCCTCACCCTTGAACGGACACCGCGACCCGGCTTCCTCGGCCCGTGTCAGGTCCACCACGACGTCCGCGCGCGGAAAATAGAACACCAGACCGTGGTCCTGCTCGTCGACGAGCAACGAACCCGTGGTCTCGGCGAGGCGTACTCCGTCCAAGGTCGCACGCACCACGTTGCGGCGTGCGTGGATATCGACCCGATAATCGGGCCTGGCCGCGAAGCCCGTGGTGCTCTGCGGGCGCGTCTCGGCGTCGTGCACACTCATCGGCACTCTCCTGTTCGGTATTCCTGAGGTCTCACAACCGCGCGCTTGCAGGTATCGCGGAATGGTCGGCCTGCAGCGGCCGGATCATCGCTTCCTGGGTGAACGACGCGAGTAGTTCCCCACTTTCGGTGTGTACCTGGCCCCGCACGTAGGACATCCCTCCACCCACCTGGGTGCTCTCGTGCGAGTAGAGCAGCCATCCGTCCCATCGGACGGGGTCGTGGAACGCGACCGCAACCGTCATGATCCCGGTCGAGATCGTCCGATGAGCCTGACTCGTTCCCACCCCGTCGTGTGCCCGCATGGTCGCGGAGACCGACAGGTGCCCGGTGAAGTGTGCAACGAGCGCCTTGGCCAGGTCGGTACGCGTCGGGATCGGGTCGTAATGCAGCCATGCATAGAGTTCGGGTGGCCCGACCTCTTCGGGGCTGCGGACGTCGACGACGTCGACGATCCGCAACTCCCGTCCGGTCATGGGCATGTCGTTCCGATGGGCTTCGGCAGGCGGGGCGACCTCGGGTCGGGGCGCGTGGTGGCGGATGACGTCCGGGGTCGGAAGGTCCGCGAGAATCGATACCATCGCGTGGCGTCGACCGTTCTGGCAGACCGCCACATTCGCACTCACCATGGTGCGTCCCGCGTGAATGACATCGATGTCGAAATCGACCGGCTCATCCGCATCGACCGCGCGCGAGAAGATCGCCCGCGCTGATCGGATCTCCTTGTCGGGAAATCGTTTCGCCACTGCAACGATCGACTGGGCGAGCAGCTGGGTGCCATCGACCACACGTCGCCCTCCGCCGTCGCTCTCCCCGGTGAAGCTGTTCTCCCCCGTCGGCGTCACGTCGAAGATGCGCAGCATGCGCTCCACCGAAGATTCTTCGGGCACAGGCGCTTCGCCTGACGTCGCAGGAGTGGAGTGAGCTGTACCGGGAGATGACATTTACCGGTCCTTCGTGAGGGGATCGGGGACAATGCGCTACAGCGTACGTCCGCGCGACCCGAACTGTGGATACCCAAACTTTTGCGTATTCCTACTCACGACAAGATCGGCCCAGTCCGGCACACTTGTGCTCGGCGCCGCCGGAGGGGGATGACGGAGGCGCCGGCTCGGGAATCGATCGGGGGGTTGAATTCCGGGTGCATACGGACGAGGGACCTCATAGCCGATCGGGACGGCGACGGGGTCCCTCGTTTCGTTTCCGAACGCAAAGTCCCCGCCGTCCTGGTGGACGGCGGGGACTTCGGAAGAACAGGAAATCAGGCGTTCACAACGGCATCGAGAACGCTGTAGAACATGCCGAGCCCGTCGTCACTCGGACCGGTGAGCGCTTCGGTGGCATGCTCGGGGTGCGGCATGAGACCCACGACGCGGCCGTTCGCCGAGGAGATACCGGCGATGCCGCGCTGCGAACCGTTCGGATTGTCGCCCGAGTAGCGGAACACGACGCGCCCTTCGCCTTCGAGCTCGTCGAGGATCTGCTCGGACGCCTGGTAGCGACCCTCGCCCGACTTGAGCGGCACGAGGATCTCGGCGCCCGACTCGTATCGCGACGTCCACGCGGTGTTACCGGCCTCTACCTTCAACCACTGGTCGCGGCAGATGAAGTGCAGACCGGCGTTCCGGGTGAGTGCACCCGGCAGCAGACCGGCCTCGCACAGCACCTGGAAGCCGTTGCAGATGCCGAGGACGGGCATGCCGCCCTGCGCGGCTTCGACGACCTTGCCCATCACCGGAGCGAACCGGGCGATGGCGCCGCAGCGCAGGTAGTCGCCGTAGGAGAATCCGCCGGGCACAATGACCGCGTCGACGTTCTTCAGGTCGGCGTCGCCGTGCCACAAGCTCACGGCCTCACCACCGGCGAGCTTCACGGCGCGGGATGCATCGACGTCGTCGAGCGTTCCCGGGAACGTGATGACTCCGATGCGGGCGCTCATGCCTCACCGTCGATTCGACGGACCGTCCAGTCCTCGATCACGGTGTTCGCGAGGAGACCCTCGGCGATCTTCTCGAGCTCGGCATCCTCGACGCTGCCGTCGATCTCCAGCTCGAACCGCTTTCCCTGACGGACATCGGTCACGCCCGCGAAGCCCAGCCGCGACAGCGCCCCGACAATGGCCTGGCCCTGGGGGTCGAGAATCTCGGCCTTGGGCATGACTTCGACGACGACACGCGCCACGTGCTGCTCCTCGGTAGTAGTGCTGGTGTCCGGAGACGGATACCGGACACGCTGCAGTTTACCGGCCCACGCGCAGCGGTCGAGCCCGGCATACTCGGACCCATGCGACTCACGCACTTCGGACACTCCTGCATCCTGCTCGAACACAACGACACCACGATCCTGTTCGACCCGGGCAACTTCTCGCACGGCTTCGAAGGGATCACCGGGCTCGACGCCGTCCTCGTCACCCACCAGCACCCCGACCACGCCGACCCGGCACGACTCCCCGCGCTGCTCGAGGCCAACCCGGGCGCCGCACTGTTCTCGGACCCGCAGTCGGCATCGATGCTCGACGGCGACTGGTCGGCGGTGCGTCCCGGCGACACGTTCGCCGTCGGCAACCTCACCGTCCGCGGCACCGGTGGACGCCACGCGGTGATCCACCCCGAGCTGCCGGTGATCGACAACACCGCCTACCTCGTCGGCGACGACGAGAACCCGGCACGCCTACTTCATCCGGGCGATTCGCTCTACATCCCGCACGAGAAGGTCGATGTGCTCGCGCTGCCGTCCGCTGCTCCCTGGCTGAAGATCTGGGAGTCCGTCGACTATCTGCGGGCGATCAACCCCCGGGTGGCGGTGCCGATCCACCAGGGCATCATCACCGACCAGGCCAACGGGATCTTCTACGGACGGTACTCCGAGATGGCACCCGAGGGCACCGAGTTCCGGGTGCTGAAGCACGAGGACGACCAAGAGGTCTGATCACCGGGCGGTCTGATCACCGGGCGGCGCGACCCGCCGCCCGGCCCGAGAAGATGCAGCCGCCGAGGAATGTACCTTCGAGTGCCCGGTAGCCGTGGACGCCGCCGCCACCGAAGCCCGCGACCTCACCCGCGGCGAACAGACCGTCGAACACCGACCCGTCGGCTTTGCGCACCCGCGACGACAGGTCGGTCTCGAGCCCGCCGAGCGTCTTGCGGGTGAGCAGGTGCAGTTTGACGGCGATGAGCGGCCCGGCCTTGGGGTCGAGGATGCGGTGCGGCGACGCGATCCGCGCGATCCGGTCCGGTTTGTAGGCTCGGGCCGCACGCAACGCCGCGACCTGCAGGTCCTTCGTATACTTGTTGGCGATCTCGCGGTCGCGGGCCTCGATCGTCGACCGCACCGTCGCGTAGTCCAGTGGCGCATCGGGGCTGAGTTCGTTCATGCCTGCGACGAGGTCGGCAAGATTGTCGCGCACCACGAAGTCGACGCCACGCTCCTTGAACGCCTCCACCGGTCCGGGGGCACCGGACTTGATGCGTTGCAGAAGCAGGCCGATATCGCGCCCGGTCAGGTCGGGGTTCTGCTCCGAACCGGAGAGCCCGAACTCTTTCTCGATGATCTTCTGGTCGAGCACGAACCACGTGTGGTCGTGGCCGGTTTTCACGATGTACTCGAGCGTGCCGAGGGTGTCGAACCCGGGGAACAGCGGCACCGGGAGCCGTTTGCCGGTTGCGTCGAGCCACAGCGAGGACGGTCCGGGCAGGATGCGGATGCCGTGGTTCGGCCATACGGGGTCGTAGTTGGTGATGCCCTCGGTGTAGTGCCACATGCGGTCGCGGTTGACGACGTTGCCGCCTGCGTTCTCGGTGATCTCGAGCATTCTGCCGTCGACGTGCGCGGGCACCCCGGTGAGCATGTGCTTCGGCGGCTCCCCCAGCCGCTTCGGCCAGTTCTTCTTCACGAGGTCGTAGTTGCCCCCGATGCCGCCGGAGGTGACGATCACGGATCCCGCCGAGAACTCGAAGTCGCCGACCGCGGTGCGCGACGACTTCACTCCGCGCGCGACCGTGGTCGGTTCGAGGACCGTGCCGCGCACACCGGTGACCGCGCCACCCGTCACCACCAGCTCGTCCACCTGATGCCGGTGCTTCAGCGTGACCAGTCCGCGGTCGACACCGTCGCGCACCTTGCGCGCGAAGATCTCGACGAGTGCCGGACCGGTCCCCCACGTGATGTGGAAGCGCGGAACGGAATTGCCGTGGCCGCCGGCGTCGTAACCGCCGCGTTCGGCCCAATTGACCATCGGGAAGATCTTCAGGCCCCGCTCCCGGAGCCAGGCGTACTTCTCCCCCGCCGCGAACTCGACGTAGGCCTGCGCCCAGCGGCGGGGCCAGCGGTCCTCGTCGTCACGGTCGAACCCGGCGGTACCCATCCAATCCTGGAGGGCCAATTCGTACGAGTCCTTGATCCCGAGGCGACGCTGATCGGGGCTGTCGATGAAGAACAACCCGCCGAACGACCAGAAGGCCTGCCCGCCGAGATTGTTCGAATTCTCCTGATCGACGAGCAGCACCTTGCGGCCCGCGTCGATCAACTCCCCCGTAGCGACCAACCCTGCGAGACCCGCGCCCACCACGATCACGTCTGCATCCATGGACGGAAAGCCTACCGACCGGTAGTGCCCAGCGGGAGGCGAGTCCGATGATGTCGCACAGCAGAGCTCAGGCAGCGCTGCGGTCGAATACGGTGCGCTGCCAACGGTAGACGGCAGGCTCGGCACCGTGATGCAGTGCGATGTCGACCGCGTCGAGCATCGCCTGTCGCGGCCCCGGCTTCGCGAGGTGCGCACCGGAGATCGCGACGCGCAGCAGTTCGCCGCGCCGGGCGACGCGTCCCGCTCCGATCACCATCGCGCGACACCACCACGGTTCGGTCTTCGCGCCGTCGCCGATCCCGTACACGCGGGACTTGACGACGGTGTCGCGTTCCAGATCGCGAATACCCGCGACGTCGGCCATCAGACGGAAACCGGTCTGCGGGAGCGCGGCGAGCGCACCGGACGACGCGAGCCAGCGCGGCGGTGCGAACAGGCGGGTGCGCAGCCCTGTCTCCTCGAGCACACGATCGGCTGCGAGCAGACGCAGACGGGCCTCGTGTTCGGGTAGTGACGCGAACTCGGCGCGACGTCGCTTGGTGGCGGCCTGGTCGTATCCGTGCAGCACGATCGCGTCGCCACCTTCACGGCGTTCGAGTAGCCACTCCTGGGTCTCCGGATCGTTGATCAGGCGGTAGTGGTCCTTGAGTCTCGGTGCCACGAACAACGACAGCGGCACTCCGCGTGTGTCCATCTCCCGCGCGAAACCGTCGATGACATCGCGCGTGGCGTCCCGGATCCCCGACACCGACACGATCAGCTGTCCGCTCATGTCTTTCACGATGCACCACAGGGGTGAACGGAAACCGTCGGGGGCTTGAAAATCGGCACAACATGCACTCCGAGGTCGGCATACTCGAGCTCATGACCGACGAACCTCGAGTGGACTGGGATCCGCGATCCGACGCAGTACAGGCGAACCAGGTCGCGGCGTACGACGAGATGCGCGGCCGGTGCCCCGTGGCGCACAGTGCGTATCGCAACTGGACGGTGTTCCGGCACTCCGACACCGTGCGGATTCTCGACGACCCCGACACGTTCAGCAACGCCGTGTCGTCGCACTTGTCGGTTCCCAACGGCATGGATCCGCCCGAGCACACCCCGTTCCGAGCAATCAACGACCGGTATTTCACGCCCGAGAGAATGGCGGCGTTCGAACCCGCGTGCCGGGAGGTGTCGCGGAACCTGGTCGACGCGCTCGGCGGCGGTGAGGTCGAGATCGTCGCGGCGCTCGCCGAACCGTTCGCGAACCACATCCAATGCAGCTTCATGGGTTGGCCCGACCGTCTCCACGAACCTCTACGGGACTGGACCCGCAAGAACCGGGAGGCGACGCGCGCACTCGACCGCGCGGCCATGTCGGCGATCGCCCTCGAGTTCGACGGGTACATCCGTGAGCAGCTCGGCGAGCGACGCACCGCCGGACGGAACGCTCCCCGCGACGTCACGACCGATCTCCTCGCCGAGCAGGTCGACGGACGACCGTTGTCCGATGCCGAACTGGTCTCGCTCATCCGTAACTGGACGGTCGGGGAACTGAGCACGATCGCGTCGTGTGTCGGCATCCTCGTGTCGTTCCTGGCGTCGAATCCGGATATTCAACGTCATCTCCGCGCGGAGCCCGATCGCATCGGTGCCGCGTGCGACGAGATCCTGCGCATGCAGGCACCGCTGATCGCAAACCGCCGTCGCACTACACGGGAGGTGACGATCGCGGGCCGGACGATCCCGGCTGACGAACGCGTCATGGTGCTGTGGGCCTCGGCGAACCGCGACGAGGATGTCTTCGGTGACCCCGACGAGTTCCGTCTCGACCGCACTCCGGCCGACAACCTGCTCTACGGTCGCGGGATCCATTACTGCCCGGGCGCACCGCTGGCGCGGCTCGAATTGACGGTTCTGATCGAGGAGCTACTCGCCGCCACCGAATCCATCGATGCCGTCCAGGGAGCGACACCGACATACGCCGCATATCCGGCGGGCGGGTTCACGTCGGTTCCTGTGTCACTTCAGCGGAGGTGAGTGAGGGAGGTCTCGAAGGCCGGGACCGGTGCAGCCCGCATCTGTCCGAGGGGTCTACTTTTCGGGCGTGACGAACCGGCATCCGACGTTCCCCAGCCTGCTCTCGCCCGGCACCATCGGCCCCCTCGCCCTGGACAACCGGGTCGTGATGCCCGCGATGGATATGAACCTCTGCGAGGACGGTGAGATCGAAAAGGGCGACATCGACCATTTCGTCGCCCGCGCCGCGGGTGGAACCGGGCTGATCATCACCGGGTGCTGCGCGGTCGCGTACCCGGCCGGGTGCGCCAGCACGAAGGAGCCCGGCCTGTCCGAGGACCGGTTCATTCCGGGACTCGAAGCGCTCGCGGACGCCGTGCACGACGCGGGAAGCAAACTGTGTGTGCAGATGGTGCACCACGGCAAGGTCGCGCGCATCGACACGCTCGAGGGTCGGCCGCAGCTGGTTCCGAGCATCCCCACGCCGCCGAGCGACATGAGCGCGTTCGCCGACAACACCCCCGCCGAACTGAAGCGGATGGCCGGCATCACGGCAGGCAAACAGACCACCTACAACGAGGCCGACACGGAGGACCTCGCGTGGCTGGTCCGGATGTTCGCCGAGGCCGCAGGTCGTGTGAAGGCCGCAGGTTGCGATGCGGTCGAGATCCACGCCGCCCACAACTACGTTCTCGGCGCCTTCCTGAGCCGGTACTCGAACCAGCGCACCGACGAGTACGGCGGGTCGCTGGAGAATCGGGCACGTTTGACGGTCGAGGTGATCCGCGCGGTCAAGGCCGAGGTCGGCGACAGTCTCGCCGTCATCGTGCGCCTCGCCGGGCAGGAATACGGCGAGTCGAACGGTCTCACCATCGAGGAGTCCACGGCCGCGGCCGTCATGTTCGAGCAGGCCGGAGCCGACGCCATCCACGTCACCGGTACCGCGCTCAACGCCTTCGCGAACTTCACCGACGGCCCGCTTCCCGACAAGATCGGCTTCTACACGGACAACGCGTCGGCCATCAAGCGTGCGGTGTCCGTCCCGATCATCACGGTGGGACGCATGCTGCCCGAGGTCGGCGAGAAGATGATCGCCGAGGGCCGCACCGACTTCGTGGCGATGGGTCGCCAGTTGCTGGCCGATGCCGACCTGGTGAACAAGCTCGAGTCGGGACGCACCGAGCAGGTCCGCCCGTGCATCAACTGCTACGTGTGCGTCCAGGAGAACTTCTGGGATGCCACCCCGATCTGTGCGGTCAACCCCGCGTTGGGCAACGAAGCCCTCGTGCCGTTCGTGCGAGGCGCGACGAGCAAGCACGTGGTGGTCATCGGAGCCGGGCCGGGCGGCCTGGAGACGGCGCGAGTCGCGACCGAGCGCGGTCACCGGGTCACGGTCCTCGAGAAGGCCGACCGGCTCGGTGGAACGATGTGGTTCTCCAGCCTGACCACCCCCGACAACGAACGCATGCTGAAGTGGCAGACCCAGGAGATCGCCAGGCTCGGCATCGACGTGCGTCTGAACACCGAGGCGACAGCAGCGTCGGTGCGTGAGTTGAACCCGGACGTCGTGGTCGTGGCCACCGGCGCGGTGCGTGAACGACCGGCGATCCCCGGTGGCACCCTCCCCCACGTGCACACCGGCGACAGTATGCGCGCGCTGATGACGGGCACCGGCGACGTATCGGACCAGTCACTCTTCCTGCGCGTGGCCGGCCGGCTCGGCAAGCTCGCCCGCATCACCACGAGCCCCGAGAAGATCCGCGTCCTCAGCCGCAAGTACCTGAAGTTCCTTCCGATGGCGAAGGACGTCGTGGTGATCGGCGGCTCTCTCGTCGGGCTCGAACTCGCGGAGTTCATGGCCGAACGCGGAAGCCGCGTCACGCTGCTCGCAGAGGGTCAGCAGCTCGGTGTTCCGATGGCGATGCCGCGCCGGTGGACCGCCGTCAAGCACGCGCGCGAGGTCGGCCTCGAGGTGCACCGCAACGCGACCGTGCACCGCATCACGCCGAAGACCGTGGAGTTCACCGTCGACGGCAAGAGCATGTCTGCGCCGGCGCGCATGGTGATCGTCGCGTCCGGTGTCTCTGCTGCGGCGCCGCTGGCCGATCAGCTCGCGGACTCCGGCCTCGACGTGCGGATCGTCGGCGACGCAGGCAGCGTCGACTACATCGAAGGCGCCATCCACACGGCGTGGAAGGTCGCGACCGCACTCTGACAGATCCGGATACGCAACGGCCGCCGACATGGAAATGTCGGCGGCCGTTGTGCATGAAGCGTTGCACATCCGGATGTCAGGCGTCGGCGGTGTCCTGTTCGAGAGCGATGCCTGCAAACGTGTCGCGGTGCACGGCGTCGGTGAGCGGGCGTCCGGTGCGCCATCCGAACCGTTCGAGGTCGGGAACCTCCTGCAACGCGGTCACCGGCCCGACGCACAACCACGCGATGGGCCGCACCGGATCGGAGATTCCGACGAAATCGGCGAGGAAGGGCTCTTCGTAGAACGACACCCAGCCCACGCCGAGTCCCTCCGCGGTCGCGGCGAGCCAGAGATTCTGGATCGCCAGCACCGCGGAGAACAAGCCGGATTCGTCGATCGTGTGGCGGCCGAGGATGTGCTTGCCGCCGCGCTCCGGGTCGTAGGTGACGACGATGCCCGTGCCCGATTCGACGATGCCCTCGACCTTGATCGGGTCGAAGGTGCCCTTACGGTCCTCCGGCAACGAGTCGGCGAAAGCCCGGCGGCATCCGGCCACATGCGCGGCGAACTGTTCGAGGCGCTGCGCGTCCTGCACAACCACGAAGTCCCAGGGCTGAGTGTTGCCGACGCTCGGTGCGTGGTGTGCGGCCCCGAGGACGCGCCACAGCACGTCTTCGGAGAGCACGTCCCCGCTGAACTCGGCGCGCACGTCTCGGCGCATGCGGATGATGTCGTACAGCGCGTCGCGCGCGTCGGTGGAAAACATGTCTCTGGTGCTCTGTTCTCGTGCTGTGTCGATCGGGATCAGGGTCGATCGGAATCAGGCCGGAAGGATCTCTTCGAGCGCGTCGATCACTTCGGGTGCGTCGGGCTCGGTGCGGGGACGGAAGCGGTTCACGACGGTGCCGTCGGGCGCGATCAGGAACTTCTCGAAGTTCCACTGGATGTCGCCGGCTTCACCGCTGGCGTCGGCCTGCTTCGTGAGCTCGGCGTACAGCGGATGCCGGTTCTCACCGTTGACCTCGATCTTCTCGAGCAGCGGGAACGTGACGCCGTAGGTGGTGGAGCAGAACTCCTGGATCTCCTCGGCGGTGCCGGGTTCCTGACCCATGAACTGGTTGCACGGGACGCCGATGACGAACAGGCCCCGGTCCGCGTAATCCTTCGCGAGCTGCTCGAGCACGGTGTACTGCGGTGTCAGCCCGCACTTGGAAGCAACATTGACGACGAGCAGCGCGTGGCCGTCGTACGCGCCGAGGCTGGTGGGCTCACCCGAGAGGGTGTTGATAGCGATGTTCTGCAGAGGCGTGGTCATACGACCAAGCTAGCGTGCCTGCCCTCACCACCCCGGAACGGCAGCGTCCGGCCGGTTCCCCTCCCACCCGGGGAACGGGGAACCGGCCGGACCTTCGGGTCGGTTGTACTAGACCGACACCTTCTCCAGCCGTGACGGCTCGGCTGCCGGTTCAGGCATGCCGTGGTCGTCGCCGAGCGAGTTCTCGTCGAACGGCAGCCGGCCCGACAGCACCTCGTCGACGCGCTCGCGGTCGACCGAGCGGGTCCACGTGCCGATCAACAGCGTCGCGACGGCGTTGCCGGAGAAGTTGGTGACCGCGCGCGCCTCCGACATGAATCGGTCGACACCCACGATCAGCCCGACACCGTCGAGTAGATCCGGGCGGTGACTCTGGAGGCCACCCGCGAGCGTCGCCAGGCCCGCGCCGGTGACCCCGGCCGCGCCCTTCGATGCGATCACCATGAACAGCAGCAGCGACAACTGCTCCGACAGAGTGAGCGGGCTGCCCATGGCGTCGGCGACGAACAGCGCGGCCATCGTCAGGTAGATCGCGGTTCCGTCGAGGTTGAACGAGTAGCCCGTGGGCACCACGACACCGACGGTGGTGCGCTCGACCCCGAGGTGCTCCATCTTGGCGATCAGTCGCGGCAATGCCGATTCCGACGACGACGTCGCGAAGATCAGCAGGTATTCGCGGGCGAGATAGCGGACGAGTTTTAACACCGACACTCCTGCCACGGCCTTGAGCAGCGAGCCGAGCACGCCGAACACGAACACCAGGCACGTGAGGTAGAAGGCGAGCATCAGGGCGCCCAACTGCACCACAGCGCTCAGTCCCGTCTGACCGACGACATTGGCGATCGCACCGAACGCGCCGATCGGGGCGAGCCACAAGATCATGGTGAGGATCTTGAAGACGAGCTTCTGGACATGCGCGATACCGCGCAGAATCGGCTCACCGGACTTCCCGATGCCCTGGATCGCGAATCCGACGAGCAACGCCACGAACAAGGTCTGCAGCACGCTGCCCGCGGTGAGAGCGGACAGCAGCGATGTGGGGATGATCGAGGAGATGAAATCGGCGGTGCCGCCTGCGGCGTGCGCCTGCTCGGCGAGTGCGGCACCCGAGCCTGTGGTCTCCGGGTCCAGCGTCAGACCGGAACCCGGATCGAGAAGGTTGCCGACGCCGAGACCGATCGCGAGAGCGACCGTCGACATCCCGATGAAGTAGACGAGGGCGAGACCGCCGATGCGTCCGACGCTGGCAGCAGCACGCACTGATCCGATGCCGAGCACGATGGTGCAGAAGATCACCGGGCTGATCATCATCTTGATGAGATCGACGAACATCGTGCCGAGTACGCCGAGCGACTTGCCCGCCTCGGGTGCCAGCCATCCGACGGCCACACCCGCGACCACCGCGACGATGACGCCGATGTACAACCAGTGGGTGCGATCGCGGCGTTTCGCCCCGCGCGTGGTGATACTCATGTGTGCCCTTCACGTTGTGGTGCAGCGTCGGCGACGAACCTGCTCGAATCGAGGTTCCACCGGCATCGGGTCGGGTGACCGAGGTCACGCGCACTAGGAACATGGTGGAGTGAACGGCGGTGTCAGCAGAAGATTGCGTGCATTGTGTTCACGGGGAACGTGCGCGTGAACACTCGGAGAATTCGCGCGGCGGGAGGTCGAGATGCGGTCGGTACGAGATCGCGCACGTCCGCTGAGCGTCGCGCGGCAGCTGCTGATCCTGCAGCTGGTGGTGTTCACGGTGATGGCCGTCGTAGCGGGAATCCTGTTCGTACTCGACGAACGCCGCGAGGCCGACGACGCGACCGCACGCGAAGTGACGGAGATCGCCGACACCTTCGCGCAGTTTCCCGAGGTCGCTCAGGGGATCGCCGCGAGCGACGCCGACGGTGACCTACAGGTGCGGGCCGAGAAGGTGCGCACGTCGACCGGGGTCGATTTCGTAGTGGTGATGGGCAGGGACGAGATCCGGTTGACCCATCCCACCCGCGAGGAGATCAGGCGACCGTACACAGGTCACACAGAGCCGGCCCGTGCCGGTGAGACGTTCACCGAGACGTACACGGGCTCGCTCGGACCATCGATCCGGGCTGTCGCACCCGTGTACGACGAGGCGGACGACCTCGTCGGCTTCGTGTCCGTCGGGGTGACACGCACACGCATCTGGCAAGAATTCGTCACGGGGTTACCCACGATCCTCGGGGTGGTCGCGGCCGGAGTTGCAGTGTCGGCAGCCGGGGCGTACCTCATCGCACGGCGGTTCCGGCGGCAGACGCTGGGCCTCGACGCGCGGCAGCTCCGCACTCTCTACGAGCATCACGACGCGGTGCTGCATTCGATCGGCGAAGGGCTCCTCGTGCTCGACACCGAGTCACCCACACCGCGGATCGAGGTCGTCAACGACGAGGCGCGGCGACTACTCGATCTGCAGCGTGCGGGTCCGGTCCCGTTCGACGCGTTGCCTGCCACGCTCCGCGACGCGGTGACCCGCCGCGACGTGCGGGACGAAATCCATGTGACCGTGGACCGCGTGCTCCTGGTCAACAGTGATGCGGTGCGGTGGGACGGGCGAACGCTCGGGACGGTCGTGACACTGCGGGACCACACGGAATTGCGAGGGGTGCTCGGTGAACTCGACGCGGTGAAAAGTCTCGCCGAATCGCTGCGCGCGCAGGCCCACGAATCCGCCAACCGTCTGCACACGATCATCACGATGGTCGAACTCGGCAGAACCACCGAAGCGGTCGCATTCGCGACCGACGAGCTCGCGATGTCGCAGGCACTCATCGATCGTCTCACCTCGTCCGTGCGCGAACCGGCGCTCGTTGCGCTGCTGCTCGGCAAGACCGCGGACGCTTCCGACCGCGGCGTCGAGCTGACGATCACCGAGGACACGGCGCTCGAGTCCACCCCACCGATGAGCACTCGCGACCTGGTGACGCTCGTGGGCAACCTCGTCGACAACGCGATCGATGCCGCGCGCACGTCGGAGGAACAGTGGGTCGAGGTGGGGATACGGCAGGATGAAAGCACCATGATCATCGAAGTCGCCGACAGCGGACCGGGCATGTCCGCGGAGACACTGGCCCGAGCGACCACACGCGGTTATTCCACGAAATCGGATCACCACGGTCTCGGTCTGGCGCTCGTCAACGGACTCGTGGGCAGGTACCGGGGAGCCCTGCGCACCGAGCCGTCTCTCGGCTCGATGGTGGTCGTAGAGATTCCGCTCGGTCGCGCCGAGCCCGGAGAAGGCGCATGATTCGCGTGCTGATCGTCGAGGACGAACCTCTGATCGCGCAGGCGCATCGCGAATACCTCGCTCGTATACCAGGTTTCACTGTCGCCGGGGTGGCTCATACCGGACAGGATGCACTGCGCGCCGTGGCCACCGCAGCCCACGCCGGCAATCCGGTCGAGCTGGTGCTCCTCGATATCGGGCTACCCGATACCAGCGGACTCGATATCGCGGCCGCTCTCAGCGTGTTCCACCCGAGTCCCGACATCATCGCCGTGACCTCGGCGCGCGAACTCGAGGTGGTACGCACCGCTGTCGCCCGCGGAATCGTGCTGTATCTGCTCAAACCCTTCACGTTCGCTGCCCTGCGCGACAAGCTCGAACATTACGTGTCCTACCGCGAGGCACTCGACGGCGCGGGGAAAGCCGCCGGCCAGCACGAAATCGACCGCGCGATGGCTGCCCTGCGGACATCGGACTCACGCGCGTCGAGCCCGAAAGGCATCGCACCCGCGACACTCGACCGGATCGTCGGCTTCCTCCGTGAAGCCGACGAGCCGTGCACCGCCGCACAGGTGGGTGCGGGGATCGGGGTGTCGCGGGTGACGGCGTGGCGCTATCTCGAACGTCTTGCCGACGACGGCGCGCTCGTGCGGCTCACCGAGTACGGCCGGGCCGGCAGGCCGCAGGTGCGCTACGCCCGACGGACGTGACGCGTCAGCGTGTGCCGCTGAACTCCACGACCGTCGAGCCCCAGCCGATCGTTCCGAATCGCGTTGTTCCACAGCCTGATTCCGATATCAGAGCGGACAGCTCGGCCTCGGTGCGCTGCCCCGCTCCGTGGAGGCACAGTTTCAGGAGGTCTGCCTCGGTGTCGTGGTCGTCCGTGGAGTTCGGATCGAGCAGATCGGTCACCAGCACGACCCGGCGCGCGGACGCACCGAGCGCCGCGATCAGCATTCGCGCGTCGGCGTCGGGATGGCAGTCGACCATCTCGACCGCAACGGCCAGGTCGACGGGCGCTGAGAGGGCAGTGAACTCGCTGCCGTCGATACGTTTGACGGCACCCCGGCGCGACTCCGCTACATCGCCCAGATTCCTGGTGTTCTGCGCTGGCAGTCCCACCAGGGAGATCTCGAGTTCCGGCAGGACCCGGGCGAGGTGGTCGGCGTATACGCCTGCGCCCTCTCCGTAGATCGCGACGGTACGTACGCCGTCGAGATCGACCGCATCGGGTAGGGCCGGCGCGCGGTAGACGGATCCGGACGCGACCTCCTCGTGGAAGCCGTCCACGAACCCGGGATCCTTCTGTTTGTCGGCGAAGCTGTGACCTGCCGCGGCTGCCCCGGTCCGAACCGACTCGAGCAACCCGAGGAACGCCATGTCGAGGCGGGTATGAATCTTCTCGAAGTGCAGGGCCTGACTGGCGAACGCGTCCTGATCGGCCAGGAGCGATCCCATCTCGGTGAGCGCGAAGTGCCCCTCGTCCACCGAGACCAGGTCCATCAGCACGAGATGACGCAGCAGTTTCGCCGTCGCACCGGGATGGGTCCCGCACTCGGCGGCGACAGCTTCCGCCGTGTCGGCGCCGCCTTCGATCGCCTCGAACAACCCGACGGTGACCGCCGTCCTGATCACCAACGGTGGCAGCAATTCCGACATCTCGTGCAGTTGCTCGTTGGGGTCGATCTCGACATCCGCAGCATCGACCGGTGATCCCGGGTCTGCCTGCGTGACCTCACGGTGACGCCAGTAGCCGGCGATCTCCACGAACTGCTTGGCGATCTCCTTGTCCAGCTTCGCCCAGCGCCGCAGCGGCTTGATCGTCAGCGTCTCGCCCGCGACCCACAGGTACGGCTGCCCGGGCCGCCACTGCGCTGTCTTCACCGTCTCGACCAACCGCGACTCACCGTCGTTCTCGGAGCGGAACAGCCACGTCACGTCCAAGGGCGCCTCACATTTCAGCTCCTGCCGATGCGACGGTTCGGCCACCTCGATCACCACCGTCGCGGGCAGATCGGACGGGAGCTGCTCGAGGCAGTGCGCAATCGCGGGCAGCGCCGTCTCGTCACCGGCGATCAGCATCCAGTCGACGCCTGCGGGAAGACCCGCCGAGTGCTTCGGCCCTGCCATGAGGACCTTCTCCCCCGGCTGCACGCGATTCGCCCAGTCGGCGGCCAACCCACCCTCGTGCATCGCGAAATCGATTGCCATCTCGCGGGTGTCCTCGTCGAAGGAACGCACCGTGTAGGTCCGGGCGTACTGGAACGATCCCGACGGCCACTCGACGGCTCCGCTCTCGGAGTTCCGTGGCACCTCGAACGGCAGTTCTCCGGTCCGGGGGTCGACCGGCAACAGCTTGACGTCGTCGTCGAAACCGCTGGTCCGCACCGCAGGCAACTGAACACCGTCTCGAACATGACCGTCCATCGACGGACCGCCGACCGTCACCCGGCGCATGCCGGGGGTGACGTCCTCGACTCGGAGGACGTCCACCTCTCGGATACAGATCGGAAATACCTCGAGCTCACGGACGGTCCCTGCCATCGATAGGCCTTTCTCCAAGACAGACGTACGCAATCAGTTTCCTGCAGGTCTCACTTCGTGCCGCCGCGTCGGTGACGGCGTTGCTGTACTCGGACATCTCCGGTCACGGTGGAGACTACGACGACACAGAGCTCGGCCGGCGCTGCAGATCCAGAACAGCGATCCCCCAACCGACCAATCGTGACTCGGTGACGCCGAGACCTGCATCTGCTGCGACGGCGGTGAATTCGTGCAAGGTGCGCACACCCGTTCCGTGCATGCAGAGCATCAGCAGGTCGAACTCAGCAGCGTCCTCGGTCAGTGGCGCACCGTCGGAGCCCTCATCGAGCAATCGTTCCACCACCACGAGCTTGCCACCTGGTGCGACCGAGTCGATCGCGTTGCGCAACAACATCGCCAGGTCGCAGTCCTGAAGTCGGCCGGTTGCCTCGAGGAGCAAGTACGCGTCGAACGCTCCGGTCGTCACAGGGCTGAGGATGCTCTGCGGCAAGAGAGATACTCTCCCCGATACCGCGGGGTCGATATCGCCACGAATGCGGTCGAGTTCACTCGGCATATCGACGATCGTCGCCGTGAGTTCCGTCTGCGATCCGAGGACCGATCCGAGCACCACACCCGAACCTGTGCCCGACACGAGGATTCGCGACAATCCGGTGAACGGATACTCAGCGGCCAGCGCAGATCCGAGGAATGCCGCTTCATCTGCGATGTGACCGTGATGCTTGTCGGCCAGCTTCGCGTGTGCCTCGAGGTCTTCGTCGAGCGTGTGCCCGGTGATCGCGCTGACTGCCGCCGATCCGGACCGCAGAGTGCCTACGAGCCCGGTGATGGACAACTCCACACGCGCTTCGATTCCGTCGAAGTCGAGCCAGTTCGACACCCACTCGTCTGCCAGCATCGCCTCCCCTACTTCACCGAGAGTCAACGACCCGTCACGGGCGCGAGCCAGGACCTCAACGGTGCCCAGGTATCGAACGAACTTCGCGAGGGCCCGCGGATCGGTCCCTGTCCGTGCGGCCAACTCGTCGAGATCACGTGCGCCCTCAGCCACATGATGCGGAATACGGAGTGTGTTTGCGGCACGGATCGCGAACGGCGAGACGATCTCCGCGCGCTCGGCCAACTTCTCGAACGGCTCCGGTGGGGCAACCGCCAGGTCTGGAACCTCCGGATCGTCTGCCAGAGTGACGACCTCACTGCGCCGCCAATAGCCTGTTATCTCGACCATCTCCGCCGGCATGGAACGTTCGTTGCGCAGGTATCGACGAATCCCCTTGAGGGATGTCGATTCGCCTGCTACCCAGGCGAATACCTTTCCGTCGCGCCACGGCACCGACCTGACCGCCGACTCGAGCGCCGTAGCGTCGCCTGCCGATCGATCCCCCCGGTTCACGCGAGTCAACGAGACCGTTGCAGCACTGGGCAGGTCGAGGCTGTAGTCCGCGGAGGCTACTTCCACCACCACTCGAGCATCGAGGCCCGCAGGCATTTCTTCGAGCCAGCGCGCGATCGCAGGCAAGGCCGTCTCGTCACCGACGACGAGTACCCAATCAACGTCGTGTGGAGCTTCACCGGAGCGCACCGGACCGAGAAGGTCGATCGTGTCACCAGGACGACACCGGCGGCCCCACGAGGAAGCGATACCCGTCTCGTGGGTGACGAAATCGATGGCAAGTTCGCCGCTATCGGGGTCGTGCCTACGCACGGTGTAGTTGCGCGTGACAGGCTTCGGGTCGCGCGACCACTCCACCGACCGCTCACGCTGACGCGGCAACACCACCTCGCCGGACTCGGTGGGGAAGAACAAGCGCACGAAGTCGTCGAATCCCGGGCTGCGAAGCGGTGGGAAATCGAAGCCGTCCCGCGTGAAGGCCGACAGCTCGGGTCCACCGAGGACGATGCGGCGCATCCCTGCGGTGATGTCCGAAGTGCCGAGAACAGTGGCCCGTCGGATCACTTCAGGATGAACCAGTTGCTTCCGATAAGATCTGGCCACAGCTGATTCTCACCTCTCCGAGTCGCGAGCACAGGTGTCGCGAGGATCCGAACGGCAAACAAGATACGGCGCGACGCTGGTGAGCTTCTCACACGTCTCATCGAACTCGCGGTCCGGTGTGGACTGAGCAACGATCCCGGCCCCGGCGCGCAACCACGCATGACCCTGTTGCTGGTACACCGCCCGCAGCACCAACGCGGCTTCGAGGGTGCCATCGGACGAGGTACGCACTACTGCTCCGGAATACAATGCACGCTCGGAATCTTCGAGCCGCACGATCGCATCGATCGACTCGCGCTTGGGGATACCCGACGCAGTGACGGCCGGAAACACCGCTGCGAACGCATCCCATGGCGACATCCCGGCGCGCAGTCGACCACGCACCGTCGATGCCAAATGCTGCACGCTGCCTCGCTCACGGACGCTCATGAAATCTGTCACCATGGCCGAGTCGTCTTCCGACACGGACGCCACCTCGTGAAATGCGGCGCGAACCGAGACGGCGTGTTCGGCGATTTCCTTGGGATCTTTCTCGAGGTCGTTCCGTGCGGCGGAATCCTCTTCGGCTCCTACACCGAAAGCTCTTGTTCCGGCGAGTGGTTCGGCGGAGACCATCCGGCGATCGTCGACGGACACCACCAGTTCGGGGCTGAATCCAGCGGCCTCGATACCTCCTGCGTCGAGCAGGAACGATCGGGCCGGCGTATTGGCCAATCGACCCAGACGGTAGGTGCGAGGCAAATCGACCTCGAAGGGGATCGGAATAGTCCGGGAGAGAATCACTTTCGCGTACTCGCCACGGCAGATCTCATCGATTGCCTCTGCCGTGCGAGCACGGTATCGCTCACTGTCTTCAAAGATGTCCAGGTCACCGAATGAGGGCACATCGTCTACGCTGTCCGTCCGCAGCGCGTCGAATATCGCAGCCCGCTCGGTGGCCGTGCCGCCGGTGACGACCACGTCGTTGCCATCGGAGTGTCCCCACGTGATTTCGATACGAGGCACGAACAGGTAGGCAAGGGTGGTATCACCGTCGAATCGTCCTGTCCGCACGCCATGCGTGTAGGCGGCGAATTCGAAACCGACCCAGCCGAAGGCATTCCACCTCGTGGTCGAGAATGCCTCGCACGCACGCTGAAGGGCAGTGGCCGGCGATCCCGACCACGTCGACACACTGACCTGACCTTCCCACGTTGTAGTCACGCTCTCACTGGTCAATGCGACCGAACCAGTGATTCCCGTGGCAAACACCCACTTGCCGCGGTTCTCGTAGACCACATAGTCATCGAACAGTCCCGTTTCGACCAATGCGATGACCCGGACCAGATCACGGTCGAGCATTTCCCGCTCGGCCGACCGGGCCGACCCGACGAAGTCCTCGAGTCCGGCGGTAGTGGAGGACATCACGATCGGCTCCCGATGTCAGCGATCAAACTCTTCTTGTCGACCTTACCGACTGCTGTCATCGGGAACGACGAGCGAAGCTCGATGCGGTCCGGCAATGCATTACGTGCGGTTCCCGCGCTGATCAGAAATGAGCGTAACTCCGGGAGTCCAGGTGGAGTTCCGCGAGGCACGACCACAGCACAGACACTCTCGCCCAGATCACGATCCGGGACTCCGACCACAGCAACTCCGGACACATTCGGGTGTGTCGACAACAGGTCTTCGAGGGCATCCGCGGCGACGTTCTCACCACCGCGGACGATGACGTCCTTGAGCCGGCCGGTCACGATCAGATGGCCGGAGTCGAGCCTTCGGACCTGGTCGCCGCTGCGATAGAACCCGTCCGAGGTGAAGGCGGTGCGATTCTGTTCTGCGGCCCGATAGTAGCCGTTGATGGTGTACGGCCCTCGGGTCAGAAGCTCACCGGTTTCGCCTGCAGCGACGTCGTGACCGGTCTCGTCGACGACGCGGACTTCATCGAAGTCCGACAGCGGACGACCTTGGGTGGTGATGAGCAGATCCTCAGGATCATCGAGTCGTGTGTAGTTCAGCAAACCCTCGGCCATACCGAATACCTGCTGCAGTGTGCACCCGAGAGACGGTTGCACGAGTTTGGCGACTTCCGATGAGAGTTTCGCTCCCCCGACCTGCAGCAACCGCAGGGTCGACAGATCCGCGACTTCCCATTCGGTTGCTTCACACCACAACTGGGTGAGCGCGGGTACCAGGGCTGTGACCGTGACACCATGCTTCTCGATCAGACCGAATGTGTGGTCGGGACTCGAATCACGGGTCAGGACCACAGTGGCGCCTGTCCCCAACGCACCGAGAATTCCAGGACATGCCAAGGGAAAGTTGTGTGCCGCAGGTAGGACACCGAGGTATACGTCGTCCGCGTCGAGTGCGCACACCTCTGCGCTTGCCCTGGCGTTGTACTCGTAGTCGTCGTGCGTACGCGGGATCAGTTTCGGAAGGCCTGTCGTGCCACCCGATACCAGCAGCACCGCGACTTCGCGTGAATCGACGCGATCGAAGGCTCGCTCTGCCGACCGAACGTCGTCGAGCGCCGTGAATTCGGCGGGACTTCCGTCGATGACAACTGTCGAAATGCTGGGTACGGACGACAGCACCTCGCGAGCAAGATCGCGATAGTCGAAACCGCCGTCGACGTCGACGGTCACATATGCCGTGGCCTCGGACAGTGTGGCCAGATGAACGATCTCGCGGGTGCGGTGCGCGGGCAAGGTCAGCACCGGTACAGCGCCACACTCGAACAACGCGAACAACACCACGACAAAGCCGACGGTATTGGGCAGATGAACCACGACCCGATCTCCCGGCTCGATGCCCCGGTCCGCGAACCCCGCCGCTGTCGCCCGTACCCGACTCGCGAGCTGGCTGTACGTGAGCTCACCGTCGGCGTCGATCACCGCACGGCGGGGACCGTAGGCACCGGCCCACGAGTCGAAACACGTTGCGAGCGACAAGCCCTTCCACAGCCCGGCGTCGATGTACCGTTGCGCACGGTCCGCCGCGAAGCGGACGACGTCGGGTTGCACGGAAGGTTCTGTGATCATCGTAGTTCCTCGGATTCGTCCGGTTCGGCGCCGACGAACTGTGTCGTTGTGTCCACCTCTACGGCATGGACAGTGTGATCGACGTAGTCGCGCAACGAGCGGAGGGTGAGCAATGCGAGCAGGGACAGCGTCACCATGATCGCCCCATAGACGATCAAGGCTGTCGAGGCGACGAAGAACGAACCGATGATCCCGGCCACTGCGGACCCGACTGCGAGCCCGAAGACGTTCTGCGCACTCCAGAGGCTGTTCGTCCGGCCCAACAGACGATCGGGCGTGTTGGTCTGGATGAGCGTGTACGCCACGATCTCCTGGGTCGCGCTGAACGCCCCTGCCACGGCCAGTAACACCAGGGCTATCCACACAGCGGGCGCGAACCCGACTCCGGCAAGTGCGATGAAGCTGATGGTGAGTGCGACGGTCAGTGTGTATCCCTTGCGACGCATCCCCTTGATCCAGCCGCTACCGACCGATCCCAACGCAGCACCGACGGCGGTAGCCGAATAGAGCAGCCCGGCGGCACGCGGGTCGCCACCGAATCGCTGTTCGACGAATGCCGGGATGAGGACCCCTACGCCTCCGCCGAGCAACGCGATGGTCCCCACGATCAGGACGGAACGCACCGTGGTGTGGCCCAGTGCAAACCGGAAACCACCCGCGAGCGACGCCCACGGCGACTCCGTCTCGGCCTCATCAGGTTTCAGTGCGGGCAGTGTCATCAGTAGTGGAACGGTGAGGAGGGTGCCCGCGGCGGCCGCCCAGTAGTTCCAGGTCACGCCTGCCGACGCGATCAGCACTCCGCCGAGAGCGGGCGACGCCATCATTCCGAGTTGGACGGTGAGTGCATTGATGGCACCGGCTGCCGCGAAGGAGTTCTTCGGGATCAGCGCCGGCGTGACCGCGAGCAGCGCAGTAATACTCACGGCTCCGATCGCGCCGTCGATGGCCCCGAGCACATAGATCGCCCACACACTCGGGTCCGCGGATGCAGCGTTGAGAGCGAGCCCGACAAACGTCAGTCCGCATATCGCACGTGTCCAGACGATCAATCGTCGCCTGTCGAACCGATCGGCCAGCACCCCGCCGGCGAGCAAACCGAACAGTGTGGCAATACCGGTCGAGGTGGAGGCAAATCCGACGTGCGCGGTCGACCCGGTCAGATCGAAGATCTGCACCGGTACCGCAACGATGAGCATGCCGATCCCGAACACAGCGATCGTGCGCGCGATGACGATACTCCGAAATGGTGGGCTCTCGCGCAATGGCGACAGATCCACAAGCAGACCGCGGCCGCTCATCGTTCTCTACCTTCTGTGACTCGAGATCCTTATCCGTTGACGTTCTCAGCAGCGCTGTTCAGCACCGACGCAACATCATCGAGGATGTACGGGATGGTCAGGACCGTCAGTCCACCGAACGCGAAGTTCTTGTCGACGGAGAAGTCCTTGGTGGAGGCCGTGCGCCCCTCACTGACAACCGGCAGCGTTGCCACAACGGGTGAAGCGAGGAAGGAATTCAGCGATTCCTTATCGTAAGCGACCACGAACAAGACATCCGACTGGATCAGCGCAGCCTTCTCATAGCTCAACTCGAAATACACTGCCGTCGGATCACTGTCCGGATCGGCTTCCTGGATCGTCGGCTCGTTCACCAGACCCAGCTGCTCGAGGAACTCGACGCGGACATCAGCGGACTTGCTCACCGCAAAAGTGTCCGGGCCGGTCGGGAGCGCGATCGTGACCGTCTTACCGGCCAATGCCGGGTACTTCGCTGCAGCATCAGCGATCTCAGTGTTGACGGAGTCGAGGATCGCGGTCGCCTCGGCCTGCTTTCCGAGCGCCTGGCCGGCGATGGACAGCTGCTCTTCCCACGACGCAGTCCACGGATCTTCCGGGTAGGCGACGACGGGAGCAATTTCGGACAACGCGTCGAATTCTTGCTGGGTGAGACCCGAGTAAGGGGCAAAGATCAGGTCCGGGTCGGCCGCCGCGAACTGTTCGATCGGCGCTTCGCCGGTCCCGTCGCCCGACAAGAGAATCGGAGTGTCGGCGCCGAGTTCTTCGAGCGCGTCCGCATCCCATTTCAGGACGCCTGCGTCGTCGGACCCGTACTGGGGCCCCTCGAAGGTGGGCATCGCGACCGGGACGACCCCGAGCGCCAGAATGGCATCCTGATTCGACCAGCCCCACGTCGCCACCCGCTGGGGCGCCGCTTCGATGTCCGCGACACCGAGAGGAGACGTGATCTGGACGGGGAACGCCCCATTCGACTCGGCGGGTGCACTTGCAGTGTCCGCCCCGTCGTCCGAACTGCTACAGCCTGCGAGACCGATCACGAGACCGCATGCAGCCAATGCAGCCACGACGCTGCGCGCACGACCCCGACTGGAGGATCCCCGCCCTTCGGACAAACCTCGGCCCAAAACGCTCTTCATTCCAATGCCTCTCGACTATTCGACGTGCTCGCGCACCACGCGTGAGCGACGGCGCGTACAAGGTAACACAGCTAACACAGGTAATCCTTGCCTCACTTGGAGGTCTGGGAAACCCGAGCCCCCTTCACAATCGCAGCTACCGACTGCAGTGCGGTCACCCACGCATCCGTCAACCCCGACACCTCCGACACGACCCCCCGCGGCCACGAGACCGTCACGCCCAGAACGGAGATCGGGTCGCCGGTAACGGGCCGATGATCGTGCACGAAACTGTCGACCACCAGCGGATACGCACACGGCACCGTTGCACCGAGTCCGTCGTCCATACTGTCCCGGAACGGGCTCGCACCGAATCGGCCGCCGTCATTGTCGTCACCGCCCAGATCGAACCGTCCGAGATAGTTGAATTCGACCGAAGCAGAACCCAACCCTCCGAGCACTTCACGTCCACGAGGATTCAGGTAACGCAACGACCCGTACGACGCCCCGTCGCCCGGCACCGCGGACCTGCTGCGCCGGGCTCCCGCGACCAGATCGCGGACCGCATCCACCGAGCCCGACACCACAGCGTCGAACTGTGCGGCCCTGGTCGCGACCCGGATCGGGTGCACGTCGGTCAGCCAGCCCACGACACCTACCCCGTCGACACCGCTGGTGCCGACCTCATCGCGGCCATGTCCTTCCACGTCCAGGACGAACTCCAGCTCGTCACCTGCGGAACCTGCACCCACCCAGGAGGTGAGGGCGACAGTGAATGTGCCCAGCAGAATGTCGTCGATGGATCCACCGACCATGGTCGCGCCGGCGAGCAGAGCCGCCGTCTCACTCTCGGACAGAGTGAACGAGGACCGATCCATGGTGGCACCGACATCGATCGCAGGATCGAGCGCACGGATCATAGGAATCTGCGCGCCAGGCGCGGCGACCGACACCCAGTGGTCCAGGTCCGCCAGGATCGCGTCCGAGTGAGCGTGCTCGTACACTGCGTGCGCCCATCGCCTGAACGAATTGGATTCCGGCGCAACGGCGTCCGACGAGTTGTCCGCGCGACCTGAAACGAGGTCCGGCAACAGCACTCGCCACGACACACCATCCACTACGAGGTGATGCAGCGTAATCAACAGTTCGCCCGGTTCGCCGTACCCTCTGCGGAACCAGACCAGATCCATCATGCGGCCGTCGGCGGGGCTCAAACGCGCCTTCGCGGCCCGGGACACGGTATGCACAACCGTCCGGACGGCATCGTCCGCGAGACCTGCGATGTCCTGCGTCGAGATCCACTCGCAGGGGATGTCGGCCGGTTCCGGCACGATCAGCCGGGTCGCGTCGAATCGCGCCCGAAGTACCGGATGGCGACGTGCCGCTGCATCGACCATCGAGGCGATCGCACCCTCGGTCAGATCCGCGGGAACACGCAACAGCACAGCCTGCGAAATCTGTTCGATCGCACCGTCGAGCTCCGCGAGCCACGTCACGATCGGTGTGGGAGGGACCTCTCCGAACGGAGAAACCGCCGAGTGAGGCGACTCGGTCGGGCCATCGGTGGGATCGGCCACCTCGGCCGCGAGCGCGCGGACGGTGCGCCGGGTCAGGACATCGCGAGGAGATACATCGATACCCTTGGAACGAAGTCGCGCGGCCAGCTCCATCGACATGATGCTGTCGCCTCCGAGATCGAAGAAATCGTCGTCCGTTCCGATGTCGGAGACGTGGAGGAGATCCGCGATCTCGGCGCACAGACGGCGTTCGAGATCATTTTCCGGTGGACTCGGCGCCAGGAGGGGAGCCTGGCCCTCCGGGAGCGCGGCGAGGTCGAGCTTGCCATTGGACAGGAGCGGGAAGCGGTCGAGAATCGAGTATGCGGTAGGGACCATGTAGGCAGGCAATCGCTCTGCTATACCCGAACGCAGGTCCGCAATATCGAGTGTGCGCCCCGGCTCAGGAATGACATGTGCGCACAAACGATCCGCGCCCGTCGGCCCACGACCTGTAACTACGCGTGCATCGGCCACTCCGTCGAGCGTGCGCACACAGTGCTCGAGCTCGCCCAGCTCCACGCGGTGCCCGCGGATCTTGACCTGATGGTCCGCTCGGCCCCGGTAGTCGAGGAGCCCCTCCTGCGTCCACGACACCAGGTCACCGGTGCGGTACATGCGAGTGCCGTCGGCAGCAAACGAGTCCGCAAGAAAGTGCCGAGCCGTCAGTGCGGGTGCACCGCGGTAGCCACGTGCCACACCCGGCCCGCCGATGTACAGCTCGCCCACCACCCCGATGGGGACCGGGCGCAGTGCATCGTCGAGGACATACGCTCGCAGTCCCGCCACAGGCCGACCGATGTGGGGCTCGCTCGTTTCCTCTGTCGAGACGTGGACCGCGTCGACAGTGGCTTCGGTGGGACCGTAGAAGTTGTGCAACACCACCGAATTCAGTGATCTCACATGGTCCCAGAGCTCACGCGACACCGCTTCGCCACCAACGCCGAGTGTGCCGATCTCGCTCCCGAGCCCGGCGCGGATCAGGTGTTCGAGAAGCGAGGGCACCACCTCGACGAAGTCCGCCGAGACCCGCCTCAGCTCGCTGAGCAGCGTGTTCGGGTCACTGACGCACTCACGATCGAAGACGTGTACCGCGTGACCACCGAACATCCACAACTGCGGTTGCCACGATGCGTCGAACGCCAACGACCATGCATGCCCGACGTCGAGTTGTGCGCGGCCTGCTCGGGCCACTGCCGGGTCGTGCACGCGAGCGCGATGCCCGTAATACAGATTCGCCAGCCCCCGATGAGTGACAACTACGCCCTTCGGTACACCGGTCGTTCCCGACGTGTAGATCAGATATACCGGCGCATCCGGGTGCACGCGATCACGACGTTCGTCATCGGTGATACCTCGACGATCGTCATCGGAATCGGCCAACGTAGAGGAGTCGATGATCCGACACTGCCCGAGTTCCACCGCGCCGTTGAACAGGGGGTTGTCCACCGTCCGATCCGCCGGCCCGGCCACGATCGCCACCGGCCGAGCATTGTCGACGATGCGCTGGGTCCGCTCGGCGGGCGCATCAGGCTCGATAGGTAGGTACGCGGCACCGGATCTCATCACAGCGACGATCGACGCGAGGGTGCACGCCGAACGTGTCGCGGGAACGATGACCACGTCTTCCGCACCAACGCCCGATCGAATCAACGCGCGGGCAATGCGGTTGGCCCGGGCACTGAGTTCCGCAAAGGTCAGTGTGGTGTCGGGTCCTGTGACCGCAACTGCATCAGGGGTGTTCGCGCACTGCGCGTCCAGGACCTCTACCAGGGTCCCACCGGGACACTGCGATTCCTCACCGACGAACTCTGTCAGGATGCGCTGCCGTGCAGCGCCATCCACCAAGGACAGCCCTGCCACACGGCCTGAACCAGGCGTACCGATCGAACCGAGGATCGCGTGCAGAGACGCGCTCATCGTCTCGGCGCTCCCGGCATCGATCAGATCCGGTCGGTACTCGACGACGATCCGGAGCCGATCACCTGGAAAGACCGTCACGGCGATCGGGTAGTGCGTCATCGTGTGGAAGTCACCGACATGGACCGAGAAGTCCGCGGAGTTGATGCCGGATGTATCCGCAGGAGCAAAGTTCTCGAACACCACGAGGGTGTCGAACAATTGGCCGACACCGGCAATCCGCTGGACGTCGGCGAGGCCCACGTGATGGTAGTCGAGAACGTCCACGGTCTGTTGACGGAGTAGGCCCAGAACCTCGGCGACCGTCGCATGCGGGGGGACGTCGACGCGCACAGGGATCGTGTTGACGAAAAGTCCGACCATATCGGCCGAGCGGTCCAGACCGGATGGGCGCCCGGACACAGTGGACCCGAACACCACGTCACTCTGTCCGGTCACTCCGGCCAGCACCACCGCCCACGCGGCGTGCACCACTTCGCTCAGAGTCGCGCCGAATTCGGCTGCGGCGCCCTTCAACGCATCAGTTCCCGCCGCGGTGAGGTCCACGACGATCTCCTCGGCATCGACACGCGATGTTCGACCCGACGAATCGGAAACCAGGCATGGTCGCACGGGTCGGTTCTGTGCTGTGGACCGGGCGCCGAGCACCGTCCTCCACACCGTCTCGGACCGGACGTTGTCGTGACTGGACAACCACCGCAGATAGTTGTCGAACGAGGCAGGCGGCCCGAGTGTTTCACCCCGATACAAGCGGAAGAGCTCCGTGCCGACGATACCCATCGACCAACCGTCCACCAGTAGGTGGTGCAGGGTGAGGATCACCCGATGCCGAGTCGGCGATTCGTCGAGTACGGTCGCCCGGATCAAGAGGGAATTTCCGACATCGAAGGTGCGTCGGTCCTCGGCGGCCAGTGCACGGGCATGGGGTCCGTCGAGAGAGTCGACGAACACTCGCCGAACCTCGATGTCTCGATGGTGCTGCAGCACGGCAACCGTACGGCCCGACTGCAGCGTCACGAACCTCGACGTCAAGCTCGGGTGCCGGACGAGCAACCCGCACAACGCTGCTTCGAATCGAGAGTCGTCGAGCTCGCCCGTCACCTCGAAATTCGTGGTGATGACATAGATCTCGTCGGTGCCCACGGCCGCAGTCACGGACTGGAACACGATGCCCTGCTGGAGCGAGGTTGCCGGACGAACGTCGTCCACATCGATATCCGCGGCACTCAGCTCCCGACGCTCGGTCTCGTCGACGTCCATGAGTGGAGCTACACCACGGTCCACAGGAACGACGACACCGTCCGCCGCAGAGTCATCCGCAGCGGCGTCGGCCCGCGCTGCGATGGCCTCGACAGTGCGTGCGGCGAAGACGTCCACGGTGGTGAACACGACGCCCTGTCGAGCCGCGAGGTGCACGAACGAGATCGCCGCGATGCTGTCCCCACCGAGTGCGAAGAAATCGTCATCGACGGCGACGTCAGCGGGGTCGACTCCCGCGAGGTCGGCCATCACCGACGCCACGACACGTTCGGTCTCGGTCCGCGGCGCGACGCCTCTCGACATGTTCACCGGGATTCTGATCCGGCCGAGAGCGAGTCGATCCAACTTGCCGTTCGGCGTCACAGGGAGAACGGGAAGCGCCGACCAGGCGGCCGGGATCATGTAGTCGGGCAACTGCCGGCTCAGCCGGGAAGCGATCTCGACTCCGATCGAGTCTCCGCTGTAGCCGGCGAGCGGTACCACGAACCCGGTCAGCCGTGTGCGTTCGGCATCGTCCGGCACAGCGATCACAGCCACATCGTCCACGAGTCCGGTCGCCGCAACGGCCGCCTCGACCTCGGCGAGCTCGATGCGAAATCCACGGATCTTGACCTGCCGGTCGGTACGTCCGATCACGTCGAGAAGACCGCCGTCCACCTGGCGGCCGCGGTCACCGGTTCGATACATCCGTTCACCGCCGGAGTTTTCCGGATCGGCCACGAATCGTGCGGCCGTCGCGGACGACGCACCGTGATATCCGCGAGCCAACTGAACTCCGGCGACGTAGACCTCCCCGACTACGCCCGGTGCAACGGGAACGAGGAACTCGTCGAGAATCCGCAGAGAACTGTTGGGGACCGCCCGGCCCACGACGCTCGCCGGAACCGGACTGTCGGCGCGGTCGGCGACATCGTACGTAGCGACGTCACCGACCACCTCCGACGATCCGTACGAGTTGGTCAGGCGGGCAGCGGGGCAGGCCTGCGCAATCGACTCCACGATGCTGCTGGTCAGCAACTCGCCGCTGACAATCCAGTGTGCCACCGCGGATACGTCACTCGCGGCCACGTCGCACAGTGCGGCCGCGAGTGATCCGACTGCGGTGATCTGGTCGGCACGATGAGCGGCGGTCAGGCGGGCGAGAGCATGCGCGTCGGTGAACTCGTCGTCGTCGGCGACGATCACTTGTTGACCGGCCAGCAGTCCGGTCAGCAGTTCGGTGGTCCCGTCGATGAAGCTGAGCGAGCTCTTCGCAATCCTCACGCGGGGATCGCCCCATCGATGCACAGCCCAGTGCAACCGGTTCGCCAACCCGTCACGGGTACCCAGGACCCCCTTCGGCGTTCCCGTCGACCCCGAGGTGTAGATGAGGTAGGCCGTGAGGGCGCCGTGCCGAGCAGTCATGAACGGCTGCTCCTGGCAATTGTTTTCGACTTCCGTAATGGTGATGCGTGCAGCTCCGGGTGCGAGTCGGTCCAGCACCGCGGCAGTCTCCGGGTGCACGATCACCCCCTGTGGATCCGAATCGGACAGTAGGAAAGAAATGCGGTCGCGGGGGTACCGGATATCGATCGGCACCACCGTTGCGCCGACGTCGAGCACCGCGAGCAGTGCGACAACCATGTCCACTCCACGCGGAACTGCCACAGCCACACGCATTTCAGGTCCTGCGCCGACTCGTCGCAGATGTGCGGACAGGCCCGCGACGCGGCTCGCGAGCTCGGCGTAGGTGACAGTGCCGGATCCGCACACGATCGCAGGATCGTCGGCGGACTCGGTGAACCGATCGGCGAGTTGACGTTCGAGGGCACTGACGATCATGTCGGGTCCCGCACCGAGACGGTCACCGGTCGACTCGGAGAAGGTGAGCACCCGTGCCACCGGTGCATCCGGATCGAGGGTCAAGGCATCGAGAAGTTCGACGAATCGCGCGACGGCGACGGCTGCGACCTGGGTGCCGATTGCTCCAGGCCGATACACGACGAATGCCCACAACCGAGGATCCGGTCCCGCAACCAGCGCAAGGGGAAAGCTCATCGGCGCGCCGAGCACCGTAACCTCGTCGACGCTCGCGTCGCCGTCAGGGACAGCGCTGGGATAGTTCTGGTAGACGACCGCAGTATCGAACAGCGTCCGATACGGCGTGGTCCGCGAGATCTCGGCCATTCCCAGATGTCGATGTTCCTCGAGGTCGAGATGACTGGACTGGATCTGCTCGAGCAGGTCGTGAACGGTGACCGTGGGGTCGGTTGTCACCCGCACCGGAACGGTATTGAGAAGTAGACCGACCATCGACTCGGCGTCGGGGAGATCGTACGGCCGGACGGACGCCGCCATCCCGAATACGACATCACGCTGTGATGTCATACCCGACAGGACGAGCGCCCAGGCGAGTTGAATGACGACGTTGACGGTCACCCCGGCACCCTTCGCGCACCGCATGACCCGGTCACTCAGATCGTCCGGGATCTCGGCATCGAGACGGAGCGGGGCACCGCCACTTTCACTGGGCCCGGACGCTACCAGCGTCGGCGCGGCGAGGCCCTCGAGATGGGCGGCCCACTGCGCACGCGCGGCCTCGACATCTTGCGCAGCCACCCAACCGAGGTAGTTGCCGAACGAGGCTGCGGGTGGAAGACCGCCAGCAGTACCCCCAGCGTCGTAGATCTGCACGAGTTCACGCACGAACACTGCTTCCGACCAGCCGTCCATCAAGCTGTGGTGGTACGTGACCGACAACCGTCGACCGACGATCGTGAACCGGATCAGCGGGCGGCGCAACAGTTCGAATCCGGCGGCACGGTCGCGCATCCGGATCTCCTCCGCGTCGGCGCCGGAATCAGCGAACTCGATCTCCGGTTCCGTTGCGCGGGGCACAACCCACACGAGCGAGCCGTTCGCCCGTTGCCGGAGCACAGCTTTCAGGTGTGGATAGCGGTCGAGGATCGCAGTGACACTCGACGTGAGAACCGGGACGTCGATCGGCGCCCGGAACGTCACGACGGTCTGCGAAAGATACGGGTCCTGCGCCGGCGACACCAAGGAGGACTGCAGGTACATCCCGGTCTGAAGCGCCGTGGTCGGAATGACCTCGAGGATCTTGGACTGTCCCGATGTGGTGTTCACAGGCTGCTCTCGAACTCGTCGAGTTCATCCGAGCTGAGATCCGTCACGGTCGCGGGAACGAGCTCGGTCTGCGGAGCGTCATCGAAGCCGGCCCCGCTACCGAACAGTCGCACCGTTCGCTTCCGCATGATCGACCGCGGTGTGAGCCCGATCCCCGCGGCCTTCGCGGCCGAAGCCACCGCAAGCGATGAAATGCTGTCGCCACCCAGCCCGAAGAAGTCGTCGTCGATACCCACTCGTTCGACGCCGAGGATACGAGTGACGATCTCGCACAACACGATCTCGACCGGGGTACGAGGCGCCTGATAGCCCGCAGCTCCGGAATCGGGTATCGGCAGCGCTCGTGTGTCGAGCTTGCCGTTGACCGTCATCGGGATGCGGTCGATGAGGATGAAGCGGGTAGGCACCATGTAGTCCGGCAGGCGCGTCGCGAGATGGTCACGGATCGAAGTGAACAGATCCTCCCCATCGACGCCTGGCGAGACCACGTACGCGGCGAGCTGACGACTGTTCGTTCCCGGTGGGGTGACTGCGCGGACCACTGCGGCCGCAACTCCGGGGCATGCCGTGACCTCCGCCTCCACTTCGCCGAGTTCGACGCGATAGCCGCGGATCTTCACCTGCTCATCGGCCCGCCCGCAGTAATCGAACAAACCGTCAGGACGCACTTTCACGAGGTCGCCCGTCCGATACATCCGGCCACCGGACGTCCACGGGTCGGCCACGAAGTGCCCGGCAGTCAGCCCCGATCGTCCGAGATAGCCTCTGGCAAGTCCGGATCCGGCGAGATACAGCTCCCCGATCGTGCCGGTCGGCACGGGACGCAACCACCCGTCGAGGACGTGCGCGCGTGTCTCGGACACTGGTGAGCCGATCGTTGCTGTCGCACTGTCGCAGGCGCCACCACCGAGAGCATTGATCGTGTACTCAGTGGGTCCGTAGAGGTTGTAACCCTCGACGTCAGGTTCGGCGCGCAGCCGGGACCACAGTGTGTCCGGGACCGCCTCACCGCCGAGAAGCACGAGTGGCATGCGGGACTCACCGTCGAGAATGCCCTGGTCGAGCAGCAATTGAGCGTACGTCGGCGTGACATTGACAACGTCGATCGCGTGCTCAGCGCAGTACGCGGCCAGTCCCGGCGCATCGCGACGAAGTTCTTCGTCGCAGATGTGCACCTCGTGACCTTCCACCAGCCACAGCAGTTCTTCCCACGACATATCGAAGGAGAACGAGACCGTGTGCGCAATACGGAGAACCCTGTCGCCGGCAGCGGCGATCGTCGGACCGAAGATCTTGCTGCGGTGGTTGAGCAGCATATTGGTCAGCCCCAGATAGGGCGTCACCACACCCTTCGGTGTCCCCGTCGAGCCTGACGTGTAGATGACGTACGCCGGGTGGTTCAGGCGACCCGGAACACCCGGCGCGAACGATCGCGAGGCGGCTGTCGTGAATCGCCGACCGGAACGGAGTTCGGTCACCGTGTCGGGGTCGTCGACGATCAACACTTCTGCATCGGTGACGAACGGGCGCTGGGCCACAATGGAATTCGTCACCAGAATGTCGGGACCTGCATCCGCAAGCATCACATTGAGCCGGTCCGTGGGGTGATCGAGTTCGAGCGGCAGATACGCTGCCCCGGCTCGCAACACCGCGAACAACGCCACCACCATCTCGACCGTGCGCGGCAGCGCCAGCGCGACGATGCGCTCGGGCCCAACTCCACGGCGTACAAGCGCCGCGGCGAACATGTCGATGCGCGAATCGAGTTCCCCGAAGGTCAGTGACTCAGCACCCAGCACGACCGCGGTCGCATCCGGTATCTCCCGTGCTCGGTCCGAGAGCATCTCGGCAATCGTGACATCCGGTGTCCCGGTGAGCTCCGCAAGATTCGGTACAGCATCGTTCGCCCACCTGGCGAGCGGACGAGCGGAGTCCGAGGCGATCGTCTCGAGAGCGTCGTAGAACCTGCCCAGGAGATCGCGTGCTCGGGACTCGTCGACCGAACTGGGCAGGTAGGTGATACTCAGATTCAGGCGATCACCAGGGTCGATCGCGACCGAGATCGGGAACTCGGAACCATCGACGGTCGACACATGTTGCATCCTCGGCACCGCCCCCGAGTCGGGCACCGCGGCGTTGCGCAGTACGAGCAGGGTGTCGAACAGTGCGCCGAGGCCGACGGACTTCTGTATCGCACCGAGACCGATGTGATCGTGGGGTATCAGATCGAGTCGCTGGCCCTGGATCCGCACGGCGAGTGTCGTCACCGTGTCGGATCCTCGGGCCGATGCGCGGACCGGCACCGTGTCGATGAACGCACCGATGGTCCGGTCGCTACCTGCAACGTCGATGGGGCGACCGGACAACGCGGTTCCGAACACGACATCCTGTCGTCCGGTGACGCTCGTCAACACTGCGCCCCACGTGGCTGCGAGCAACGCGAACGGAGTGACCTGAGCTTCGCGGGCAATATCGACGAGACGCGAAGACGTCGTGCCGGACAACGGCCGCTCGAGACGCTGCGGCATCGGCGACCTCTCCTGGTCACCCTCTCGTTCGGTGAGAAGGGTCGGAGAATCGAAGTCCGCAAACAGATCCCGCCACACGGTGGCGGACTCCTGCTGGTCGCGTTGCGCCAGCCAGGCAAGGTGATCTCGGTAGCTCGCCGTAGGAGCAGGTGCTCCGGTGTCGTCGTACAGGTCGAGTATGCGGTCGGCCAGCAGCCACGACGACGTACCGTCGAATGCACCGAACCAGTAGTTGACCACCATCCGAGCTTCGTTCCCGGGCAGATTCAGGACCACTACCCGGAACAGGGGCGGCTTCTCGATGTCGTAACCTGCCGCGCGGTCGGCTGCGAGTTCGAGCATCATCTGCTGCTCCGCATCCGGATGCTCGGACAGGTCGACCACTCGCACCGGTACCTCGACCGACCGCAGGATGGCCTGTACGGGTTCGCCGGTGTCGGTGAATGTGAATACCGCACGCAATGTGGGGTTTTCCTCGACCACGGTGGCAACGACCTCGCGCAACCGTTCCTCATCCAGATGCCGGTCGAGTGCGGCGACGTTCTGCACTGTGTAGAGCAGCGTCGCAGCTGGATCGAGACGGACCTGGTAGAGCAGTCCGCGTTGCAACGGCGCCAGCGGCCACACTTCGTCGATACCGCCGAAGCTCGCGGAGAGTGACTCATGTTCGGCGTCGGTGAGCGTGATCAGGGGTGCGTGCGAGGAGGTTGTCGACGATTTTTCCTGCGTTTCCCCCAACGCCTCGATGCGCGCGGCGAGTCCGCCCACAGTGGGTTCGGCGAATACCATTCGCACCGTCACGGCGTCGGTGTTCAGGCGCTGCCGCAATCGCGCAACGATCGTGGTGGCAAGCACGGAGTCTCCACCGAGAGCGAACAGAGTGTCGGTCACCCCGACTCGGTCGGCACCCAGCACCGTCTTCCACACATCCGCGATGGTCGCCTCCAGGGAGGTCCGGGGCGAGACATGAGCACTGTAGCGCTGTGAATCCGACAATTCGCGTGCACCGGCCACGATTGCATCGCGGTCGATCTTGCCGTTGATCGTCACGGGCAACGCGTCGGTGACAACTATCCGATCCGGAATCATATGGACCGGGAGGCGACTTTCCAGTCGTCGGAGCACGGTCTCGACCGATGCGTCGACATTATCGTCCAGGACTGCGGCCGCAACCAGGGTCGGCACTCCGGCGGTATCGAGAGCCGCTGCGGCCGAGATGATGTCCGGATCCTGGTTCAGGACCGCCTCGATCTCACCCAGTTCGATCCGGAAGCCGTTGATCTTCACCTGGCTGTCCACGCGTCCGAGGAATTCGACCATGTCGTTCTCGACATAACGGACCACATCTCCGGTGCGGTACCAGCGACGCCCTCGCGCGTGGACGAATCGCTTCGCGGTACGGTCCGGATCGTTGAGGTATCCGGTCGCCAGGCCTGTTCCGGACACCCACAGTTCACCGCCCACCCACTGCGGAACGTCCCGCCCGTGCCGGTCGACCACTCGGAACACCATGTTCCGCAGCGGTGTACCGAACGGGACCGTCCGCCAGCGGGGGTTTACGGTGCGCACCTCGCAGATGCTGTTGTGGATCGCCGTCTCCGTTGCTCCGCCGAGCCCTGCGAACCGGCATCCGGGCACTGCCGCCCGCAGACGCTGGAACAGGTCGATCGTCACCTTGTCCCCACCGAGCATCACCAGCTTCAGCGAATCGCCGAGGTCGAGCCCGGTGGACAGGATCATGTCGAGGAGCGGTGGGACACAACTGATGACACTGACTCGATGATCGACGATCATCCGAGCCCATCGTTGTGGATCCCGGCGCTCGTGCTCTTCGATCAGCACTGCGGTGCCGCCGACCGTCAAGCATGAGAACAGGTCGAATGTGCACAGGTCGAAGTCCAGTTCGGACAGGCACAACGGTCGGTACGACTCGACGAGTTCATATCGGCCGATGATGTCGCTGATCGTGTTCATCGCCGCGATGTGGGGAACGACGACGCCCTTGGGTCTCCCCGTCGACCCCGACGTGAAGATCATGTACGCGGTATCGGAATCCGATCCGAGATGCGGTCGCGCCAGCGGTTCGTACGCGAGCGCGTCTGTCATCGACAGGTCTTGCCCGATCACGGTTACGAACTTCGCCGCCTCGGCGATGAGGTCCGCGCGTGACTGTGGCTGGTCCACTCCGATCGGTACGTAGACCCCACCGGCGGCGAGGACACCGAGGACCGCGATCACCTGCTCGTGCCCTTTGGGCAGTGTGATTCCGACAGCGTCGCCCACAGCAACACCGCCGGCGCGGAGCGCAGCGCCGACCCGCAACGCCTTGTCGGCGAGCGCACCGTAGGTGAGCGTGCTCCCCGAGGCCCAGGTCAGCGCGATGTCAGCCGGTGTGGCTGCGGCTCGTTCGAAGAACCCGGCGTGCAGGAGCACGGGTGAATCAGACGGCTGAGGCCACTCGAGCTGTGCATCACCGACCGGTACGGACTCACGAGCATCACTCTGCATCGCGGGGAGCAGGGCGGGGATACCGGAGTTCCAGAAGTCCGGTCCCCCATCGACCACCGACGAGACCAGGCGCTCGAACGCCGCGAACATCGAAGCGGGAACGCCGGGAAGGAACTCGTTCTCGCGGATGTCCCAGTTGACGAGGACACCGCCGTCGAGTTCGGTGATCTGTGCATCCAGAACCACCTGCGGCCCTTGAGAAATGATCCATGCAGGATCGCCGAACACTTCACGCACGCGTTCGTGGAACAGTTCGCCCAGACTCAGTGCGCTCGTGAAGACCACCGGCGCAAGCACCTGCTCACCACGTAGACGACCCAGATCACGCAGGACCTCGACCCCGGAATACTCCGCGTGGGACGCGCCCGCATGCAATGTCGCCTGAAGTGCCCTTACCCGTTCCACGAACGACAGGTCATCTTCGAGGTCGACATCGAGCATCACAGAACTGGAGAAGTCGCCGACCAATCGAGCGACGTCCGGATGCGTCTCGAGCCGGTCGAACATGGGGACATTCAGCAAGAACCGGGATTCTCGTGACCATGCACCGACCACCTCGGCAAACGCCGTGGCCACGGCCGCGGCAGGTGTCACTCCGAATGCGCGTGCGGCTGAACGCAGTCGATCATATCCGGCGGCATCGAGATGGAACGCGAGCCTGGTGGCCACCGCGTCGCCACTGTCTCCGTCGACAAGTGGCAGAGATGGGGCGCCAGGCAGGTCCTCGAGACGATCCTTCCAGTAGGCTTCCGCCGTTGCCCGGGACTCCCGCCGCGCCTCGGGCCGATCCGACAGGTACTGCCCGTAGCTGTACCCGATGGGAGACAGAGTCTCTCCGCTGTATGCCCTTGCGATGTCATCGAGAATGATGCGGTAGCTGACAGCATCCGCGGCGATCATGTCGACGTCCAGGTGCAGACGAGAACGCCCGTTCGGCAAGAGCGTGAGCTCGGCCGAAAAGACCTCACCCGCTTCGATGTCGAGTTTCTGGTGCGAGAGACGGTGCCGTGCGGCACCGAGATACGTCTCGACGGCGTCGGCATCCTCTTTTGCGAGGTCCATCACTTTCACTGGCCGGTCGTGCGTGGTCGGCAAGATCTCTTGCTGACCATTGTCGGTAATCCTGGCACGCATCATTCCGTGACGCTCCGCGACAGCTCTCAGCGCGGCCCGAAAACGGTCCGGATCGAGTCCGGGACCGTCGAATTCGGTGTACAAGTGCGGCGCAACCCCTCCGAGGGCCTGGTCGACGCCCCGCCCCACCCAGTAGGCGTGCTGCAGAACCGCGAGGTCGAACTTGTCAGCACTGGACACTCGGAGATTCCGGGTGGGCGCGGGCGTCGCGGATCCACCTGCAGCGGTGAGAACCGCTGACCAGCGCTCGATCGTCGGCTCCTCGGCCAGGTCGGCGAATGTGACATTCAGCCCGTCCCGACGCCAACGCCCCACCAGCCGCATCAGGACCAGCGACTCGAGTCCCAACTCGAAAAGGTTGGCGCGATACCCGATCGTCTCTTGCTCCACGCCGATCACGCTCGCAACGACCGCCCGAACATCACCCACACCTGTCGCCTGCCGATGCACCGACCCAACTCCCTCGCCACCCGATGGTCAAGAACTTAGGTGAAGCTACCCTATGATCTCGGTTCATGCTCGCCCCAGAACCCCTACTCCTAGCCTCGGTTAGGCTAACCTATCGTCGTGATCTCGACGACACTGTCGCTCCGCATACGAGCATGGGGCGATATCACCCGGATTCGACACGGAGGAACGGAATCCGGTCGATCGATATGCTTTCCGCTGCAACCGGATCCGATTTGAATTCGAGTTCGGCACTACCTCTGAGTCCAGCCCTGATCACAGAGCTCGGACCCGCACGATCAACCCCACGGAAACGGAGTGAACATGTTCCGCACACTGGTCAACGGCAAGATCCATCGAGCCCGGGTCACCCAAGCCGATCTGCACTACGTCGGATCTGTCACGATCGACGCAACCCTCATGCGTGCCGCCGACCTCGTGGAAGGTGAAAAGGTACAGATCGTCGACATCACCAACGGCGCACGCATCGAGACCTACGTCATCACCGGCGATGCCGACTCCGGTGTCATCTGCATCAACGGCGCTGCAGCGCACCTCGTCAACCCTGACGACCTGGTCATCATCATGTCGTACCTTCAGCTCGACGAAACCGAACTCCTCGTGCACGAACCGAAGGTTGTACACGTCGACTCCGACAACAAGATCATTTCACTTGGTAGCGACCCTGCCGAACCGGTTCCGGGATCCACCGAGCAGATCTCTTCTCGCCACCTCACCGCACACTGACGTCAGTAGCCGTGGACGGATCGCACCGGCGAGTCGGAACGGCCGAACAGCCGATTCGAGTCGCCGGTGCAGGTCCCCTCGGGGCCACACTGGCACATGGTGCTACCTGGCGACGATCGAGCGCCGGCGTCTAAGGGCGGTGAGCGCCGGAAGTCTCCAGCACCCACGCGAACTCGAACGCGACCTCGCGCCACTTCTCGTACCGGCCCGACACGCCGCCGTGGCCTGCGCTCATCTCGGTCTTGAGCAACAACGGCGAATCGCCCGTCTTCGTCGCGCGCAGCTTCGCGACCCACTTGGCGGGTTCGACGTACAGCACGCGGGTATCGTTGATACTCGTGATCGCGAGGATCGCCGGGTAATCCTTCGCCTCGATGTTCTCGTACGGGCTGTACGAGCGCATGTACTCGTACACCTCCGGGCTTTCGAGCGGGTTGCCCCACTCGTCCCACTCGATCACCGTCAGCGGGAGCGACGGATCGAGGATCGAGGTGAGCGGGTCCACGAAGGGCACGTTGGCGAGGATGCCCTCGAAAAGCTCGGGTGCGATGTTCGCGACCGCTCCCATGAGCAGCCCGCCCGCGCTACCACCATCGGCGACGAGCCGGTCGGGGCTCGTGACACCGGTGTCGACGAGATGCCGTGCGCACGCAACGAAATCGGTGAAAGTGTTCTTCTTCGTGAGCGACTTTCCGTGCTCGTACCAGTGCCGGCCCATCTCGCCGCCGCCGCGTACGTGCGCGACCGCGAAGACCATGCCGCGGTCGAGCAGCGACAGGCGCGCGACCGAGAAACCGGGGTCGATGCTGGCCTCGTACGAGCCGTACCCGTACAGCAGGGTCGGGGCGTTCGCAGAAGTGCCCTTCTTCGCGACGATCGAGATCGGGATCTTCGTGCCGTCGTCGGCCGTCGCCCACTCACGACGCTGCTCGTAGTGCGACGGATCGAAGTCGCCGAGCACCGGCTGCGACTTGCGCAGCAGCAGCTCTCCGGTGCCCACGACGTACTCGTAGACCCGGGTGGGGGTGATGAACGACGTGAAGCCGAGGCGAAGCACAGGCTGCTTCCACTCGGGGTTCCCGCCCGGGCCGACGGCGAACAGCTCTTCGTCGAATTCGAGTTCGTGGAGGTCGCCGTAACCATCGGCGGTGAGCGGCCACACCGCAATCCGGGTGAGCGCTTCACGTCGGTAGCTCACCACGAGGTGGCCTTCGAACGCCTCGACATCCTCGAGCCGGACGTCCTTGCGATGCTCGATCAAGGTACGCAGCGCCGACGGATCGTCGACGGGAGCTTCCGCCAGGACGAAGTTCTCGGCCTTCTCCCCCGTGTTCGGGTCGACATCATTGTGCAACACCAGGAACCGGTCCTGGCCTCCGACGACGGCATGCTCGGCGCCGTACTCGACGCCCTCACGCCGAGGCAACAGGACGCGGAACTCGCCGGTGGGATTGTCGGATTCGAGAACCCAGCCCTCGGTGGTGATCTTCGATCCCACCCAGATCATCAGGTACTTCTCGCTGCGCGTGGCACCGATCGACACCCAGTACCGCTCGTCGGGCTCGTGGAAGACCTTCACATCATCGTCCACGGCGGTACCGAGCCGGTGCCGCCACACGGTGTCGGGGCGCCAGGACTCGTCGACCGTCTGATAGAAGACGTGACTGTGGTCGAGAGCCCAGGTGGCACCGGGTGCGGTGCCCGGGATCTCGTCGGCGAGCAGTTCACCGGTGGTGAGGTCCTTGAACTTCAGCGTGTACCGCTCGTCGCCCACCACGTCGGTGGAGTACGCGAGCAGTGTGCCGTCGTGGCTGAGCGAGAACGCGCCGACGGAGAAGAAATCGTGCCCCTCGGACTCGACGTTGCCGTCGAGCAGCACCTGCTCGCCGGGCAGTTCGGTGCCCGCCGTGACCTCCGGCGGGGTCCAATCGTCGGGGTCGGTGATCGGGCATCGGCACTGGATTCCGTACTGCTTGCCCTCGACTGTGCGGGCGTAGTACCACCACTCGCCCATGCGAGCGGGGACCGACATGTCGGTCTCCTGCGTCCGCGATTTGATTTCCTCGAAGATCGACTCCCGCACCGGCGCGAGATGCGCGGTCTGCGCTTCGGTGAACGCGTTCTCGGCTTCGAGGTACGCGATCACCTCCGGGTTGTCCTTGTCGCGCAGCCACTCGTAGTCGTCGACGAACGTGTGACCGTGGTGAATGCGCTCGTGCGGAACCTTCGCGGCAACGGGCGGGGTCGGGGAGGTCATCGTGGTCAGCCGATCCAATCGTCGAAGGACAGTCCGGAAATGCGCTCGTAGGCCTCGATATACCGCGCACGGGTCTTGTCGACGATGTGCTGGGGCAACGCAGGGGGCTGTGTGTCGGAGGCGCGGTCCCATCCGGATTCGTCGCTGGTGAGCCAGTTACGGACGATCTGCTTGTCGAAGCTCGGCTGCACCTTGCCTTCCGCATACTCGGCCAGATCCCAGTACCGGGACGAATCGGGGGTGAGCACCTCGTCGGCCAGCACGAGATTGCCAGCCTTGTCGAGACCGAACTCGAGTTTGGTGTCGGCGAGCATGATGCCCCGCTCGTAGGCGAAGATCGATGCCCGGTCGTAGATGTCGAGGGTGTCCTGGCGCAGCTGCATCGCCAGATTCAGCCCGATCTTCTCGGCGACCTGCTCGAAGCTGATGTTCTCGTCGTGATCACCGAGGTCGGCTTTCGTCGCGGGCGTGAAGATCGGCTCGGGAAGCCGGGAGGCCTCCACCAGTCCCTCGGGCAGGCTCACGCCGCACACCGAGCCGGTGGTCTGGTAGTCGGCGAGACCGGACCCGGTGAGATAGCCGCGGGCGACGCACTCCACCGGCACCATCTCGAGGCGCTTGACGATCAATGCGCGACCGAGGACCTCGGCGGGAATCCGCTCGTCGTCGGGCTCACCCGCCAGGTGGTTGTTCGCGTCGAGGTGGTCGAAGAAGAACACGCTCATCGCGGTGAGCACGCGCCCCTTGTCGGGGATCGGGGTCTCCAGGACGTGGTCGTAGGCCGAGATCCGGTCGCTGGCCACGAGCAGCAGGTGCTCGTCGTCGACGATGTAGAGGTCGCGGACCTTGCCGCCTGCGAGGTGTGAGTAGGAATCGAGTGAAGGACGCACGGTGACACCCTAGTGGTCGACACCGACGCATACCGCACTCCGTGGCGGATATCCCATCGACGGGGCAGGCGTCACCCCCCCGTCCATGGGAGCGGCGGTGCACGCTGAGGCCCTGCCGTGATCGTATCGCGATCGGAACGAAACCGATTGTTTCGTTCTGCCGCATGATGGGGCACCATCTCTTCGGTGAGGACCAGACGCGGCGATAACAGATCCACCGACGACATCACGTACATCCCCCTCGGCTCGTCCGGCCAGGCGTCGAACGAGCTCCGGAATGCCACGGCGATGCAGGACACGACCGACTACGAATCACTGCGCGCGGCAATGGACGCGGAGTATTACTGGCGCGGCGTCAAAGAGACGTTCCAGATCGCGGACGAGTCGTTCGCCACGGTCTCGAGGGAGACACGCGATCGCCTCGACATCTCCGCGGCCGTGATGGCGCGCGCATCCCACTGGGTCGGCACGATCGAGCTGGCCGCGGAGGGAGCACACCTGTACGGAGCTCTCGTGGCCTACACACAGGGTGTCGGCGACAGCTACTCGGCGATCGAGTCGTGGGCACGCACCACCAAGAACGCTCTGCGTCCCTGATCCGCGAACATTGATTCGGGCACGCAAACGGCCCCCAGGAGCGAGGGCCGTTCGGGCGTGCGGTGCCGCAGGTTCGCACCCGCTGCGAGGCAGTTTTACTGCGACTGGTTGGCGGGCAGCTTCTCGAGTGCTGCGTCGATGGAATCGAGTGCGAGAAGCGCTGTTTCGTAGGTTGCCGCATTGGCATGCTTGACGGCGACGAGGTTACCGGCCTTGACTGCGGGCAGTTCCTTCCACAGCGGTGAGTCGAACAGTTCCTGCAGTGCCGGAGTGACGGAGCCGTCCGCTTCGATACCGTAGACGATCACGTCGGCGTCACCGAGGTTCTCCGGCAGCTTCTCGAACGAGAGGTACTCGCCGTGGGTGATCGCGGGGTCGGCCGGCTCGCCGGGGAAGTCGAAGCCGAGGTCGTCGAAAAGATTCGAGGTGTAGGACGACTTGTACTCGCGCATGTATTCACCGGGGTTCGTGCCACACTCGCTGCACACACCGGCAAACTTCAGGCCGCCGAGGGTACCGGCGTACTTGTCGGCGAGTTCCGCAGCGCGCGCGTCGTACTCGTCCTTGAACTCGCCGTAGGCGTCGCTCACGTTCGCAGCATCGGCGAACTGCTCGCCGAGTTCACGCCATTGACCCGGGATACTGGGACCGAGGAACACCACCGGCGCAAGCGTTTCCAGCGTGGCCATGTCGAGCTGCTCCTGGACCATCGCGGGAACACCCATGATGATGAGGTCGGGCTCAGCCATGGTGATGGCCTCGTAGTTGAGGTCGGCGACCGACATGTCGGGAGCGACCTTCGGCAGCTCCTCGTATGCGGCGAGGGTCTCCTCGTCCATGTTCTCGGTCTCTCGCGTCCACTCGCACACTGCAGCGAGGTTGGCGTCTGCCTGGATCAGAGGAAGCACCGCGTAGCCGCAGGCGACGATGCGCTGCGGATCTGCCGGGATCTCGATGGAACCGTTCTGAGCCTCGAAGGTGCGAGTCTCCGTCGAAGCAGCGGTATCCGTTTCTTCGGAGCCTCCATTGTCGCTCGAACATCCCACCAACCCGACCGTCAACAAGGCCGCCGCGCCGAGCACTGCGGCGCTGCGCACCCGGCTCCGTTTCAGAACCCGCATCGTGTGTCTCCCACATGTCTCGTCGCCGGCAGCGCGTTGCCCCGGTCACGATTGGTTAGGCTAACCAAAAGAACGGACCAAGCCAAGCGCCCCGTCCATCCGATTTCACCCGGAATTTCGGCGAACCGACCCTTCTCGTCGCGCAACACGATTCGTAGCGATAGCAAAGGTAAGGCTAACCGTATAGTTTCGTGACCGGTCGCGCGCAGCCGCCGCGGCCGATCAGCCGCAACCGAAAGGTGTGAGCATGCAAGCACCGGTCGCCGTCGCCGCCGCAACCGACCGGGCCGGACGGACCGCACCGCCCCCCTTCGTGCTGTCCCGCCCTCACGGCACCGTGCTCGCCCACGGTGTTCACGACCGCTTCGACTCCGCCGCCGACGCCGTGTCCGCGCTGCGCACCGGACGGATCCGCGCCGTGGTCGGAGCTCTTCCCTTCGCCCCCGACCACCCGGCAGCGCTCACCGCGCCCGAGGTTCTCGACCACACCGCCACCGCATTCACGACAGAAACGCCTGCGCTACCGACGATCCGGATCTCCGGAGTCATGCCCGCCGAGGTCGAACACGTCGACCGCGTGACCACGGCGCTGGGTCTGCTCCGTGCCGACGACAACACGCTGGAGAAAGTCGTCCTCGCCCGAGCCCTCACTCTCGAGGCCGAGAGCCGCATCGATCCCGAAACACTTCTTGTCGCTCTGGTGTCCCACGACACCGTCGGCAACGGTTTCTCCGTCGATCTCAGTGCGGCAGGCGCGCAGTGGTCCGGACGTCACCTGGTGGGTGCAAGCCCCGAGGTACTCATCCGCCGCCGTGGCGACCTCGTCACCGCGCACCCCCTCGCCGGTTCCGCACCCCGGAGTTCGGACCCCGAACTCGACCGCGCCACAGCCGAGGAACTTCGCGCATCCGCCAAGAACCTGGGTGAACACGCCCACGTGATCGATTCCCTGCGGGCATCGCTCGAGCCGCTGTGCTCGGAACTGCACATTCCGAATCACCCTTCCCTCACCAACACTCGGCACCTATGGCATCTGGGAACGCCGGTGTCGGGCAGACTTCGCGACCCGTCGGTGACCGCCCTCGACCTGGCACTTTCCGTCCATCCGACACCCGCGATCTGCGGCACCCCCACCGAGTCCGCCCGCGATCTGATTCGCGAACTCGAAGGAGACCGCGGTTTCTACGCGGGCGCACTCGGCTGGTGCGACGAGAACGGCGACGGCGAATGGATGGTCACCATCCGTTGCGCGGTCCTCGAACCCGACGGCACGACACTGACTGCACATGCGGGCGGAGGCATCGTCGCAGATTCCGATCCCGCCGACGAATTGGCCGAGACCACAGTGAAGTTCGGTACCGTCCTCGAGGCCTTCGGGGTCCAACGATGAGATTGTGATCCACCGCTGAGGTATCCGCGCGGATTCTTGCTTCCCACATCCACGATCGTGGCAGCGGGAAGCGAAAATCCTCGCGAGAGTTCAGCTCACACGGCGACCGGCTGCTCGACTCGGGCAGCGAGTGCCGCGTACCGGCCGCCGAGCGCGACCAGCGTGTCGTGGCTACCGCGTTCGACGATACTGCCGTGATCGAGTACGACGATCTCGTCGGCGTCGCGGACCGTCGAGAGGCGGTGCGCGATGGTGATCGTCGTGCGGCCGTGTCGCGCGGTGTCGATCGCCTGCTGCACCAGACGTTCCGTTTCGTTGTCGAGCGCGCTGGTGGCCTCGTCGAGCACCAGGATCCGTGGGTCGCGCAGCAACGTCCGCGCAATGGCGAGCCGCTGCTTCTCACCACCGGAGAAACGGTGACCGCGGGCTCCGACGACGGTGTCGTAGCCCTCCGGCAGCGACACGATCAGGTCGTGGATGCGCGCGGCGCGGGCGGCGGCCTCGATCTCCGCATCGGTCGCGTCGGACTTCGCGTAGCGCAGGTTCTCACGCACGGTCGCGTGGAGGAGATAGGTCTCCTGCGAGACCACACCGACCAGCGCGGCAACATCGGCGAGCGCCATGTCGCGCAGGTCCACACCGTCGATCGTGACGCGCCCCGATGTCGGATCGTACAACCGCGCGACGAGACCGCCGAGTGTGGTTTTGCCCGAACCGGTCTCGCCGACGAGGGCAATCTGAGCACCGGCAGGCACGTCGAGGGTGACGTCGTCGAGTGCGAGGCGGTGCGCGCCGTCGTACCGGAAGTCGACGTTCTCGAATCGCACTGCACCCGCGACCCGTTCGCGGTCGACGTGGACCGGTCTCTCCGGGCCGTCGATCTCGACGGTGAGGTCCAGGTATTCGAAGATCCGGCTGAACAGCGCGAGCGAACTGGTGACGGTGATTCCGACGTCGAGCAGGCTCATCAGCGGCCGGAACAGGGTCGCCTGCAGGCCGGTGAAGGCGACGAGGGTACCGATCGTCATGCCGCCGGAGGTAGCGGGCAGGCCGGCGACGAGATAGAGCACCGCGGGGATCGCGGAGAAGACGATGTTCATGGTGGCCATGCGCCAGCGTCCGGACAGCTGCGCGTGCAGTTCGAGATCGGCGAGCTCGTCGGAGGTCTGCGCGAACTTACCGGACAGTGCGGGCCCGGTGCCGAGAGTCTTGACGAGCAGCATTCCGCTGACGGACAGCCCCTCTTCGATCTGCGTTTGCATATCGGCCATGCGGCGCTGCTGGCGAGCGGTGATCACGCGTCGCATCATCGCGACACGGCGCGTGAGCCAGATGGCAGGCGGCAGCACGATCAGCGACAGTAGCGCCAGTCGCCAGCTGAGGATCGTCATCGCGACGGCGGTACCGACCACGGTGGTGACGTTGGAGGCGATGGACGTCGCCGTGGAGGTCACCACCGACTGCATTCCACCGATGTCGTTGGTCAGCCGCGACTGGATCTCACCACCGCGAGTCCGGGTGAAGAAGCTCAACGACTGCCGTTGCAGGTGCGAGAACACGCGAGTTCGCAGATCGTGCATGATCCGCTGCCCGACGGTCGTGGAAATCCACGTCTGAGCGACGCCGAGCAGGGAGCTGACGACGGTGACGGCGAGCATGCCGCCCACCACCCACAGCAGCAGGCTCACGTTCTGGTGCGGGATCGCGTCGTCGATGACGGCGCGGACGAGGAAGGGGTTCGCGAGCGAGATGACCGACGACGCGACGATGAGCGCAACGACGACGGTGATCTGCCAGCGGTAGGGGGCGAACAGGGCGCCGATGCGCCGCAGGCTGACGGGTGATTCCTTCAGCTGTTCGATGTCTTTGGGGTCGACCTTGGATCCGCGGCCTCTGCCGCCGCCCTGGCCGGGTGGGGGCTGCATCATGTGCGCACCACCTCGATTCATGATTCGTTCCTACTTAGTGAGGTTGCCTCATTAAGAGGTAACAGTCAACTGAGGTATGGTGAACGTCATGTCGGACTCCCCCGCCACACTCCGCGACCTTCTCATGGCCACCACCCGTACGCTGCGAAAACGGTGGCACGAGAGAATCCGGCCCTGGGAGCTGTCCCCGCACGAACACCGGGCGCTGCGGGTGATCGGCAACGCAGACGAACCGGCCCGGTTGGGGGTCGTCGCGAAGTCGCTGCGCATCGTGCCGCGGTCGGTGACGGAGGTCGTCGACCGGCTCGAGTCCCGCGGTCTGACCGAGCGACTACCCGACCCGGCCGATCGGCGCGCGGTGTGCGTACAACTCACTTCTGACGGGCGACGCCTACTGACCGAGCTCGACGCCGCACGCGACGCCGACGCGGCCGAAGTGTTCACCCGGCTCGACGCCGCCGAACGCGCAGAGCTCGCCCGCCTGCTCCGCAAACTCGCCGACGGTCACGACGCCGACGGTCACGACCGGGAGTCCCGCGACGGAAATTCTGTTGCCTCAGCGAACGAAGGTCCGTAGCGTCGGCGAACGTCGAACGCAGTCGAGAAGGAAGGCGCATCCATGCTGCCGGTCAGCGAACGCGACATCAGGTCGTCGTTCATCAATTGCTCGAAAGGTGACGCGAAGCGCCTGTCCGTCCCCGCCGACCTGGACGGTCTGCCCTGGGACGACCTCGATTTCCTCGGCTGGACCGACCCGTCGTATCCCGGCCGCTGCTACGTGGTGGCCGAGCAGGGCGACCGCATCGTCGGGGTCGCACTGCGACACGAGTCCGGTGGCCGCCGCCCCGCGCAGATGTGCTCGATCTGCCAGACCACGCACCCCAACGGCGGAGTGCACCTCATGGCGGCGAGCAAGACCGGCGACGCCGGACGCCGGGGCAATACGGTCGGCATCTACATGTGTGCCGACCTCGGCTGCTCGCTCTACGCACGCCGCAAGAAGACGCCGAGTGGGGGCCGTCTGTACCGCGACGACTCCCCACTCGACGGCCGGATCGAGCGCGTCCGGTCCAATCTGGACGCGTTCATCGCCCGCGTCGGCGCCTACTGAACACCGATCACGTCGTCGGCGAACCGTCGGATCGCGTCGAGCCTGGCTTGCGGATCCGACGGATCCACGCCGTACATCCGCCAGGGCGCCACCCGCACGCGAGTGACCCCGATATCGGCCAGGCGTCGGTATCCGTCGACATCGGAGACGTCTGTCGGCGACACATCGATCTCGAACGGCACATCGGCACGGCCGAATTCGGAACGGAGCTCCGTCAGTCGTGTGATCGCCGATGCCAGCGCTTCGGTATCCGTATTGACCGAGATCCAGCCGTCTCCGAGCCGCGCCGCGCGCCGCAGACCCGCTTCGCTGTGACCGCCGCCGTAGATCGGGACGGGCCGGTCAGGCGCCGGACTGATCATCAGACGATCGAAATCGTAATGCTTACCGTGGAATTCGACCCATTGCGGCCCCTCGCCGGAACACACCGCCTTGACGATCGCGATGGCTTCGTCGGTGCGCGCACCGCGAGTGCGCATCTCGGTACCGGTGAACTCGAATTCCTCGGGAATCCACGACAGTCCGACGCCGACCGCGATGCGGTTCTGCGACATCACCGCCATTGTCGCCACCTGCTTCGCGGTGAGCAGTGGATCGCGCAGCGGCAGCTTCAGCACATTGGTGTAGAACCGCACGCGCGCGGTGACGGCCGCCATCGCGGTCATCGCGATGAACGGATCGGGCATCGGCGTCTCGGGAGCCCACATCCGCTTGCCGTCCGCCGAATACGGATAGTCGGCCGACACCGTCTCGGGGTAGAAGACGGAGTCGGGCAATGCAATCGCGTCGTAGCCGCATTCGTCGGCCACCCGAGCGAAGGCGGGCAGGTCTCCCGCATCGATCATCGCGGCGGGCAGTGCCCATTTCATGGGCCCTGATCTCTTCATGGGCACTGAGCTCACAACTTCACGACCCGCGACGCCGGGATCGGATGCGAATCGGCCTTGATCCAGCGCATCGCCCACGTGCCCTCGGTGTGCGAATCGGTATCGATCCAATTGCCGAATCCGGGATCCTTCGCGGCGACGACGATCGTCAACGTGCCGTCGTCGTTCAGCTTCGCCGTGTGGTTGTTGATGTAGATGTTGGTCCGGTTGTAGTCGAGCGACTCGACCCAGAAGTTCTGCAGCACGAAGTTGAAGTACTCGCAGTTCGGCACCTCGGTCTCGATCACCCAGGCTTCGTCGGCGGCGAGTTTCCAGTAGCCGTGCAGGTAGAAGATCGTGGGATCACCACCGGCGTTCTGGAACGTTTCCTGTCCGCGGTCGAAGATCTCGTTGGGCTGCCCCTGGAACTCGCGCGACCATTCCAGGAAAGTGTTCGCGGTGCCGCGGACCATGCCGATGGCCTTTCCGAGGCGGCCGGACATCTCTTCCGAGCTCAACGGGACGAATTCACCGTCGGGGTTCAGGCATTCGATGGACAGCTCGGCGGGAACCTCGCTGCGCCGGTCCCGGTACGTCTGCCGAACCGAGATGAGGTTACTGTCCGCGGCGAGCGGCAGCCACGACCCTTCTGCGGGTGCGTCGACGCTCGCGATGAACGTGAACCGCCCGTGTTCGTCGACGTCGAGATCGTGGCCGTGCAGGTCGCCGGTCTGCAGCATGGTGCCGTCGATGTGGTACCGGTTGACCCGCGACCCGAACGTCACGAGCGGCACGGTCCCCCGCGTGCCCGTGATCCGGTAGGTGTACCTACCGGAAATGTTCGCGCGCATGTACAGGTTGTCGGGGTTGTCGGCACCGATCTTCGTCATCATGTTCGGGTTCGGCGCCGAGGTGAACTGTGGCCACCGTGGATCGGTGTATTCGACGCAGTTGATGGTGGCGTAGCGCAGCAGCCGGCTCAGGTAGCGGACACCTTCGGCTTGGGTCGTCGAGTCCTGCGGGACGATCTCGTCCTGCAGGATGTTGCCGGTCTCGAGAAGATCGGCGCAGAACTTCTCCCAGGTCGCGTTCATATGATGGTCCTGTTCTTCGGTCGGTGTTCCGAGGTCCGCTTCAGGCGGTGGCGGCGAATGCCCGATCGACGTCGGAGGCCGTGATCCCGAAGTCTTCGAGCGAGTAGACGTGCGACGGGCGACGATGCTCGGCGAGGCTGCCCTGATGCGACGCCTCCACCGCAGCACGTGTGGCGTCCGTGAACGGCATCGCAAACTGCGCGTAGATCTTCTCGACCGTGCCGGTCGGGTCTGCGACGAAATCCCGGTAGTCGACATCGATGAACTGTTCCGCGTCGTAGCGGGCGCGAGCCTCGTTGAACTCCCAGTTACCCCGCGCCCACAACTCGAGTTGAGTACGCCCGATGGTCTCGCGGTCGAACGCATCCGACATGTCGTGCTTGCCCTGCTCGGCGAGGCTGAAGGTGGACGCCATAGACGTGTGTGAATCGCGGAATGTGCGCACGATCAATGCGTCCGGGTAGGCGCGCATGATCGCGTCGATCGCGAACACATGGCTGGGGCTCTTGAGAACCCACCGACGCCCCGGGTCGTTCATCCCGATCAGCTGCAGATTCTTCTTGTGCCTCGCGTAGGTCTCAGTCCAGTCCTGCTCGGCCAACCACGTCGAGTAGGACGGTATGTACGACACGCACTCGAAGGAAATCGAGAGCATCGTCTGCTGTAGCAGCCGCCAGCATTCCTCGACTTCTTCCGCTCCCATGAAATGCACCTTCATGAGATCCGCCTCATTCTCCTGGCGGGCCCGGTAGAAGGCATCCGACCGGAGGAAATCCGCGTTCTCCGACCATGTCTCGCGAGCGGGGCGAGGCTGTGGTGATTCAGCAAGCCACATCTCGACGCCCTGATGCGCCGGGTCCGCGCTGAGCAGCCGGTGCAGCGCAGTGCTCCCCGTCCGCGTCAGGCCGCACACGAAGACAGGTCGCTCGACCGCGACGTCGACGTGTGCGGGGTAGCGGGAGAATCCGGCTTCGCTGGTCAGGCGACCCGAGAGTGCACTGACGATCATCTTGCGGGCGATCATCCGCCCCTGTGAGGTGAGATCGGCCTCGCGTTCGAAGGAATCGAGGAGAACCTGCAGCCCTTCGAGGTAGTCGTCGCTGCCGAAGTCGCTGTATCCGGCAGCCTCACGCGCGGCCTGGTGCAGGTCCTCGATGGAACCGATGCCGTCGTAATCGTGTGTCATCCATACTCCTTGCGAGAATGTCCTTGCGAGAATGTCTCAGTGGTGGGTGTGACCGCAGTCGACATCCAGGCACTGCCCGGTGATCGCCCGCGCGAAATCGGAGGCGAGGAACACGACCGCGTTCGCGATGTCGTCGGGCTCGGGCAGCCGGCGCAGATCGGTGCCTGCCGCGACCTCGGCGTAGATCACGTCCGGATCGACACCACGCTGCTCCGCCTGCCGTTCGAACATCCGCTTCACCGAATCGGCCCAGATGTACCCCGGAGCCACCGAATTCACCCGGACGCCCTTCGGTCCGAGCTCGACCGACAGGCTCCTGGCGATCGCCAGGAGACCCGATTTCATCACCCGATAGGCACCGAAGTTCGGCAATCGGTTCCGGATCACCATCGAATTGATCATCACGACCGAACCCTGCGACTCCACGAGCGCCGGGGCCAGCGCCTTCGTGAGAGCGAGCGAGGCCAGCACGTTGATGTCCACGCCCTGCCGGATGTCGTCGAGCGCGGCGTCGAGCAGCCCGCCATGCGCGGGCACGACGAACGCGTTGTGAACCACCGCATCGATCCGGCCGAACTCTTCGAGCGCGCTCGACGCGAGAGACTGCACCGACTCCCCGTCGGTGAGGTCGGTGGGCACACACAAAGCGGTGCCGCCGCCTGCCCGAATCTCCTCCGCGACAGCGTCGAGCCGCGAGGCAGTACGCGCTGCCAGCACGACCCGTGCGCCTGCCTCTGCGGCACGGATCGCAACGGACCGGCCCAGCCCCGGCCCCACGCCCGAGACCACCACGATCTTGTTATCGAGCAGTCGGGGGGTCGTCTGAGCAGGCCGGATCGCGGCTCTCGTCACCGCGATCCGGCCTGATCCGCGTGGGCTTCGATATCGATCACGACGCTGAGCGAGACGATCCGGCACTCGTCGTCGAACTCGAACAGGTCGGTGGCGAGGAACTCGCGCATCCCCTCGCGCTGGATCCTCAACTGTGTGGCGGCGTACCGGCCGAAGACCGTGATGGGCGAGTATCGCGTCACCGAGAACTCCACCTTCGCGCACTCGGTGTCGAACTCCCGGATTTCCTCGATCCCCCGGTAGGTATTCATGCCCAGCGGCTCGTGCTGGACGGCATCGGCCGCGAAGAGCGACACGAGTTGATCCACCTCATGATTGCTCAGATGCTTCACATACGATTCGATGACGGAGCAGATTTCGTCACGACTGGGCACAGGGCCCTCCTTCTGGTGATGAACGACTTACTCGACGAAAGTGGTCAGGCGATGATGCCGCGGTCGCGCAGGAATTCGACTACCAGCCCGCTTGCTTCCTCGGGCGTGGTCGTGGTCGTGCGGATTCGCAGTTCGGGATTTTCCGGCGGCTCGTACGGGGAGTCGACTCCGGTGAAGTTCGTCAGATCGCCGCGGCGCGCCTTCTTGTAGAGGCCCTTGGGATCTCGCTGTTCGGCGACCTCGATCGGGGTGTCGACAAACACCTCGCAGAACTGGTCCGGGCCGATCACTTCGCGTGCCGCGTCGCGGTCAGCACGGAACGGAGAGATGAACGACGCCAGGACGATCAGGCCGGCATCCGCCATCAGCCGGGCCACCTCGGTAACGCGTCGGATGTTCTCCACTCGGTCGGCCTCGGTGAATCCGAGGTCGCGGCCGAGTCCGTGCCGGATGTTGTCTCCGTCGAGGAGATAGGTATGGCAGCCCATTGCATACAACTTGCGCTCGAGATCGTTGGCGATGGTCGACTTGCCTGATCCGGACAGGCCGGTGAACCACAGTACTTGCGATCCGTGGCCGTTGAGCGCCCTGCGGGCATCACCGTCGACGTCCACGGCCTGCCAGTGGATGTTGTCGGAACGTCGCAGCGAGTGCGCGATCATACCGGCGCCGACCGTGGTGTTGGTGAGCCGGTCGATCAGAATGAACCCGCCGGTATCGCGATTCGCAGCATAGGCATCGAACGGCACCGGCCGGTCGAAGCTGATGTTGCACACGCCGATCTCATTGAGCGCAAGCGTGTTGGTCGCAGTCTTCTCGAGAGTATTGACGTTGACCTTGTGCTTGGGTTTGGTGATGCGTGCCTGCACCGCCATCGTCCCGATCTGACACAGATAGGGACGCTCGGGCAGCATTTCGTGTTCGCCCATCCACACCACGTGCGCCTCGAACTGGTCGGCGACACCGGGCAGTACCTCCGCTCCGGCAAGCACATCGCCGCGGCTGACGTCGATCTCGTCGGCGAGAGTAATGGTGACCGACTGACCGGCGATGGCCTCGTCGAGGTCACCGTCCATGGTGACGATCCGCGCGACGGTGGACTCCTTGCCGCTGGGGAGAACTCGCAGCCGGTCGCCCGGACGCACGGCTCCGCCGACGATCTGGCCGGAGAAGCCACGGAAGTCGAGGTTCGGGCGGTTGACCCACTGCACCGGCATGCGGAACGGGCCATTGCGCAGGTCGTCGTCGATCTCGACGTTCTCGAGGTGCTCGATCAGCGTCGGCCCGTGATACCAGGGTGTGTTGGAGCTGCGTTCGGTGAGATTGTCACCGACGTACGCCGACATGGGGATCGCGACGACGCCTCCGAGACCGATCTCGTTCGCGAAACTCGTGTATTCGCTGACGATGTCGTCGAACACGCCCTGCGAGTAGTCGACCAGGTCGAGTTTGTTCACGGCGATCACCACGTGGCGGATACCGAGAAGCGAGACGAGGTACGAATGCCGGCGGGTCTGGGTGAGCACACCCTTGCGGGCGTCGATGAGGATCACCGCGAGGTCGGCGGTGGACGCACCGGTGACCATGTTGCGGGTGTACTGCTCGTGACCCGGAGTGTCCGCGACGACGAACTTGCGCTGCTCGGTCGAGAAGTAGCGGTACGCGACGTCGATGGTGATGCCCTGTTCGCGTTCGGCAGCCAAACCGTCGACGAGAAGCGCGAAGTCGAGGCCCTCACCCTGGGTGCCAACCTTGCGTGAATCGGCTTCGAGCGCGGAAAGCTGATCCTCGAAGACCAGTTTCGACTCGTAGAGCAGGCGGCCGATCAGGGTGGACTTGCCGTCGTCGACGCTGCCGCACGTGATGAATCGGAGCATCGACTTGCTCGCGTGCCGTGCAAGGTACTGCTCGATGTCGTCGGCGATCAGTTCCGAAGGCTGAGTCATCAGAAGTACCCTTCCTGCTTCTTCTTCTCCATCGAGGCACTGGAGTCGTGGTCGATCACGCGACCCTGACGCTCGGAGGTGGTGGTGAGCAACATTTCCTGGATGATGTCGGTCAACGTCTCGGCCGTGGATTCGACGGCGCCGGTGAGCGGGTAGCACCCGAGGGTGCGGAAGCGCACACTCTTGAGCTCGGGGACCTCGCCGGGCAGCAGCGGCATCCGGTCGTCGTCGACCATGATCAGTGCGCCGTCGCGTTCGACGACGGGCCGCTTCGCCGCGAAATAGAGCGGGACGATCGGGATGTTCTCCTGCCGGATGTATTCCCACACATCGAGTTCGGTCCAGTTCGACAGGGGGAACACCCGCAGGGACTCACCGGGCGATTTGCGGACGTTGTACATCCGCCACAGCTCGGGCCGCTGCTGTTTCGGATCCCAGCGGTGCTCGGCGGAGCGGATGGAGAAGACGCGCTCCTTGGCACGGGACTTCTCCTCGTCGCGGCGCGCGCCGCCGAATGCGGCGTCGAACTTGTACAGGTCGAGCGCCTGCTTGAGGCCTTCGGTCTTCCACATGTCGGTGTGGGTCGCCGAACCATGAGTGAACGGGTTGATGCCCTTCTCGACACATTCCGGGTTCTTGTACACGATCAGGTCGAGATCTCTTGCGGCGGCAGTCTCGCCACGCAGCGTGTACATGTCGCGGAACTTCCACGTGGTGTCGACGTGAAGCAGCGGGAAGGGCAGGCGGGACGGGTAGAACGCCTTGCGGGCCAGATGCAACATCACGGCACTGTCCTTGCCGACCGAGTACAGCATCACGGGGTTCTCGCTCCCGGCGACTGCTTCCCGCATGATGTGGATGCTCTCCGCCTCGAGACGTTCCAGGTGTGTCAGGGTTTTACTGATGGTGGGACTGTTCATCGTCCGAGCACCTCCAATACTTCGCCGGCCAGTTCGGGGCGGCAGATCAACATGTCGGGCATCCAGGGGTTTTCCTGGTTGTAGCGGGGTTCGGAGCCGTCGATTCGTGACACGTGCAGCCCGGCGGCGCGTGCAACCGCCACGGGGGCGGCGGAATCCCACTCGTACTGGCCGCCGGTGTGGGCGTAGATGTCGACCTCACCCCGCACCACGGCCATCGCTTTCGCGCCGGCCGACCCCATCTCCACGAGTTCACCGCCGAGCGCGGACGCGAGGGCCAGGACGGGTTCGGGTTTGCGGGTGCGGGACACCACCACGCGAGGGGTTCGCGGTTGCGGCGAGGAGATTGAGGGTGTGTCGCCCGTCGAGTAGGTCACCCCGAGTGCGGGCATCGCGACCGCTCCGGCCGTCAGCAGTCCGCTCTCGACGAGGGCGACGTGCACGGCCCAGTCGGTACGTCCGGACTCGCCGTACTCCCGGGTCCCGTCGAGCGGGTCGACGATCCATATACGGTCCGAGCCGAGACGGGCAAGATCGTCTGCGCCTTCTTCGGAGAGCACTGCGTCCTCGGGAAACTTGGCCTCGAGCGCACGGACGAGCCACTCGTGGCTCCTCAGATCTCCCATCCGGCGGATCTCATCCGGATCGGCGCCTCCGGCTTCGAGACCGAGACGGAGTTCGAGGAGTAATTCTCCCGCGCCTGTTGCCAGTTCTGTGGCCGCGAGCGTGTCGCTTGCGTTCACGACGGGAGGGGTCGATTTCGTCGCCACAGGGGCGCGGTGGTCCATGATTGAGACTCTAACCACAGAACGAACATTGTTCAATCCCGCTTCGAACATTGTTCGATCTCACTGGGACACACCCGCAATGCGGACATCGGCAGCTACCGATACCCGGCTACGGTGGGACAATGGGCGAATCGAGCAACAAATCCATCTACGGGGATGCGGAAGCCCGGCGTCGCCGCACTCTCGATGCGGCCGCAGCTCTGCTGGACGAGGGCGGGTACTCCGCACTCACGATCCGCTCGGTCGCGAAACGCTCCGGAACCAGCGTCGGGCTGATCTATCAGTACTTCACCGATAAGCAGGACATCTTCACCTCGTTACTCAACGAGAGTCAGATCGAGTCCCGGTCGTTCGTGGCAGCCCTCCCCCGCGACCAGGGAGTCGCGGCGCTACTTGCCGCGGTGATCCCCGAGTCCACTCGCCAGTGGGGCCGAGTCGGCCGCTTCACCGCTACCTGGCGCGACGTCGAAGGCGACGACCGCACCGAACGTGAATCGGTCCGAGAGGTGCGCCGGACCGCACGGGAGTACAACGCCGGCCTCCATGCCGCACTCACCGAGGCCGCAGCATCCGAAGGCCGTGTCCTACGAGACGACCCGTCCATGCTCCCGTTCGTCCTGTCCGCCCTTCAGGGCGTGGCCGACACCATCGTCCACAACTGGGCGGCCGAACTCGACCACGCAGAGCTCACCCGATTCGCCGCCGAATCACTGACCAGGGCGATCACAGTGGACGACGAGCCGCGGACACAGAACTGACATCTGCCCTGCCGAAGGTCCCGCTCAGCGGTATCCCACCGATGTGACCACGCACACAACCCTACGGTGCTCCTCGAAGCCTCACGGAATTCAGGAGCTCGTATGAGTACATCGGTTCTACCCGATCGGCCCCGGTCGACACGCGCACAACGGCGGTACGAACGGACCAGGCCGGTCTGGTTGATCGTGGCCGTGCTGATCGCGGTGGAAATCATCAGCGCGTTCGAGACATCGATGATGTACGCGGCGCTCCCGACGTTCACCGAGATCTTCAATACGGACGCATCTGCCGTCGGATGGAGCGTCACCGCGTTCCTACTGGTTGCTGCCGCCTCCGCCGCCGTATGTGGCCGCCTCGGTGATATGTACGGCAGAGAGCGCGTCCTGATCATCGTCCTGATCTGCGCAGCAGTCGGATCCATCGTCAGCATGGCCTTCGGCACTCTCTGGGGCGTCATCCTCGGACGTGCGATCCAGGGCGTCGCAGGCGCGATCCTGCCCCTGTGTATCGGCCTCGCCCGCGAGCACCTCCCGGCGAAGAAGGTGCCGATGGCCGTCGCGTTGATCGCCGGTTCCGCGGTCGCCGCCGGTGCCGCATCGCTTCTCGTGGCCGGCCTGATCATCGACCTCGGCGACTGGCGGTACATGTTCGTCGTCACAGCCGTCTACGCCATCGGATGCGTCGTCCTCGTCGAGGCCGTGCTGCCGTGGCGTCATCGTGACACCGAACGTCAACAGGTCGACTTCGTCGGCGCGATCGGTCTGGCCATCGCCGTGACCGCCATCCTGCTGGCGCTCACCCAGGGCAAGTCGTGGGGCTGGGGCGACCCCCGCGTGCTCGGCCTGCTGGTCATCGGCATTGCGATCTTCGCCTGGTGGGTGCGCTGGGAACTGGGCCGCAAGTCTCCGATCATCAACCTGCGCCTGCTCGCCGAACGCAACGTCGCCGCCACCATGCTCGCCACCGTGGCGCTGGGCATCGGCCCGATCGGCGTGACGACGATGCTCATTCCGATCATCATGCAGACACCCACCACCGCGCCGTTCGGACTCGGCCTGTCGGCCACCCACGCCGGGATGCTCTCGTTCGTCGGCGCCATGATCGGAATGCTCTTCACCCCGCTCGCAGGCAAGATCGCGACAGCACTGGGCGCCCGGTCGTCGCTGCTCCTCGGCACCACGGTGTTCATGATCGCGTGCGCTTCGTTCTTCCTCTTCCACGGCTCGGTCGTCGGCATGACCGCACTGGTGGTGGCCGTCTCCGTTGCGACCGCGTTCGCCTACACGGCACTGCCGAACCTGCTGGTCGAGTTCGTGCCCGAGCACAACACCAGCGAGATCACCGGAAGCCAGTCGGTCGTGCGCACCGCGGCGATGGCGATCGGCACGTCGATCACGACGGTCCTGCTCGCCACCCTCGTCGTGCCCGGCACGTCGACGCCGACGGTGGCCGCGCTCGGGGCCGTGTGCGCGTTGCTCGTGGTCATGTGTGCCATCACGATCGTGCTCACACTCAGCATCAAATACCAGAAGAACTGACGGAACTCAGGATCGGCCGGCGGTTCCGAGAACCGCCGGCCGATCACTGCGTCGAGGCGTACTGCTACGGCTCGAAGACGACCCTGCCCACGGTCGTTCCCTCACCGAGCCGCGCAATCCCATCGGCGAGCTCCGACAATGACAGCCGCTCACTGACCAGTGGCGCGATCGCCCCGGACTCGGCGAGAGCCGCGAGTTCGGTGTGGCATTCTTCGATCACCGCGCGGTTGCGTTCCTTGTAGAGACCCCAGTGCAGGCCGATGATCGAATAGTTCTTGATCAGTGCGTGATTGAGTCCCGGGGTGGGAATGGTTCCGCCGGCGAAGCCGATGATCACGATCCTGCCCTCGAACGCGATGCACTTCGTCGATCCGGTGTAGGCATCGCCGCCAACGGGATCGAACACGACATCGGCGCCCTTGCCGCCGGTGAATTCCTTGACCAGCGGTACGAAATCATCGGTGTGCCGGTCGATCACCAGGTCGGCGCCGAGCGTCCTGCAATACTCGGCCTTTTCGGGCCCGCCCACCACGCCGATCACACGGGCGCCGGCAGCCTTGCCGAGTTGCACCGCGGCGCTGCCCACACCGCCCGCAGCAGCGTGCACGAGCAGCGTCTCTCCCTCGAGCAGGCGTGTTCTGCGGTGCAATGCGAACCATGCGGTCTGATATCCGATGAACAACGCCGACGCCGACGCATCGTCGAGCGACGCGGGTGCAGGAAATGCGTTCACCTCGTCCATCACGGTGCGCTCGGCGAACGCACCGAGCGGCAGATTCGGATTTCCGATGACCCTGTCGCCCACGGAGAAACGGGTGACGTTCTCCCCGACGGAGATCACCTCACCGCACAGTTCGACTCCCGGCGTGAACGGCAGCGGGGGCCTGACCTGATATTTTCCCCGGCACAGCAGCACGTCGGGGAAGTTGGCCGGTGCCGCGAGCATTCGAACGAGCAGCTGCCCGGGGCCTGCCGCCGGATCGTCGATCTCCTCGAACCGGAGTACATCTCGCGGCTCACCGAGTTCGTGTACACGCCACGCTTTCACAAGATCACAGCCTTCACGTAGTCACAGTCTTCAGTTCGGTGGTTGTCGGTCGGTCAGATTCCGGCATCGGCCGCGACTGCCCGGGCTGCGTCGACGAGCGCGTCGATGCGCTCCACGGTCGGGGTGCTCGCGGCTGCCTTGTTGCGCGGGTCGTCGAGCGCGCGCCTCATCACGCCCTCGGCGATGATCGCCACCTTCCACAACCCGAGTGCATGCCAGAACTTCAGTGCGGCGGGGTCGCGACCGGTCTCGGCGAGATACATCTCCACGAGTTCGGCCCGGCTCGGGAAGCCGTCCAGTTGTGTGGCCGGGAAGTCTCCCGCGGTGTGCTCGCCGGGTTCGCTCCAGTACGCGAGCATGCTTCCCATGTCCGCCAGGGGTTCTCCGAGTGTGGACAATTCCCAGTCGAGTACGGCTCTCACGTCACCGTCGTCGGGTGAGGTGATGAGGTTGCGCAGGTGGAAGTCGCCGTGGACGAGCGTGACTTCCCGCTGTTCCGGGATACTGGCGGACAATCTCCGGGTGAGGTCGTCGAGGCCTGGTATCTCGCGTGTCTTCGAGCGTTCCCATTGACCCGACCACCGGGTGAGCTGCCGCTGGGCGTAGGGCTTGTGGCTCGCGAGATCCGCCAACCCCACCGCGTGGAGGTCGACGGCATGGATCGCCGCAAGCGTCCGAGGCAGGCGAATCCCGATCGCGTGTCGCTGTTTCGGGGTGAGTGTCTCGGCCACCGCCATCCGGTCGACGACGAGTCCGTCGACGAACTCCATCAGGACGAGCGGCGCATCGGTGACCGACGGGTCGTCGGTCACCGCAAGAATCCGGGGTACGGGTACGGCGGAGTGCTCGAGGGCCGAGAGGATCCGGGCTTCCCTCGCAACATCGTGCGCAGACGCGAGCAACGTGCCCAACGGTGGTCGGCGCAGCACCCACTGTCGGCCGGATGCCTCGCCGATCAGGTAGGTCAAGTTGGATTGCCCCAGCCCGATCCGCTCGAAGGTCAGCGGGCCCGCAAGCGCAGGCACGATTTCGGCGACCCACGCCGTGACCGCGTCGGTATCGATCCCGACCACCACGGTCTCAGGCATCGCGCGCGCCTCCCTGCCGGAACGACGCCGCGTTGCCCAGCAGCCGGCCGCCGTCGATCACCATCACCTCGCCGGTGATCCACTGCGCCGCATCCGATACGAGAAAGTGAACGGCCGACGCGATGTCGACGGGCTCACCGATGCGCCCGAGCGGTGTGGACGCCGCGACCCGCGGTTCGTGGTCTTTCCACAGTGCTTCGGCCAGTTTGGTTCTCACGACACCGGGTGCGACGGCATTGACGCGGACCATCGGCGACAGCTCGAGCGCGAGCTGTTTGGTGAGGTGGATCAGTGCGGCCTTCGACGCGTTGTACACGCCGATATTCGCCTCGAATTTCATGCCGCCGATCGACGTGGTGTTCACGATGCTGCCACCGTGATCGCCCATCCACGCCTTCACCGCCAACGATGTCCACAGCATCGGACCCCACACGTTCACGTCGAAGGTCTTCGCGAACCGCGCGTGGTCCTGCTCGATCAGCGAACCGTACGACGGGTTGGTTCCGGCGTTGTTGACGAGAATGTCGATGCTGCCGAACTTGTCGAGGGTGAGGTCGATGCATCGACGCGCAGCCTCCTCGTCGACGGCATGTGCACCCACACCGAGCGCAGCCGGGCCGATGTCGGCAGCGGCGGCATCCGCCGATTCCTGGCTGCGCGACGTCACGACGACGTTCGCTCCCGCCTCTGCGAGGGCGCGGGCGGTTTCCAATCCGATGCCGCGGGAGGCGCCGGTGACGATCGCTGTCCTGCTCGTCAGGTCGAACCCGGTCATGAGGTGGGCCGCAGGTCTCGGTACTTGCGCAGTTCCTGCTTCGCGATCGCGCGCTTGTGTACCTCGTCGGGGCCGTCGGCCAGACGCAGTGTGCGCAGATGCGCGTACGCCATGGCGAGCGGGAAGTCGTCGGTGACGCCGCCGCCGCCGTGCACCTGGATCGCACGGTCGACGATCTTCAGCGCGATGTTCGGTCCCGCGACCTTGATCGCCGCGATTTCGGTGCGCGCTTCTTTGTTGCCGACGGTGTCCATGAGGTACGCGGTCTTGAGAGTGAGGAGGCGGATCATCTCGATCTCGATGCGCGCCTCGGCGATCCAGTCCTGGATGTTGGCGTTGTCGGCGACGGGTCTACCGAACGTGACGCGTGATTGTGCACGGCGGCAGAGCAGTTCGAGTGCGCGTTCGGACACACCGATCGCACGCATGCAGTGGTGGATCCGGCCGGGGCCGAGACGCGCCTGGCTGATGGCGAAGCCTTCGCCTTCACCTTTGAGGACGTCCTTCGACGGAACGCGCACGTCCTCGAACAGGATTTCGGCGTGCCCTTCGCGGTCGTGGTAACCGAAGACAGGGAGGTTGCGCACCACCGTGACGCCGGGTGCGTCGATGGGGACGACCATCATCGACTGCTGCCGGTGGGGAGCCGCCGCGGGGTCGGTCTTACCCATCACGATCAGGACCCTGCAGTTCTTGTGCATCGCGTTGGACGCGAACCACTTACGCCCGTTGAGGACGTAGTCGTCGCCGTCGCGGACCATCGACATCTCGATGTTGGTGGCGTCCGAACTCGCGACGTCGGGTTCGGTCATTGCGAAGGCCGAGCGAATGGTGCCGTCGAGCAACGGCTTCAGGTACTTCTCTTTGTGTTCGTCGGTGCCGAAGAGCGTGAACACCTCCATGTTGCCGGTGTCCGGTGCGGCGCAGTTGCAGGCCTCCGACGCCAGCGGACTTCGGCCCATGATCTCGGCGAGGGGCGCGTACTCGAGGTTGGTGAGTCCGGGGCCCCACTCCGGATGTGGATGGAAGAGATTCCACAGTCCGCGCGAACGCGCTTCCGCCTTGAGGTCCTCCATGATCGGCGGGTGGAAGTGCGGGTCGCCTGCTTCCTCCATCTGACGGTGGTAGACGGCCTCGGCCGGGTAGACGTGGGAATCCATGAATTCCAGCAGGTCCGTCCGATATTTCTCGGCGCGCGGTGACAGGTCGAACAGAGACATGGCAAACTCCTCGAAGAGTTGATCAGGATTCGGACATCAGAGACCGCTGGTAGCGCCGCATTCCACGCAGCCAGCGGTCGTAATCGGCACCCTTGTTCCGGTACATCTGGAGTACCTCCGGGTGCGGGAGGATCAGGAACTGCTCTTCCCTGATGCCGTCGAGCACGATCTCGGCGACGTCGGCGGGTTCGAGCACGGCCGCGGAGGATGTCACGGCGCGGGTTCCGAGGTCGCCGAGCGACTCGCCGGAGTTGCTGCCCGCGTACAGCAGTGGCGTGTTGACACCCATCGGGCAGATGCAGCTGACGCGGACGCCCCGGTCGCCGTAGGTCACCGACAGCCATTCTGCGAATCCGACGGCGGCGTGCTTGGTGACGGAATATCCTGCCGCACCGATCTGGGTGAGTAGACCTGCCGCGGACGCGGTGCTCACGAAGTACCCTTCGCCGCGTTCCACCCATCCCGGGACGAGGAGTTTCGCGGCGCGGATGTGCGCCCGAAGGTTGACGTCGAAGATGTTCTCCCACTGGTCGTCGTCGAGGTCGAGTCCGTGCATGCCGGTGATTCCGGCGTTCGCGAAGTACAGATCGACCGGCCCGAAGCGGGTTTCGGCGATCTCGATGACCCTGGCGATCGCGGCGGCATCGGATGCGTCCGCTCCGGCGGCGACGGCACTGCCGGGGTGTTCCGCCAGGATGCGCGCGACCGTCTTCTCGGCAGCGGCGGTGTCGAGGTCGACGACCACGACGCGCGCTCCCGCCTGCGTGAGCCGCGCTGCGAGGGCGTCACCGATCCCGCTTCCCCCGCCGGTCACGATGGCGACTTTCCCTGCAACGTCCACTTTGCCTCCCGACAGTCGTGCTCCTCGTCCTCGCACTATAAGTTGAATGCGGCGTCAACTTCAACTGTCGGGGTTGCGCGGGTCCGCAACGCTGCACGACCCGCGGAGGACTCTTATGCCTCGGCGCGTCCGTACGCGCGAAGCACGTCGGCCATCAGCAGGTCCAAGGCCTCGCCCGCGGGAACCTCACTGCGTGCGCGCAGATAGTTCAGCGACAACGTGAGGTCATCGAAGCGGGCGATGTATCTGCCCCCTTCCGGTGCGAGAGTCCAGATCTCGACCTCGACACCCGCGACGGTTGTGGCCTCCCAGACACTTTCGGGCTCGGACCTCCCGGACACCCACAACGTCGCCGAGGGCGTGATGTACGAGTTCATCCCGGACCACTCGCATCCCGGCTCGGCGGACAACTCGCGCGGCACCGCCTCCCCCGCCCCCAACAGGTCGAGAGTCTCGCGGGAGAGGGCGGTACACGGGTCGATGCCCTCCGCCGCTTCAGGGTCCGCCACCGTCGAGACGACGGTGCCGTTGCGGGTCACGGTTACTTCTTGCTGGCTACAGGCAACGCAGGCCGCGGCTGTGAGGAGAGCGAGGGCGGCGATGCGAGTCGTCGTCATACCGGCATCGTACGACGGCCGAGCACCCGGGACGTCTCAGGTTCCCTGCGGGATCCGCAGCGCATTGACCCACAGCCGGGTCGCGGTGTACACGAGCGCGTCCATGTCCACGGACTCATCGTCGTCGACGACGAAGTGAGAGAAGGCGAGCCGGCTGATCATGCCTGAGAGCGCCCTCGACGCCAGAAGCGCATCGACCTCACGGTCGGCGAGGCCGCGGTCCTGCAGATGCGCGATGCTGCGCGCGTTACGCCGGATGAACGCGTCACCCCGCTTCTGACGCAGTTCGCGGAACACCGGATCGATATGCGAAACCTGTTCCAGCAGCCCCATCAGCTTCGCGTTGCGCCGATACGCCTCGAGATACGCCCGATTGCTCGCCTCCACGACCGCGGCCGGATCGTCCTCGTCGGCCACGCGCGGCATGCCCGGATGCAGCATGTCCTCCTGCGCCAGTTCGAGCACCGCCGCAAAGATCTCTTCCTTGCTCGAGAAGTAGGTGTAGAACGTGCCTGCCGAACACTTCGCATGCTTCGTGATGTCGACGAGCCGGGTATCGAGGTAGCCGGCGCTCTCGAACACCGCCCGGGCCGCGGCGATCAACGACGATCGCGTCCGCACCCCCCGCTCGGTGACCGGCAGGTCGCGCAGCAACGACGACGGCGCCATCGACGGAGGAGCTTCGTCGAAGGTGTCGTCGGTGTCTGAGCTTGGCATTCTGTATTTATACGTGATCGGCACGTGACCGCTGACCACCCTGGACGACGAGCACACCGAGGAGCCGCGACCGTGAGCGAACCTCTCCCACTTCCCCGTGCACGTCACGAGGTCGCGCCGGGCGCGGTGCACGTGCCCGGGTGGCTGGACCGCGACACGCAGCGCGGACTGGTCGACGCATGCCGCGATTGGGCGCGGGGCCCGGCCCCCATGCGACACACTGCACTCCCCGGAGGCGGGGTGATGTCGGTGCAGACCGTCTGTCTCGGATGGCATTGGTCCCCGTATCGCTACACGCGCACGGCAGTGGACGTCGACGACGCGCCCGTCGCACCGCTCCCCCACTGGCTCGCAGATCTCGGCCGCCGCGCGGTCGCCGACGCGTACTCGCGTCCGGCCGACGACTACGAACCGGACACCGCCCTGATCAATTTCTACGATGCAGGCGCGCGGATGGGAATGCACCAGGACAAGGACGAACACATCGCTGAGCCCATCGTGTCGTTGAGCATCGGCGACGCATGCGTCTTTCGATTCGGAACCTGCGAGACGCGGGGTCGGCCGTACACCGATGTGCGGCTCGAGTCCGGGGATCTCTTCGTCTTCGGCGGTCCTTCGCGGTTCGCGTATCACGGTGTACCCTCGGTTTTTCCGAAAACCGGACCCGCCGATATCGGGATTGCGGGAGGACGACTGAACGTCACTCTCCGGGCGACCGGGCTCGGCCACACCCGCAGGTGATCACCATCACCGAAAAGTTCGCATTCTGGACAGGCGAAGCGACCGAAACGCCGCTATTGTCGAATTCGAATATCGCCTGTCGGGGGCACACGAGGAGAACTACGCATGCCCCGGATACACTCCCGCGCTCTCGGCCTGCTCGCAGCAGGGTTACTCACCACCGGCCTGATCATCACAGGGCTCACCGTTCCGGTCGGCACGGCGTCCGCCGAACCCGTCCCCGGTTGCGCCGATCGGTATGTCCTCGCGGTCGACGGCACCAAGGGCTTCCGCACTCCGGACTCGATCGACCCCGACTCGCCGCTCGCTGAGATCTCCGACCGCTACCGCGGTCCGGGCACCGTCGTCGAACACATCCCCTACCCCGCGGTGGTCGTACCGATGCCCAGTACCGGTTCGCACGACGACGGCGACGGCATCGACGACGACGGCGCCATCGCCTACGACAGGTCCAAACAGGTCGGACACGAGCGCCTCCGCGAGACCATTGCCGCCCGGCACAGCACCTGTCCCGACGCCGACCTGCTGATCCTCGGCTACTCGCAGGGCGCCTCGATCGCCGGCGACGTCCTCGCCGAGATTGCGGCCGACGAATCCGTCCCGCCCGACCGGATCAGCGGCATCCTCTACTCGGATCCCCGCGACACCCGCGGCATCGAGACCCTGTTCCCGGGCCCCGTCGTTCCCGGCGTGACGCTCGGCGGCGCCCGCAGCGAATTCGGTCAGATCCCCGTCCAACGAATCTGCATCGAAGGCGACGCGGTGTGCGACGGCCGCACCCCCGGCGACGGCAAGGACTGGCTCCGGGAAAACGTCACGGGATACCTGGAACTCCACACGAAGTACCCCGACTACCAACCCTGACGCGCGCGCGGACCAGCATCCGAATCGAAAACGACCAAATCGCCCACGATCCATTGATGCGCGATCGATTCGGTACGGTGATCATATGAGCGTCGATATCCCCGCTTCGCAGACCTCATCCGACGACAACCTCCTCGCCCTCGATCGTCAGGTGTGCTTCGCCCTGTCGGTGGCAAACCGCGCGGTGCTCGCGGTGTATCGGCCGATCCTCGAATCACTCGGACTGACCCACCCGCAGTACCTCGTCATGCTGGCCCTGTGGGAGCGGGCGCCGTTGGCCGTCAAGGACATCGGCGCGCTCCTGCAACTCGACTCCCCAACCCTGTCGCCGCTGCTCAAGCGACTCGAGATGCTCGGCCTGATCACCCGCACCCGAAGTTCGATCGACGAGCGGCGACTGGTCGTCGACCTGACCGACGCCGGCCGCACTCTGCGGACCGCCGCCGAATCCGTGCCGGGGCAGGTCGTCGACGCACTCGGCGTCGACATCTCCGAACTCGAGGAATTACACCGGGTGCTCGGCCGCGTCAACGCAGCCGCCCAGAAGCAGCAACAGACACAACGCTGACGGGTCGGTCCACCCGTTCGAGACGGCCGGACCGACCCGCGAGGTCAGCATGGCGGAAGCAACGCGACCGAGGCCTCGCCCGTGTACACGAGGAACGTGAAGGTCTCCTGGAAGTACAACTGCACGTTCTCCGCGTCGTGAGACAGGTAGCCGATCGACAGATCCTGCCCGACCTGCAGGTCGTAGTCGCCGCCGCGGGTGGTGGTGACGAAAGCACCGTCGATCGCCGGCGCCCAGATGATGTCGCCGTCGATCAGTCGACGGATCTGCTCGCGGATCGGGTAGCCGTGGTCGGAGGTTTCGCTGACCTTCGTGAATGCGTCGGCACTCAGCAGCACCGAGTACGGGCCGCCCACACCCGCGAGACGCAGTGCCGACAACGCCAGGCTGATGGTCTCCGGAATGTCGCGCGGATCCTCGGGCAGGTGCAATGGAGCGTTCGTCGACGACGCACGAATGCCCTCGATCCCGGCGGCAGCGTAGCCCTCGAAGATCGCGCGGTCTTCGGCGAACGCGATCTTCTTCGCAGCGTCCTTCACCGCATCGAGATCGACATCGTGCGCGCCGCGCTCGACGTTGTCGAGTTCCTCGCGCGAGAGCGTGAACGGCACTCGCAGTTCGACGACGGGCGCGACCCGATGCTGCCGTGCCCGTACCCCGTCGGCCGGCGCAGCGATCTCACTGGTGCGGCCGAGACCGACGGCCGCGAAATCGGTGCCGTGCGGGCCGGAGAAGTCCACGACGGTGCGGCCGGCGACGTGCCGCTTGAACGTGCGGGACGCTTCCTCCTCGATCTCGGCCCATGCCGCGCCCGTGATCGGGGCAAGTTCGCGATACAGGTTGTTCACAGCGTTGAACTCCTTCTGAGAGGGCCGATTCCGAGAGATCCGTCTCCGGCGGTCGGTGCATTCGGTTCGGGGATGACCTCTCGTTCCGGCGGTGCCGGCGGAAGGTCGTCGAGGAACTCCATGGCCGGGCAGAAGAACAGCGTGCCCGTGACGGCCGTGGAGAAGTCGAGGATCCTGTCGTGGTTTCCGGGCGGATCTCCGAGAAACATATTGCGCAACATCTGTTCGGTCACGTCGGGTGTCCCCGAGTAGCCGATGAAGTACGTGCCGAATTCGTCGGCTCCGAAATTCCCGAAGGGCATATTGGCCCGCAGGATCTGCTGTTCGACACCGTCGTCGTCGACGACCGTGTTGAGCGCGACGTGCGAATTCGCTGGTTTCACATCGTCATCGAGTTCGATGTCGTCGAGCTTCGTGCGTCCGATCACACGCTCCTGCTCTTCGACCGACAAGGCGTTCCAGGTCGCGAGATCGTGTAGGTACTTCTGCACGATCACATAGCTGCCACCGGCGAAGTCGGGGTCGCCGGGCCCGACCAACGCTGCGTCGGCGGCCTCGTCTTCCTCGGGGTTTTCGGTGCCGTCGACGAACCCCAACAGGTCGCGGCGGTCGAAGTAGCGAAATCCGTGGGTTTCGTCGACGACCGCGGCAACGCCGCGCAGTCGATCGTTGATCTTCCCGGCCAGCTCGAAGCACAGGTCCATCGTCGACGCCCGCAGGTGGAACAGCAGGTCTCCCGGCGTCGCGGGCGCGTGATGCGTCTCGCCGTCCAGCGGTACGAACTCGTGGAGTTCGGCGGGGCGAGCGCCGGAGAACAGCCGGTCCCACAGCGTCGACCCGACTCCGACGACGACCGAGAGGCCGCCCTCCGGGATCCGGAAACCGACGGATCGACGCAGGCCCGCGAGGTCGCCGAGCAGGTCCCGGACCGCTGGTTCACCTCCCTCGTCCACCGTGACGACGAGGAAGATTGCCGCCTCGGTCAGGGGCGTCATGATCGGCTGCGAAACTGGCACAAGATCACCGTAATGGAACAGCCGCCGAATGGGGCGGCGAAGCCCTACGTCACCATCCACGACAACACCGACGTGGTCTGCAACCACACCACCACCGAATACACGACGAGCGCGGCAATGCTCACCGGAAGCAACCGGCGCAGCAGCACTCCGTCCCTGCCCGCCAGACCTTCCACCGACGACACCAACGCGAGGTTCTGCAGCGCGATCGGGGTTCCGGCCGTACCACCGGTCATGTTGCCTGCGACGAGGACCGTCGGGTTCAGTCCTGCCTGCTGCGCCGCCGACACCTGCAAGCTGCCGAACATCGCGTTGGACGCGGTGTTCGAACCCGTCACCACCACACCGAGCCATCCGAGAACGGGCGACAGCAGAGCGAATGCGGCGCCCGCACCCGCGAGGAACTGGCCGATGGTCGCGGTCTGACCCGACAGGTTCATCACGTACGCCAACGCTACGACCGACGTCACCGTCGCGAACGACCACTTCAACTGCACCACCGCGGCGATGAAACAGCGCAGCGCATCCCCCGCCTCGACCCGCAACAACACGATCGACAACAGTGCCGCGACGAACACGATCGTGCCCGGCGCGGTCAGCAGATTCAGCGTGAACGTCTCGGCCGCGGGAACCCCGCCTGCGGCGGTCTCCACGTCGAGGCCCGGCCACGTGAACGAGAATGTCGCGCGCGACAACACCGAGGCGACGGGCCCGATGCGGCTGATCAGGAACACCGCGACGATCAGCGCGTAGGGCGCGAACGCTTCGACCACACGGCGTGTGCTGTCGCGTTCGTGCTGCGGCGCACTGGGCGCCGCCCCGGTGGACGGCGACCAGAATCGCAACACGACCAGCAGCGCCACCAGCCCGGCCGCTGCACCCGCGATGTTGCTCAATCCGACCACGAAGTAACTCGCGCACAGGAACTGCGCGGACGCGAAGGCGATACCGACTGCGACCGCCGCCGGCCATGTCTCCCGCACCCCCCGGGCACCGCCGACGACCGCCACGAGCACCAACGGAACGAACACAGCAAGCAGGCACACCTGGGCCGCCACCACGGGACCGATCTCCTCGATCGGAATCTCCGACACCTTCGACATGGTGAGGATCGGGGTTCCCATGACGCCGAGAGGTGTTCCGACAGCGTTCGCGATCAACGCCGCGGCCGCCGCCCGAACGGGCTGCAGACCCGCTCCGATCAGCACGACGGTGGCGACGACGATCGGAGTTCCGAAACCGGCGACGGCTTCGAGGAGCGCACCGAAAAGGAACGCGATGACGATCGTCAGGATGCGATGGTCCGGGGAGATCCGCGCGAATGCACGGGTCAGAACGTCGAAATGGCCCGTCTCCACCGTCAGCCGGTATACGAACACAGCGCTGACGACGGTCCACATGATCGGGAAGACGCCGAAGGCGGCGCCCTCGACACCGGAGCCGATCGCGGACGACAACGGCATCCCGTAGACCGTCGCGGCAACCGCGATGGCCACGACGACCGCGACCGCAGCGGCGACATAGGACTTGACCCGGAACACCGCCAGCATCACGAGCATCGTCAGCAGCGGGAGGAATGCGACCAGGGCAGACCATGCGAGCGATTCACCGATCGGCGCGATCGGCTGCACGTAGGTCACGAGGTCACCCCTCGGGCACCGTCAGAGCGGACCTGATCGCATCGGCGGTGCCGTCCAGCACCGTGCGGTTGGGTGACTGCGGGCGGGCACGCATCCCGAACCCGTCGCCGCCCGTGCGCGGCACGACATGCAGGTGCACGTGGAACACTTCCTGGCCTGCGGCCACACCGTCGGCCAGCATGAGGTTCACGCCGTCGATCGGCAGGGAACTCGCTCGCAGGGCCGTTGCGATGCGCCGGCCCGCGTCGAACACCGCTGACCCGTCGTCCGGCTCGAGATGTGCCAGTCCCGATGCGTGCCGCTTGGGCACGACCAGCAGGTGCCCCGGTGTGAAGGGACGGATGTCCATGAACGCGAGTACATCGGGTTCGTCGAGTACCACGCTCGCCGGTGCCACTCCCGCCACGATCGCGCAGAAAATACAGTCGTTCACGAAGGTAAGAATCTCACTCCGCGGCTACGCTTCGACAGCCGGTCGGCGAGCAGCGCCGAGTACCTTGAGCAATTCCGCCTCTACGATGCTGCGGTCGCGCTGGGGGTCGTCACTGTGCGCGAGGTACAGCATCGCTTCCTCGACGGCAGCAATGATCAGATGAGCGAGCACCGATTCACGGATCGACGGTGCCGTGTCCGGTTCGAAAGACTCCAGCATGCGTTCGATGCTGCGCAACGTCGAGCCACGGTGGGTCTCCCGAACCTCGGCCCATCCGAGTACCGCAGGTGCCTCGATCAGCAGCAATCGGCGGGTTGCCTGGTCGTAGACCGCGTCGAGGGACGTCAATACCGCAACGGTGAACGCTTCCCATCGATCGTCGTAGGGCTCTTTCGGAACCAAGGATTCCTCGGTTTCCTTCTGGATGCGCTCGATCACTCCACGAAACAGTTCACGCTTGTTCGCGAAGTGGTGGTAGAGCGCGCCCCGGGTCACCCCCGCCACGGCCACGATCTCTTCGGTCGCAGCCTCGGCATATCCGTCCCTGAGGAACACCTCGAGCGCGGCGTCGAGGAGCGCGGTGCGTGTGCGCGCCGCGTCCCTGATCCGCCCGTTGTTTTCCAACTTCTCCGAAGCCATTGTCTCCCCTGTTGTGTGCAGCTACCCCCATCGAACTTTCCCCTGGTAGCCGTCTCCTGTGTCTACAGGATCGGAGCCGGCGAGTACGTCGCCGCCTCCGGATACTGCGTTACCAAATCTTCCACGGCGCAAACCACACGTGCGGTCTGCGCCTCGGCAGCACCGACGAACACCGTGCGGTCGGCCAACGCGGCATCGAGCCCTGCGCGGTCGAGCGGCAACCGGTCGTCGGCTGCAAGGCGGTCGAGCAGATCGGGTTCGCGGCCCTGTTCACGCATCGCCAGCGCCACGGCCACCGCATGCTCCTTGATGGCCTCGTGCGCGGTCTCCCGGCCCACTCCCGCACGCACCGCAGCCATGAGCACCTTGGTGGTCGCCAAGAACGGCAGGTACCGGACGAGTTCCTTCTCGATCACCGCCGGGTACGCGCCGAACTCGGCGAGCACCGTCAAGAAGGTCTCCATCTGGCCGTCGATCGCGAAGAACGCATCCGGCAGCGCGACACGACGCACGACCGAGCAGAACACGTCGCCTTCGTTCCACTGTGCACCTGCGAGTTCGGCGGCCATCGAGGCGTAGCCGCGAAGCACCACCTGCAGCCCGTTGACTCGTTCGCACGAGCGCGTGTTCATCTTGTGAGGCATGGCCGACGAGCCCACCTGCCCCGGCTGGAACCCCTCGGTGACCAGCTCGTGTCCGGCCATGAGGCGGACGGTGTGTGCGAAGGATGACGGGCCCGCACCGACCTGCACGAGCGCCGACAGCACATCGTGGTCGAGCGAACGCGGATACACCTGCCCGACGCTCGTCAACACGTGCGAGAAGCCGAGGTGCTCCGCGACCTTCGTTTCGAGCTGCTCGAGCTTGTCGGCGTCGCCGCCGAGCAGGTCGAGCATGTCCTGGGCGGTCCCCATCGGGCCCTTGACCCCGCGCAGCGGATACCGGTCGATCAGTTCGCGCACGCGCTGCAGGGCGAGGAGGAGTTCGTCGGCCGCCGACGCGAACCGCTTCCCGAGGGTCGTGGCCTGCGCAGCGACGTTGTGCGAGCGTCCGGCCATCACCAGCGACGAGTACTCCGCAGCACGGGCGGCGAGACGCGCAGCAACCGCGACACCGTGTGCGTGGATGTGCTCGAGCGACCGCAGGATCTGCAGCTGTTCGACGTTCTCCGTCAGGTCGCGGCTGGTCATGCCCTTGTGCACGTGCTCGTGACCGGCGAGGGCGTTGAACTCCTCGATGCGGGCCTTCACGTCGTGACGGGTGACGCGCTCGCGGTCGGCGATGGAGTCGAGGTCGACCTTGTCGAGCACACGCTCGTAGTCGGCGAGCGCTTCCTCCGGCACATCGATCCCGAGCTCTGCCTGCGCACGCAGCACTGCGAGCCACAGCTGCCGCTCGAGCACGATCTTGTGCTCCGGCGACCACAACTGCCGCAATTCGGGGCTGGCGTACCGGGTGGCGAGGACGTTCGGGATGTTGCTCACAGAGCGACAGTTTACGGACCCGCGCCCGCGATCACTCATCGGCCGCCGGAGCGACGGTTTCCACGACGTCGATCAAGATCCCTCGTGCGAGTGCTCTCGGATCGGGGTCGAGCTCCCCGAGACCACCGAGCACCGCGCCGTCCACCACCGCGACGAGCCGACGCAGTTGATCGGCGTGCACGTCGCGGCCGCATCGGTGGAGAAGCTCGGTGAGCAACTCGTCGAGCTGTTCACGCATCTCCAGCTGCACAGCGCGCAATTCGGGATGACGTGCTGTCGCGACGTAACGCTCGTATCGCGAAATGAGACGTTCGCGGTCGGCCGGCCCGATCGCGCGCGGACCGATGAGCAGATCCACGATCAGATCGGCGGTGGAGCCGACGGTGCGCGGCGATTGCGAGACCTCACGCACCCACTGACCCATCTCGTCGAGTTCGCGCGCACTGTTGAAATGCACCGCGCAGGTCACGAGGTCGTCGAGCGAATCGAAGTAGTACGTCGTCGACGCAAGCGGTAGGCCCGCACGGGTGGCGACGGACCGGTGCCGCACCGCGTCGATACCGCCTTCGCGAACGAGGTCGGCTGCAGCTTCGACCAGCGCCTGACGGCGCCGTTCGCCCTTCGGAGTCGCAGCAATCGACACCTCGTCATCGTGCCAGCCCGACCGCCTCCACCAGGGCCGAACGGTGGGACATGCTGCCGGTACGATGAGCTCGCTGTCGCAGCATGGGGGCTCGGCTGTCGCGCCCCCGATCGTATCGACACGATCGGAGCGAAAACCACAATGAAGCGTCGTCGGTTCCTACAGGCATCAGCATTGGGTGCGGCCGTGGCCTCCGTCGGTGTGCCCGGCACCCGGCTTCCGGTTGCCTCGGCACTCCCCCTCGGAATCGACGAATACCGTCGTCTCATTCCCGAACTGTTCACCCCTCCCCCCACACCGCCGGCCCACTCGGACGTCATCGTGGTGGGTTCCGGGTTCGGTGCCAGCGTCGCTGCGCTGCGGCTCGCGGAATCCGGCTCGCAGGTGACCGTCCTCGAACGCGGTATGCGCTGGCCGCGCGACCCGCAGCGGGAGATCTTCACAACCGATCTGCTTGCCGACGGTCGCGGCTACTACCACCGCACCTCGTTCACCGGCCCGACCGGCATTCCCGTCGTGTGCGACGACTTCGCGGGCGTACTCGACGTGACCGACTACCCGAACATGTCGGTGTGGCGCGGAGCCGCCGTCGGTGGCGGCTCGATCGTGTTCACGGGCGTGATGATCGCCCCCGAACAGCGCTTCTTCCAGCAGGTGTTCGGCGACCGATTGAGCTACGACGAGATGAACTCGACGTGGTACCCGAAGGTGCGGTCGATGCTGCGACTCGACACGATGCCCGACGACATCTACAACGCGGACGAGTTCACGCACTCCCGACGCTGGGACGACGACGCCATCAAGGCCGGTTACACACCGCACCGCATCGACGGCATCTGGGACTGGGACGTCGTCCGCGCCGAGCTTGCCGGGTCGGTGCGCCGCTCGGCGGTGGCAGGCGAGACCAACCTCGGCAACTCCAACGGCGCGAAGTTCGACCTCACCCAGAACTACATTCCCGCGGCGGAGGCCACCGGCCGCGCCCAGGTGTGCCACGCGCATCGTGTGCTGTCCATCGGGCAGGAACCCGACGGTCGCTACGTAGTGGACGTCCAGGCCGTCGATCCCTTCGGCACCGTTCTGAGCACCTCGACGCTGACCTGCGACCGGCTGGTGCTGGGCGCAGGTTCGGTGGGCACCACCGAGCTGCTCGTCAAGGCGCGCCACACGGGATCGCTCGCGAACCTCAACGAGCACGTCGGCCGCGGCTGGGGAACCAACGGCGACGCGGTGCTCGTGCGCTCGGTGGCACTGACCAACGGTTTCGGCGGCGATCAGGGTGCGCCTTCCGCGTCACGGGTGGTCGACGAGTCGGGGCTGCCGTTAAGCCTCGAGAACTGGTTCGTCGCGGGCACCGCGAAGGACGTCGGCATGCTCGCATCCCTCGGCATGACGCTCGACCCGACCCGCGCTGACGTGGTGTACGACGCGAATGCCGATCGCGCAGTAGTGAACTGGCCGGCGGGCGGCGAACGCGCGAGCATCGACGCGCTCCGGGCGGTGCACAACAAGATGGCTGCAGCCGGCGGCACCGTCCCCGGCGCCGAGCCGATGGCCTCGGACGTCAACGCGTCGTTCACCGCGCATCCGCTCGGCGGTGTGGTGATGGGCGACGCGACGGACGGCTACGGACGGGTGCACGGTCACCCGGGCCTCTACGTCGTCGACGGCGCGCTGATCCCCGGCAGCACCGGCACGGTCAATCCGTCGTTGACCATCGCCGCACTTGCCGAACGCAACATCGCGCAGATCATCTCAGCGGGAAGGTAATTCAGGGCACCGGCAGCCATCCGGCGAGCCGGTCCAACGCTGCCGACACGTCCGCGGTCGACCCGGCGAACGACAGCCTCACCGTCTCATCGCCGGATACGGTGTCGAAGTCGATCCCCGGTGCGAGCGCCAGACCGGTGTCGCGCAGCAGCCGGGAGCACCACGCGGCCGAGTTCTCGTTGTCGAGCAGATGGGCGATGTCGGCGTACACGTAGAACGCGCCGTCGGCCGGCGCCAGCTTCGTGATGCCGAGATCGGGTAGCCCGGTCAGCAGCACGTCGCGGTTGGCGGCATAGCGAGCGACGTGCCCGTCGAGTTCGACACGCGCTTCGGCGCCGAACGCCTCGATCGCCGCGAACTGCGAGATCGACGGCGGGCACACCGTCATGTTCGATGCCAGACGCTGCAGGGCGGGTCGCAGCGAGTCCGGCACGAGCATCCACCCGAGTCGCCATCCCGTCATCGAGAAGTACTTCGACACCGACCCGACGACGACCGACTCCCGCGACGTCGCCCATGCAGTGGACGTAGCCGGTGCACCGGGAGTGCCGAATTCGAGGCCGTGGTAGATCTCGTCGGAGATCAGGAGCGCGTCGTGGTCGTCGCACCAGCGGGCCAGCGCAGCAAGTTCGTCCGGGTCGATCATGGTGCCGGTGGGGTTCGCCGGGCTCGCGACCACCAGCCCGGCCGGCGGCGTGTCGAGAGCCTCGAGCATCGCGACGGTGGGCTGATAGCGGGTGTCGGGGCCACAGTCGAGCTCGACGACGTTGCAGCCGAGCGCCGCGAGCGTGTTGCGGTATGCCGGGTAGCCGGGACGTGCGACGACCACGGTGTCGCCGGGGTCGAATGCGGCGAGGAACAGCAGGGTGAACGCACCCGACGATCCGGTGGTGACCACGACGTCGTCGGCGTCGACGTCGATCCCGTACCGGTCGCGGTGGTATCCGGCGATCGTGTCACGCAGGGGGAGGATTCCGAAGGTCTCGGTGTAGCCGAGGAGTTCGGTGTCGACGGCGTGCCGGGTGGCGCGCAACACCGGGGTCGGGGCAGGCGTCGACGGCTGACCGGCAGCCAGGCTCAGCACGTCGCCGTGGGTGCGTTGCCGTTCGGTGGCAGCCTTCCACACATCCATGACGTGGAACGTCTCGATACGGGAGCGTCGGGATTCAATGCGCACGACATCGACGGTAGTCGTCCGCGCCGGACTCTCAGAGTCGGACGTGCTGGCGCCCGAACACGGGCCCCCACGCGACGGGTAGGCCGTCGGGCGAACCGGCGGCTTCGGAAGACCCCGAGGATTCACACGACCCCGAGGATTCACACGACACAGCAGTGTCGATGACGTCGACCGTGGAGACCGCGGCAGGCACCACCGGCAGCAGCAGATGCGAATCGTATTGCCCACCGGCGTGCACGATGTGGAAACCCTGGTTGATCGTGTCGTCGTGCCGGATGTCCGGGAGAGTGTCGAAGTCCTGGCCGGTGATGACCAGCACGAGCGACGATCCTGCTTCGAAGAAGGTGCTGTGCGGCATGATCTCGATGTCGACGGGCACGATCTGTCCCGCTGACAGCGGCCAGTACGTGGCCGGGTCGATCACCGGGCGATATGCGGTCGACGCCTCCGGATCGAGCGCGCGGTGCGAGACCCGGATCCAGCCGTGCGCGACGACTCCCTCTTCGAAACCGTCGTGTCCTTCGAATCGGACCTCGTTCCCCGACGGATCGATCTTCTTCAGAGCGACGAACAGGTCCATGTCCTTGGCGTCCTTGGCCTCCACCCACAGCCGGAGGGCCGCGTGGCCGGAGATCTCGGTGTCCTCGTCGAATGTCGTCGTGAAGACCAGTTCGTCGCCTGCGACGGGGAACATCCGGGCATTCACCGCCTCGTCGGATCGCTCGGGGTGCAGACCTCCGGTGGCGTGATCGAGGTGGAGCGGAACGTAGCGGGTGTTCGGAAGCGGCCACTGCGATTCGTGGCGCTCGGAGTAGGTGCGCAGGTCGTGGCGGGTTTCGAGGCGAACGCGCGGAACCTCGTCGAACCCGTTGTCCTCGCCCTTGAGGAAATGGTCGAAGAATCGGCGTTGCACGTCCAGTGCTTCGGCGCCGTAGAACATCTGCCAGGTCTTGCGGCCGTGCGTGTACAGCCATTTGTCGGGCGATCCCAGCTGGGTGTAGCCGGTGATCGAGCCGCGTGTGCGTGGCCCCTGGTCGGACCACGATGCTCCCACCAGGGCGGGCACCGTGATGTCCGCGAAGGGCGGCGGGCCGACGACGTGCCTGCAACGGTCCGGGAATCGGCGCCACAGCCACGGCGAGATCTTCCGGATCGAGGCCGACGGCACGCGGGTGCCGCGCTGCGTCGCGCGCCACCAGAAATCGCTGAAATGTGTTTCGGGGATGCCGCCGTGGCTGAGCGTGTCGCGGAAGGGGTCGGTGATGCCCTCCCACGGAGAGAAGGCCGCGAGGTGGGGCGGGTGCTGCGCTGCGGTGTACCACTGCAACGTCGCGAGGTGCGATACCCCGGCCATGCCCACCTTGCCGGTACTCCACGGCTGTTCGGCGGCCCATTCGATGACGTCGGCGGCGTCCGCCGCGATCCGGCCGAGCAGCAACCGCGGGCGGCCGTCGCTGGCGAAACACCCGCGTAGGTCGGCGACGACGACGACGTAGCCGCGCGGCACCCAGTAGCCGGGGTCGGGTGCTTCGAATGCCGTCTGGTCGCTCAGTTCGAGTTCTCCGACGAAGTTTCCCGACTCCGCGAGCTCGCCGAAATTCACCGGGTAGTCGTCGACACCGGCGTCCTTGCCGTACGGGGTGACGCAGACGAGGACCGGGCACTGTTCGAGCCCTTCCGGCCGATACACGTTCGCTCGCAGGATCGTGCCGTCTGCAGTGCGAATCGGGACGTCACGCTCGACGGTGATGTCGCTCGGTAGCGGATACAGCCTGACGCAGTGATGCTCGAGCGGAGTCGGATCCTGCGTCGACACATACTTCCACGAACCCATGTCCCACCTCTGGCCCCTTCAGAAGATGCACCGAGTGTGAAACATACTCGCAGTACGCGCAAGTTCTTCCCGCGCGAGATCGAATCAGAGCGTGATGCGACCCTCGACCGCAGCGAGGCCGATGTCCTTGCGGAAATGGCCGCCCGGAAGCTTGATGTCGTCCAGCGTCTCGTATGCGTCCGCGCGTGCCGCCTCGAGATCGTCGCCGACCCCGATGACGCTCAGCACACGACCGCCTGCCGACAAGAGCGCACCGTCGTCGCGGCGGCTCGTACCTGCATGCAGGACCGTGTCGCTGTCGGCACCGGTGATCACGTCGCCTGTGCGCGGGCTCGCCGGATAGTACTCCGCGGCCAGCACCACCGTCACGGCGGCGCCGTCGCGCCACTGCAGCGGGGGCAGCTGCGCGAGGGTGCCGTTCGCGACTGCGCCCAGCACCTCGCCGAGCGGGGATTCGAGGAGCGCGAGGACGGCCTGCGTCTCGGGATCACCGAAACGGCAGTTGAATTCGACGACCGCGGGACCTTCCTTGCCCATGGCCAGGCCGGCGTAGAGCAGGCCGGAGAACCCGCATCCACGACGCACGAGTTCGGCCGCGACCGGCTTGACGACCTCGTCGACGATCTGCTCGACGGCACCTTCCGGCAGCCACGGCAGCGGTGTGTAGGCACCCATACCACCGGTGTTGGGGCCGATGTCGCCGTCGCCGACACGCTTGTGGTCCTGCGCAGGAAGCAGCGGCACCACCGTCTCGCCGTCGACGAGGCAGAACAGCGATACCTCGGGTCCGTCGAGGAACGACTCCAGCAGGACAGGGTGCCCGTTCTCGATGATCTCCGCTGCGTGATCGCGCGCGGCGTCACGGTCGGTGGTCACCACGACGCCCTTGCCCGCGGCAAGGCCGTCGTCCTTGACCACCCAGGTCGGGCCGAAGCGATCGAGTGCTTCGTCGATGACTGCAGGCGTGTCGACGACCTCGCTGTGCGCGGTACGCACCCCTGCGGCGGCCATGACGTCCTTCGCGAAGGCCTTCGATCCCTCGATGCGGGCCGCGTCGGCAGACGGGCCGAAGCAGGGGATGCCTGCCTCTCGGACGGCCTCGGCGACACCGAGGACGAGCGGTACCTCGGGCCCGATCACGACGAGATCGGCCTGCGTGCCCTTCGCCAGCGCGACGACCTCGTCGGCGGAAGAGGCGTCGACCGGATGCTGCTCGGCGATTTTGGCAATGCCCGCGTTGCCCGGAGCAGCCAGAACGGCCGTCACACCCGGGTCGCGGGACAGCGCCAGGGCGAGAGCATGTTCACGGGCACCGGAGCCGATAACGAGTACGCGCACGCACGACAGACTACGGGACGGGGCTCCACACGAGATCGGCACGGCCACGGGTGCGAGCGACTGCCGCGGCGTTGGGCAGATCGACCTCGCGAACCCAGTCGCGGGCCTGCGACTTCGCGCGGCCACCCACGCGATGCCGATGGACCAGGCGCGGGGTCAGCGTCGTATCCGGCACGTCCAGATAGATCACGAGATCGAGGAGTGGACGGATCGTCTCCCATCCCCCGGTGTCGAACAGGAGGTAGTTCCCTTCGGTGACGACCACGCGGGCAGACGGTTCGATGGCATGCACCGCAGCCACCGGGTCGTCGAGTCTGCGCGAGAAGTCGGGGGCATAGACCGTTTCGGCGCGGCGGAGCCGAAGGCGTTGAAGGAGCTCGCGGTATCCCGCCACATCGAAGGTGTCCGGTGCGCCCTTGCGCCCGCGTGCACCGCGCGCGCCGAGTTGCGCGTCGGACAGGTGGAATCCGTCCATCGGCGCCGATCCGGACTCGATTCCGGCTCTGGTGAGCGCTGCAACGAGTAGTCCCGCCGCGCGGCTCTTCCCGGACCCGGGCGGTCCGCACAGCCCGACCACCGTCCGCCGGTCTGCAGGCAGCGGTGCCAGAACCTCGGTGACGAGCTCCGCGATCAGCGCGCGTTGCGTGCCGACACGTGCGGATCCGGGCCCGTTCATGACGGTGAGGATACGACCGGCCGACTCCGTGGGCTGGACACGCACCCCTGCCACACCTATCGTTAATCCGGAATTCCGAATTTCCGAACTCACGAATTTCCGAACGTACGGAGCAGCCATGTCGCCGAAGGTCCTCGCCGCACTCGCCGCCGCAGCCGCCCTGACACTCACGGCGTGCACCGACGCACCACCCGACGAAGCCACCGCCACCGACACGAGCGCCACCGCAGACTGCGCTACGCTCCCTGCCTCCGACGTGGCGATCCCCGAAGGCTGGGTCGGATACCTCGCCGAACACCCCGACGCCGTCGGTCTCGTCATCGACGACGGGAACGGGAACGTCGTCGCACACCGCGCCGACGACCCACAGCCACTCGCATCCGCGGTCAAGGTCGTCCACCTTGCCGCGTACGCGCAGGCCGTTGCGGACGGCACCCTCGACCCCGCCGAACAGATCCCTGTCGCCGAATGGGAACGCTGGTACCTCCCGGACACGGACGGCGGCGCGCACCCCGCCGCACTGGAACGCCTCGGCGTCACCCCAGAGGGCACGGTCGCTCTCGACGACCTGGTGACCGCGATGATCCAGGAGAGCGACAACGCCGCACCCGACTATCTACGTGATCGGCTCGGCGACGACGCACTGTCGGCAGCTGCCGAACAGGGCGGCTGGGACGACTTCGAACCGCCCACCCTCCTCGGCAATACGCTCGCGTTCCTTGCACCGCAGGACACCGGCGCCGACCTGTGGGACAGCGCGCAGCGTTACGCGGACGATCCCGGTTTCCGCGCCGAGATCCTCGGACTCCTTCAGCAACCCGATGTGTTGCCCGACGACCCGTTCGGCGAAATGGACCGGATTCAACGAGAAGACAACGCGGGAACGGCCGACCAGCTTGCGGGCATCCATCGGACGATCGCCGACGGGTCGTTCGGGAGCGGAACGGACATCGCTCGCGGTCACCTGGAATGGCAGCCCGCACCTCCCGGAACCGACGGTCTCGGATTCAAGGGCGGAAATCTGCCCGGGATACTCACCGAGGCAATGAGCCTGCGACTGGCCGACGGCTCCGTCGCAACTGCGGTGATACTGACGTCGAACATGACGGAAGCCGACTACACGGCCGCGCTCGGAAGCTTCGCGCACCAAGGCCTGATGTTCGCGGCGATGAGCGAGCCCGAGATCCTCGATCAGATACGGTGCGCTGTGTGAACGACCGCCCGACCGGCAACTACGAGGACAGGATCGCCGACCTCGAACGTCGTGTCCGACTCCTCGAGGGCAGCACCGGATCCGACGAGAGCCCCAGCGCCGACGCATCCATTGGGACGGCGGGCAGCATCGGATACCACGGCGCGGTGTCGTTGTACGGCAACGTGTCGTGGACCATCGACTACGACGCTGCCGCCACCCTCCGATTGGATGCGTCCTCGATCTCGGGTGTCCTCGACGCGCTCGGCAACCCCGCCCGGCTCGCGATCGTGCGCACGCTGTTGAGAGGGCCTGCCACCGCAGCCGAACTGCAGGAAGCGACCGACCTGTCGTCACCCGGCCGCCTCTATCACCACCTGAGGACGCTGTCGGCAGCACACATCGTCGAACAGCAATCCCGCAACCGCTACCACATCCCACCTGCGAAGGTCGTGCCGCTGCTCGTCCTCTCCCTCGCGGCCGCAGATGTCGCCGAGGAGCTGTGAGCGGCCTATTGTGCCCGTATGACTTCCGTGTTCAGCATGATCATCTCCGGTGACCTTCCCGGACGTTTCGTGTGGGAGGACGACGACGTCGTCTCGTTCCTCACCATCAACCCTTTGACCGAAGGGCACGTCCTCGTCGTACCGCGACAGGAAGTGGACCACTGGCAGGACATCGACGACGACCTCTCGGACAAGGTCAACCGTGTCGCCAGGATCGTCGGCCGCGCGGTGTGCGCCGCGTACGAGGCGCCGCGTGTGGGCCTGGTGATCGCCGGGCTCGAGGTTCCCCACCTGCACCTGCACGTGTTCCCCGCGCACACCCTCGGCGACTTCGATTTCGGGCAGGCGGAGAAGGACCCGTCGGCAGAATCGCTCGACCGCGCCCACGACAGGATCCGCGCGGCCCTGCGCGAGCAGGGGCACGGAGACCACGTCCCCGCCTGAGCTCAGTCTGCCCCGGTCACCGACGTGGTCGGCATCGACTCGTCGGCCGGCGCCGCGAACTCCAGGTCCGGGCCGTCTCCGAGGGGAGAGTCGAGGAACTCGGCGAGCTCGGCCCACGAGGTGGTGGGCGCCGCGGTCCCGGCGAGAATCCCGAGGTGGGTGCCCGGTACACGAACGAAGCGGACGCGCGGTGCCCCGGTGAGCACCGAGGTGACCGGCTCGACCGACGGGATCGGGGCGAGGACGTCGTCGGTGCCGCCGAACGCCAGCACCGGCACGTCCACATCGGCGAGGTCGACGACGCGGCCGCCCAGCTCGATCCGTCCGGTCGTCAGCTCGTTGCCCACCGTCACATGTACCGCGAGCTGCCGGAATGCGCGGCCCGCGTAGCCCTCGATCTCGTTCTGGAAGCGGTCGACGCGCTCCATGCGCGCGAGCTTGTCGCTATCGGCGATATTGGCTGCGACGAACCACGGTCGCCGAACCTCACGCTCGATCGCAGTGACGCGGTACGCAATCCGCACCAACGGTGCGGGAATCCCGCCGAACAGGTGATCGGCCACGTCGAGCGCCGGCTCGGCGAGATACCTGCCCGCCAGCCGGGGAAGGAACATCAGCGGGATCTTCTCGTAATCGATGGGCGTCCCGAACGTGGTGATGGAGCGGACCGGGAGTTCCGGGTGGGCCGCCGAGGTGAGCAGTGCCAGGCTTCCCGCGATGCTCCACGCGACGACATCGACCTCTCGTCCTCCCGACAGTTCCGCAACACGGTGGATCGCCTCGGGAAGTACGTCGTCGATCCAGAATTCGAGACCGAGATCGCGGTCGTCGCCGGTGATCTTCCCGTACTCGATGAGGAAGACGCTGCGGCCCAGACCCGCGAGGTGCGCCGCGAGGCTCTGCCCCGGCATCAGGTCGAAGCAGGTGGGCGATGCCGCGAGCGGTGTCACGAGCAGGACCGGGTCCCCGGAGCCTTCGGGGCCGAAGCGGCGCAGCGTGCGATGCGGACCGTCGCCCACGACGACCGACGGCGTCCGGTACGGCTCGGCGACACCGTCCGCGACGAACAATCCCCAGGCGTTCCGTGCCGCGTTCGACACGAAGTCCGTAATTCCCATCCGTCCTGCTTCCCTACACCCACCGACGCTGCACGTTGCGAGACGATTTTAGAGCAGGTACGGATGCATCACCCGGGTCGCAGGCGCCCTGTGTGGTGAGCTTCCCCACCGCCGTATTGCCACCGTCTACGGGGTTTCCTACCCTGGCACGAAGGTGACCGGAATCCGGTCTCCCGGACGAGCGCACCGTACCCGGCCAGCGACAAGACGGTGCAGGAGTTGTCGCATGGCATGGATCATTCTTGTACTGTCCGGGGTCCTCGAAGCAGTGTGGGCCACCGCGTTGGGTAAATCGGCCGGCTTCACCCGACTCGCCCCCAGCGTCGTCTTCGCCGTTGCGTTGCTGTTCAGCATGGCCGGACTGGCCTACGCGATGCGCACGCTTCCCATCGGCACGTCCTACGCGATCTGGGTCGGTATCGGCGCGGCCCTGACCGTGGGGTATGCGATGGCCACCGGCACCGAAGCTGCATCCGCCGTGAAAATTCTGTTGATCGTCGGGATCGTCGGATGTGTGGTGGGGCTGAAGGTCCTGCACTGATCGCCGGACCGATTTCTGTGTGTCCCCGGTTACAGTGAACCAATGAATCTGGGGTCCGTGCTCTCGACACCGCTGCGGATCGGCCTGGCCGCAGCGGATTCCGCTCTGCTCGTCGCCGAAACGGTCATCGGCACCATTCGCATCGCGGTGCAACCGACGACCTATTCGGCTCTGGGCGCGGTGGGGCTGACCGATACCCGCGAGTCGCTCGGGCTGCTGCAGCAGGTGTCGCGGCTGACGGCGGACGACCGCGGACTCGGACAGGCCCTGCGACCCGGTGGTCCACTCGACCGCCTCCTCGCGACGGGGGGTCCGGTGGATCGGCTCACCGCCCCGGGCGGACCACTCGAACGACTCCTGGAACCGGGCGGTGCACTCGATCGCCTGACGGTGCCCGGCGGGCCACTCGATCGGATACTCGCCGATGACGGAGCTCTCGACCGGCTGCTCTCCGAGGGCGGTCTGCTCGATCGCATCACCGCACCGGACGGCCCCCTCGAACGGTTGCTTGCGCAGGACGGCGCAGTCGAGCGGCTCACCGAACCCGGAGGTCTCGTCGATACGGCCCTCCGGTCCGGTGGAGTCGTCGAACGCGTACTCGCCGACGGCGGCACGCTCGACGTGCTGCTGTCCGAGCACGGCGCCCTCGAGCGCCTGCTCGCCGAGGGTGGCCCGCTCGATCAGATCGTGTCACTGTCCGAGACCCTCGCGAGTCTCACGCCGGGCATCATCCGGATGAACGCAAGTGTCGACACCCTGCAGGAAACCGTCGAATTGCTTCGCGGCGCAGTCGGCCCGCTCGGCGACCTCGCAGGCAAACTCCCCGGGCGCTGGTTACGCAGCAGCAAGGGCGAGCTCCTCCCGCCCCCCTGATCCGGAGTTGTGACGCGTCAGTTCTCGACCGATGTCGACTCACGTGTCTTCATGAGAGTGCTTTTTTGGGGAGCTGGCCTGCAACGAGGTCGTACGACCCATACACCAGGTCTTCGACCAGCTGCTTCGTGACGCCGCGTCCGGCCGTCCGCGGCTGACGTCACCCAGCGCGCCAGCGGCATCGCGAGCAGCACGCTGTAGTTGTGCGCCTGAGAAACTCATTGCCCTCCCCTCCGGAATGACGACCTTCGCACCGAACCGATCAGGCGAAGACGTGCGCCTCAGCCCGTCTCCCCGGTCGAACTCGGTGCGCTACGCGATCTGAAAGCGATCGTCGCCCAGTTCGACCTCGATGCGGAGCGTGCCGCCGACCGCATCGACGTAGCGACGGAGCGTATCGAGCCGCACTCGCTCGAGGTCACCGCGCTCGATGTTCGACACTCGGTTCTGACCCACATGCAGCCGTTCGGCCACGTCCCGCTGGGTCAGGTCCAGCGCTTCTCTCAGTTCTTTGAGTCGGTAAGCACGGACCTGGTCGAGCATCCGTGTCTTGTGCGCATTGACCGCGTCCCGGTCCACGGGCCGCTTGGCAAGCATGTCGTCAAGGCTCTTGGCCATTTGTTCTCACGTTCCTTTCAATCGGTTCAGATGCTTGTCGAAGCGCTCGTCGGCGATGGGGATGTTCACCCGGTACCACTTGTCCCACCTTCCGGCCTTGTCGCCTGCAACGAGGAAGATCGCGTGACGTGCTGGGTCGAAGGCGAACAGCATGCGCAGTTCGGACCGGCCACTCGACCCTGGACGCAATTCCTTCATGTTCTTGTGGCCGGGACGCCTTGATGGTGTCGACAAGGGGACGTCCCAGTTGCGGGCCGCGTTCGGCGAGTAACTCGATCGCGGCCACTACCTGTTCGTACGACTGTTGGTCCAAGTCGGTCAACCAGCTTTCGACGAACTCCAGGTCCACGTCCCATTTCGCCACAAACCAACAGTATCACCTCAAAGTGATATCACTTGGAAGTGATTTCTGCGGTGAGCAGATCCCACGTTGCTTCCATACGTCATTCGCACCGCGTGGCGACGACGGGACACATGACCACCCAGCTGTGTCACGATTCCGCGTCACATATAGACAGAAGCAACCATTCCGGAAGGACGTTTCTGTCTGAATGCGCGGCAAACGCATCGAGGCCTCAGCGATCCTCTCGCCGCGTCGCAACCAGCTTTGCCGAGTCGGCACCGGCCCGCACCACTGCATCACGTAACGACACACCGGTGCCGAGCAGGGCCGCGAGGGTGCCTGCGAAATGGTCGCCGGCACCGGTCGTGTCGACCACGGTGACGGCCGGCACCGGAATGTGCTCGACACCGCCCTTCGTGCCGATCACCACATCGTCACCGCCGCGTGTCACCACGACGGCGGGGACCCGCTGGAGCAGCCTCCCGACCACGGCGTCGATGTCGGTGCCCGGCTCGGTGGCCGCGTAGTACGCGGCCTCGTGCTCGTTGACGACGAGGGGATCGGCCAACTGCAGAATCTCCGCGCCTACCGGGATGGTGGGGCTCGGATTGAGAACCAGCCGGCGCCGGTGGGCACGCACCCATTCTGCCGTCGCGCTCGTCACCGCCGACGGCACTTCGAGCTGAGTGAGAACCACTACCGGATCGAGGTCGTCCAGAGCTTCGGTCACATGATCGCGGTCGAGTCGTCGATTCGCCCCGCCGATCACAATGATCCGGTTGCTGCCGTCCTCTGCGAGAACGACGATCGCGCGACCGGTTTCTGCGTCGAGTGCAGTCAAGTGTCGTGTGTCGATGCCCGCAGACTGCTGTGCGGCGCGCAGAACATCCGCGGCATCGTCGCGTCCGACCGCTCCGACGATCGCGGTCGCGGCGACCCTTACGGCACCGATCGCCTGGTTGGCACCTTTTCCGCCGGGATGAGTCGACAAGCTCCGGCCCAGCACCGTCTCCCCGTCTTCCGGAGCACGGCTCACGAGCGCGGTCAGGTCGAGATTCAGAGATCCGACGACTGCCACGACACACTGCCGTGGCGTGCCGGTGTCAGTCGGCGACACTGCTCGGTTCGAGCCCCGGGCACACCATGTGCACCACTTCGTCGGCCCAGGTCTCGTCGACCCGGCCGTGCCGCAGGTAAGCACCGAGGTACGACCCTACGAGTGTGGACACCGCGGTGTCGATGTCGAGGTCCGCGCGGAGCGCACCGGACACGACGGCAGCACGGAGAACCTCCGCGACGACCTGGCTTCGACTGTTGATGATGTCGCGGAACGATTCGGTGAAGTCAGGGTCCTGGTCGGTGAGGATCGCGCTGACGCTCCCCATACCGATATCGCTGGACATGGCCACTCGGATCAGATCGAGGGTCCATTTCACCCGGTCGTACACGCAGAGCCCGTCGGGTACGCGCGGCGCGGCGGCCTTCGAGTCGAGGGCCGCCTCCAACAGTTCGTCGCGGTTCGCATAGCGACGGTAGATGGTGGTCTTCGCGACACCCGACAACGCCGCAACAGATTCCACGGTGACCCGGTTCGGGCCGTGTGCGCGAAGAATCGCGAGGACGGCACCCAGAATTCTCGAGTCCGTTCCAGCACGCGACTTGACGGAACGTCGCGGCGATACGGACGCGGGTTCCACGTCGGCATCGACAACCATGTCCATCCCTTCCAGGGCGAGTGTCCCTCGCCTATGCATCGAGTCTGCGGAAGAACACCCCCCGAAATCAAACCCTACGAAACGATACGCTACGCTGAGCGTATCGTTTTGCCAATTATGCAGTTTTTAGGGGCTACACATGACCGAGATCTACGCACCGACTCCGGGGTACAACTTCGATTCGGAGACGCTCCTCGAGAGCTACCGCACCTACGACGCCGTGGAACACGCCATCGACCACCTGTCCGATGAAGGCTTTCCCGTCGAGTACCTGCGGGTCGTGGGTCAGGGCGTCACCACCGTCGAACAAGTCGAAGGCCGGATGACCACGGCCCGCTCGACCGCCAAGGGCGCGGGTGTCGGCGTGTGGACCGGTCTGCTGTTCGGCCTTCTACTCACCGTCTTCCTCCCCGCGAGCACCGTCGCCGGGCCAATCCTCGTCGGTATCGCATTCGGTGCACTCTGGGGCGGCGCACTCGGCTTCGTGGCCCACTACAGCACGGGCGGTCGGCGCGACTTCGTCTCCCGCAAGAGCATCGAGGCAAGCCGCTACGACCTGATGGTCGAGCAGGATTTCGAAGACCAGGCCCGGGAGAAGCTCGCGCTGCGGTGAAGTGATCGTCGCCCGAGTACACGCTTTCGCCCCGACAAGCCCGCGCCGAAGTGGCATGATCCGAATATGGCCCGTTCAACGTCGAACTCTCCACCGCAGTTGTCAGTAGGTAGTGCCGTGATCGTCCGAGCCGGGGTCGCCGAGACCAGATCGATACCCGGCAAGATCGTGGAGGATTACGGCACATCCCAACAGGCCGTGGGCGAAGACCTCGGGCGCAACTGGGCACCGATCCGCCGGTGGGCGGTGGCGCTCGACGACGGGCGCCTCGTGTTCGTCGACGACAACGATCTGGAGATCGCCCCCGTCTGATGCTCGCCTCCGTCTGATAGTCGTCTCAGACAGCGACGATGCCCGCCACCGGAATCCTGGCGTCGACGGCCTGACGGAAATTGATCATGGCGCGGGCGAGGTGATCCTTGTTGGTCACCAGCACGGCTCCCGTTGCGCGGCGCTCGAGCAGGACATTATTGGTGAAGCGTGCGTTCTCCACGGTGGAAGTCGACTCGGATTCCTCGATGACACGCTCGGGCGGGACACCCCGCGACACCAGCCATTCCTTCATGGCCTCGGCCTCGGTGATGCCGTCGCGCGGCACTCCACCGGTAACCACGATGGGCGCCTCCGGATAACGTTCGGCCGCGCGAAGGGCTGCTTCGAGTCGCTGCTCGAGCACGGGCTGAATCTTGCCGTCTTCGGTCAGGCCCGCACCGAGAACGACGAGATGGGTGCCTCTCGGATTCAGATCGAGCATCACCGGAAAGCGGGGGGTCAGCTTCTCCAGTTCGGTGCAGGCAATGATCAACTCGTCGATGGTGCCCTGACAGAGCGGTGTGACCGACAGTATTCCGTTGACGATCGTGTCCACCGACGGTGTTGCAGCTGCCTGCCCTGTCGAGACTCCGAGCGTGGCCGTTGCTGCCACTGTCGCCGCCAGCACTGTCCGTCGCACACCACTCATACACGTCCACCTTCCAGGGAGCGGTCGGATTTCGGTTGGGCCGCACTGTGCCACATCGAATGGGTTACGTGGGCATGGCATCCGCACGATCGGGAGCTGTCACCACACTCGCAGGAAAATTTGGGAGCCCTCAACAACGCGGTGCGGGGCTCCTCTGAAGCGTGGACAAACCCGAACCGCATATGCCAGAGTTCCGACCACAAATGAAAAGGCCCGCCGCGAGATTAGGCCCTCGCGACGGGCAGTTGTCCGACTGACATGAGGAGTCGAACAGTGACCGAGCATACCCATGTTCACAACACGGGTGGTATCCGTCGTGGGCCACGTCTGGCCGACAACTTCACCATCCTCTCCAACGCTCTCATCAACGATGAGCGCCTCAGTTTCCGCGCACGCGCGGTGCTGATCTGGCTTCTCTCCAAGCCACACGACTGGAGTATTCGCTCCGACGCCATCGCCCGGCAGTCTCCACGCGAAGGCCGCGAAGCGATCCGCACCGCGATGCGCGAACTCGCCGAGCACGGCTATCTCGTCCGCGAGAAGATCCAGGACGAACGCGGCCGCTGGTCGACCATCCAGACTGTCTACGAAGAGCCTCTGATCAGCGGGAACCCGACTCCCGATCCGAAGCCCAGAAAATCGGCTTCCGGTGACGCGGCCGACGGAGAACCGGGCGCTCTTACAAAGAACGGATCATCAAGAACCCAAACCGACAACGACGCCGCGCGCACGATCGCACCGACCGATGACGACGCAGCAACGTCCACGTCGTTGTCGTCAGCGGCAGACTTTCTCGCCAGGAAGACTCGCGCGGTCGTCGACGAATCCCGTGCGCTCTTCAGCACGCTCGAAGCAGCAACCCTCGCCGCAGGCCTCCCGGCGTCGTACGCGCGCATCAAGCCCGAGCAGAGCCGCGAGATCACCGGGCTGATCGCGATCCACGGGATCGACGCGCTCGTTGCGGCGGCCACCCGAGCGCACCGGCCCGAGAACCCGACGATGCACGTCCACGGTTGGATCCGGCTGTGGGCCTCCCTGCCGGTCCGTCGCTCGCTGCCTCGGCCGAGTTCCTGTAGCGAGTGCGTGAACGGGTGGATCGAGGACGACGAATACGAGATCGTCGGCCGCTGCGAATGCCGGTGTGCCGCGTGACGGGCGTCGAACTCGTTATCTCGATGCGATGGGGTCTCAATCCCCGAACTCGACGGACTCACCCAGGCCCGCCGTGTCAGCGAAGCCGAGCAGATGGCTCTCGAGTACATCGCAGTCACCACCGGCACCCGCATCGAGGACAACACCGTGACCGTGTTCCTTGACGTCGATGGCGTCCCCGCCGGTGACCGCGCCGACAGAATCCGCACCGACCGAGCTGAGGCTGCACGACTCGAGGCCCGCGCCCTTGCTGACGCCAAAGCGCTCGCCCACGACCTGGCCGAACGTAACGTCCCCGTCCGCGATATCGGTGCGATCCTCGGCGTTACCTTCCAACGAGCCAGCCAACTCGTGAACTCGTGACCCACCGCCTGCGGTCGAATGCGCCTCACGAATGCGGTGGGCGCAGTACGTCACTGGGTCGGGATAGAAATAGGGCGGGTCCTGACCACCGCGCCCTCCGCGTCCAACTCCCGGATCTGGAGTTGCGGCACCCCTATCCGAGACGCCGGCTGGCAGCGAGGGCGCCAGCCGTGCGACGCTTGTTCACGATCTTATCGGCGTTCCATGAAGAACTGTCCCCGCACGTCTCATGAATGCCGGGCATGGCTCGATTCTTGATCTGACGGTCTGTTGTCCATGCCTGCGCAGATTGGCGTTGATCAAGGTGCCGATGCCAAGAGATGCAGCCAAGGTCGACGGGGCTGGCGATACGAGATCGTCAAAAGGCCATATGCCGGCCCTATGCAATCAGGGGCACCCACGTAGCGCCTCGACGTCGAGCAGAGCCACAAGACGGCTCGATCATCACTCAACCCTCTTGGGCTGCAGAAGTTCTGGATGGCGCTAGATTGCCGATAAGCTAGATTACGTCAACCTGCGGCGAATTCGGCTCTCCTGCACGATGCTTCAGAGTCGAGACCGTCGGAGCACCACGTCACCGACGACGCTACACGACAGCTCCGTCGACGGCGTCAGGTCCACCTCGAGCAGCACGCCCACCGCGACGCCGAAGCCTCGCCGCCGCATGTGCACGGTTCGCGCCCGTGCACATGCGGATGCGGATGCGATTACATCCGCATGCACGTCATGGAGTTGTTCGAGCGCCACCCGTGTTGACAACACCCGAGGCCCAGGACACTGCACGCATACCGTCTGTGACTCTATCCAGAATAATGATATTGATGGATAACCATGATTATCCATGAGAGACGCCCCGGTAGCTTCTGCCCGCACCTCCGGCTTTACAGAGATATCGGAGCAAACGAATCGCGTGTAGGGGCGGGCGAGAACGCCCAAAGGAGCGTTCCTCCGGCCAGTCCGATCGTCAAAGAATCCGGCGAGCTTCGGACCGAATGGGCTCGCCAGTACGGGCGCTCACCTACTGGTCCGCGTGAGCGTGCCTCTGTGGATGGCTTACCCTGCGAGTGTGGGTACCGCACGGTTCGCTCTCGCTCTACCCTGTGGTTTCTCCCCCGCCGAAGCGGCAGATCAGGTGGCCCAGGTGTTGCGCGGGCGGCAGATCGAGTGGAAGGAGCTCGAGTTCGACACCATTTTGACCACCGGTAGGCCGGGGATGTGCCGGTTTGCGTTCACCTATTGGCCCGAGGACGATGAGGCACACCGTCGGTGACCAGTTCACGGCGAGCGATCTGCCGATCTGGTCGCCGCCAATGCCGATCAGTGCACTCCGGGCCCGGCCGAGCAATGCTGGCACCCAGCAGGCCGAGGCCTCTGTTCGTTCGCTGTAGGTGCGGCCGGTACGGTGGTGAGCGCAACGATCAGCGGAGCCCGTCCGCGAACGGCTGCGCTGTACTTCTCTGATGCACGTGAGCAGCACGACCTCCCTGTTGTCGACGGCACGTGAATACTGACCCCGGCATGGCATCTCAAATTTGACCCCCTCTCCACCGATCCTGGTTCGAGTCGAGCCAGGAGGGACGAAG
>NZ_JBHWXB010000018.1:0-104769 GCF_042729855.1 Rhodococcus sp. NPDC060090 | reverse complement strand
GATCGGGTCGAACTACGATCTGTGTCACGGCTTCCTCGATCACACCGGGCTTTCCTTATGACCAGTTCTCACTCAATTACCGAAACATCTTTAATGCACGCTGGCATCCGCTCGCGCTAGTCCTGGGCCCCGTCGCGCCGATCATCCGGATGCGCACGCGTGTGAACGAACTCGTCAACGCGAACTTGCGCTTCACATTCGGTCGATGGACCTCGTACCAGCGATCCGCGGAGCGATCCCAACTGTTGCGGCAAGTCCACCGGTCCAGCTACCGATCTTGCACACGCCGACCGAAACCGACGACGAACACGGGATGACCGTGCATTCGATAGTCGATGCTCGGCCGGAGGCCTGACGGTGTTCAGGTCAGGCGACGAACCTTCTCCAAGACACCGGTCATCACCTCGACGAATTCGGCCTCGAATTCCCTGCCCTGGTATCCGAGCACCATCACGGTGTATCCATTCAGAGCCGCGTAACCGAGTAGCACTTCGTCGTTGCTCCAGTCCGGGTTGTCAGGGTCGGTGACCTCGGACAAGATGACCGCGTCGTCCGATCCGAGTTCCGGAGGAAGATCGAGACGCTCGGTCTGTACTGTCCCTCGGTGCGTGTGGTCGTTGCTGGTGGATGTGAGTGTGTAGGCCGAACATGATCCGGTATGCGCGTCTGCCACCCGAGGCACATCCATGTCGGTCTCGCTGACCAGGACGACGTAGCCGCGTTCACCATTGAGAAGTGCAACGTTGGCGGAGCTGTCCTTGATCAGGCCGACCCTGGCGTTTCCGGACCATGCGAGGTGATGTGGCGGCACACCAGCATGTGGTGGGCGCCCGTTTGGAACCGGTAGTCGACCTCGACGACTTCACCGGTGATGTCGTGGTGCCGAAGGTCGGTGAGCAGCGTGCCCAAGGTTGGGTAGCGAACCCCGGATCCTGAGGCCACGAGTGGGAAGATCCGCAGCTCGCCGCGGGCGAGACGCATCAACTCGCGGATCGCATCGAGGTGGAAGGCGTGATCGAGACGGTCGGAATAGCTGAACAGCAGGTGGGAGCTGAGCACGAGGTCGAATCCGGCATCGGGGAACGGCAAGGACGGTAGCCGTCCGGCGACGTAGCGGTGCGGGTGTCGGCGTATGTCGGCGGCGAATTCCTGGACCGCGTTCCGGCGTACGAGTTGATGCTCGTCGGGATCAGCGAAGAACGTCCAGTCGTATTGCTCTGCGTGGGCACGGATGTATCGGTTACCGCGGTCGGTTTCGGCCTCCCCAACGATGGCCAGCTCTTCGGGTTCGTGGTCGAAATATGCTATATCGCATGCTGTTACGTCACCGCCGAGGCGGTTCGCTGCGCTGGTGAATCCGGCTGCGCCGGCGGGGCAGTCCAGGATCTTTCGGGTCAGGTCTTCGTCGGTGAGGGTGAACATCGATCGGTACTCGTCCAGTGAACGGGCACTGATCAACATCTCGCCGATACCGGCGGTCCGGCCAGGCCTGCTGTCGGGGGTCATGGGGTGGGTCCTCTCCAATTCGAGGCCACCTCACCATGTCGGACGGTGTCACTGCCGTACGGGGTAAGTGAGTGTCATCGACCGCGCAGAGAGGCGGCCGGGCAACACAGTTGACGAGGCCGCTAGGGGTGCGGTTGCCAGGGCTGTGTCGGGGTCATCACTGGTCCATTACAGCACGACCGGGGACCGCACTGATCCCGTAAGGTGCGGATCCGACGCCACCTCGCTTCGATCTCGCAGACTGCTGAGGTCGGCGAGCATTCCCGGGCGCTACTGCGACACCGAGCAGGAAGTGCACCGTGTCGACCACTGGATCGTGGACCGCGTGCTGGACAATCCCCGGTGATGCCACCAACACTGCGCTCGCCCACGGTCGGCTACATCCTGGTGCTGATCCCGTTCATCCTGAGCTTCTTCACCCGATTCGCACCGGGAAGCCTCGCCGGCCCGCTCGCCGAAGAACTCGGATTCTCCGGTGCCCAACTCGGGTTGGCCACGGGCACCTACTTCTACGTCTATACCGTCATGCAGCTACCCGCCGGCGCGATCATCGACCGGATCGGCATCAGCTGGGCGGTCGGGGTCGGCACCGCACTTTCCGCAGGTGGACTGCTGCTCTACGCGGTCGCGATGAACCTGCCGGCCGCGGTCACCGCGTCGGCACTGATCGGCTTCGGCAGTTCCACCAGCTTCCTGGGTGTGCTGCGCGCCATCGGGGCGTGGCATCCGGCAAGCAGATTCGCTGCCATGTCGGGGACGACCATGCTGATCGGCAACATCGGCAGTATCGCCGCCGGTGGCCCGCTGGCGTCGTTGCTGTCGGTGACAACCTGGAGAGGGGTCCTGGCGGCCACCGCGGTGGTGTCGTTGCTGAGCGCCGCGGCGGTACTGCTGTTCATCCGGCATCTTCCGTCCGCGGTGGTGGACCGCACGGCAGGCCAGGACCTCGGCGCCGGTGTCGGCGCCGTGCTGCGGGATCGCACGCTCATCGCGTTCGCGCTCGTCGCGGTGGGTACCAACTCGACGTTCTACACCTTCACGAGTCTGTGGGGTACGCCGTTTCTGACCACGACCGGTATCGCGTCGGCGACCGCGGCGACCGTGATCTCTGTGGCGTTGCTCGTGTACGGGGTGACCTCGCTGGCGGTCGGGCGCTTCTGCGATGCCCACGGTCGGGAGCCGGCGACGATGGTGGTGGTCAGTGCTGTCGGAGTGGTCGGCTGGGTGGCGGTGCTCATCGCGGCGCAAGTGACGGGCGCTGCGGCGGCGGCAACGGTCGGAATGCTGCTGGCGGCGGTCGCAGCAGGCAGCGTCGTCGTGGTGTTCTCGATGGTCAATGATCACACCGGTGCTCGTGGGGGAGCGGCAGCGCTGGCGGTGGTCAACGGTGCGGTGTTCCTGGTGGTGGCGGTGCTCCAGCAGGTTGTCGGATGGCTGGTCGATATCGGGGATGGTAGGCCGCAGTCGTATGCGATCGGTATCGCCCTCGTCGCGGCAGTCGCCACGATCGGGCTCGGATTCGCACTGCGGATCGGCGTCGTCGCCAGACGAGTGGACGCATCCGTCGGTGCCATGACCCGCGCGTGATGCGCGGGTCCGTCCCCGACGATTGGGGCAATTTGCCCTCCCGGGGCTCGCGCGGCTAGCGTTGACCACCATGTTCGGCAAAGATCGCGCGCAGGTCGTGAGCACACGCATGGTGGGCGTCGTCGCTCCCGCGTGTTGTTGTCGCCGTTGCTACTGACGGGCCCTGCCCGAGCGACCTCCCGTAAGTTCTGCCTGTTCCGGATCCTGGGTTACATGTCGGCGCCGGAATAAACCCGTGGCCACACCCGTTCTGTTCGCGACGGTGCGACTCGGCTCGAAAGGATCCACCATGTCCGATACGGCAACTCTGCCCATCATCGACCTCACCGACCTCGACCGGGGCAAGGATGCGCGCGCGGCGCTCCTCGACCGACTGCGGATCGTCACCCACGAGATCGGTTTCTTCCACCTCGCCGGACACGGTATCGACGAGACGCTTGCGGATCGCCTCATCGCGGCCTCACGGCAATTCTTCGCTCTCTCCGATGCCGACAAGCTCGAGATCGAGAACTCGCACTCACCCCACTTCCGTGGGTACACCCGCGTCGGCGGCGAGCGCACTCAGGGCTACATCGACTGGCGAGAGCAACTCGACATCGGGCCCGAGCGTGCTGCGGTAGTGAATGTCGATCCGCAGCGACCCTGGGAAGTGCTGCACGGGCCGAACCTGTGGCCGTCGCAGGTGCCGCAGCTGCGCGACCTGGCGCTGGAATGGATCGCACGCTCCAGCGACGTCGGTCTGATCCTGCTCCGCGCATGGGCCGAATCACTGGGCGCCCCAGCCGAATTCTTCGACGACGCGTTCGCCGATCCCGACCCGCTCCTCAAGATCGCCCGGTACCCGGGTCACGACCGCACCGTCACGAACCAGGGCGTCGGCAGCCACAAGGATGTCGGTGCGCTCACCCTGCTGTACCCCGAACCCGGCAGCGGCGGATTCCAGGTCGAACGTGACGGCGAGTGGCTCGACATCGACCCGCTTCCAGGACACTTCATTGTCAACATCGGCGAACTCCTCGAAGTCGCGACCGGCGGCTACCTCAAGGCCACCGTGCATCGGGTGCTGCCCCCTGCCGCCGGCTCGGACCGCGTGTCGCTGCCGTTCTTCCTCAACCCCGGCCTGGACAAGGCGCTGCCCACAGTCCCGCTGTCCGCGGACCTGGCTGCTGCCGCAAAAGGCGTGGGCACCGACGTTCACGGCGGTACCTTGCATTCTGTGTACGGACTCAACGCCTTGAAGTCGCGACTGCGGGCGCACCCCAACGTCACCGAGCGTTATCACGCAGAATTGGCTCGTTCTTTCGACAGGTGATTCATTGTCGGCTCGACCCGGTGCCGCGCCGCGGACCGGTCTCCACCCATGGAAGGTAAGAAACGATGTTCTTGCGCCGCACCGCCGCCGCATCGGCAGCTGCTGTCCTCGGTCTGGGCCTGGCGGCCTGTGGCTCATCGGGTGGTGACGAGAACACCCTGGTCGTCTCCGCATCCTCCACACCGCACGTCGAGATCCTCGAGCATGTCGTGAGCACCGGTGCGCTCGGCGACTACTCGCTCGACATTCGTGAGGTCACCGGCGAAATCGACCCCAACGAACTGCTCTCCGCCGGCGACGTCGACGCCAACTTCTTCCAACACGAGCCGTATCTCGTGGACTGGCAGAAGCAGAACGGAGTCGACAACCTCGTTGCCGTCGCCGACGTGCACCTCGAGCCGATCAGCCTCTACTCGAACAAGGTCGCCTCGCTCGACGAGCTCGCCGACGGTGACTCGATTGCTGTCCCGCGCGACACCACGAACTATGCGCGTGCGCTGTACCTTCTCGAATCCGCTGGGCTGATCACGATGGATGTGCCGTTCACCGAGGCCGACCTCTCGGTGGTCACCGAGGCGAACATCATCGAGAACCCGAAGAACCTGACGTTCATCCCCATCGAACGCCCGCAGCTCGCCCGTCAGCTCGACGACCCGCAGGTCACCGCAGCCGTGATCAACTCCAACTACGCGCTCGAAGCGGGTCTCACCCCGGCCGACGATTCGATCTTCACCGAAGAGGTCGTGGACAACCCGTTCTCCAACCTCCTCGTGGTCCGCGCGGAGAACGAGAGCGACCCGATCGTGGTCTCGCTCGCCGAGGCGCTCGAATCCCCCGAGACCGCCGCATGGATCGAGGAGACCTACTCGGGCTCCGTGGTTCCGGTGCACCCGGCGAACTGATGATCGTCGTCGACAGTCTCGTCAAGACCTTCCCCGGTGCCGGTGGCGCCGGGGAGGTCGCGGCGCTGCGCGGCATCGACCTCGAGATCGGCGACGGCGAGATCTTCGGGATCGTCGGGCCGTCCGGCTCGGGCAAATCGACGCTGCTGCGCTGCCTCAACCTGCTCGAAGAACCTACCTCGGGACGGATCCTGCTCGGCGGTGACGACCTGTCGAAGCTGTCCGGAGCCGAACTCCGGTCGGCGCGGCGCCGCATCGGGACCGTCTTCCAGCAGTTCAACCTGCTGCACTCGCGCACCGTGGTCGGCAACATCGAGTTTCCTCTCGAAGTGGCGGGAGTCGGCAAGGCCGAACGGCGGGCACGCGCGAAGGCGCTGATCGACCTCGTCGGGCTCGCGGGTAAGGAGAAGTCCTACCCGTCACAACTGTCCGGAGGACAGCAGCAACGCGTCGGCATCGCCCGCGCCCTCGCCGCCGAACCCGATGTCTTGTTGTGCGACGAAGCGACCAGCGCGCTCGACCCCGACACCACCGACCAGATCCTCGATCTCGTCGCGGAGGTCAACCGGCGTCTCGGTGTCACCGTCGTGATCATCACCCACGAACTCGGGGTGCTGCGACGGGTCTGCACGTCCGCGGCTCGGCTCGAGGCCGGCCGCATTGTCGAAACTGGTCGCATCGCCGATCTGGTGGCGGACCCATATTCGGGGCTCGGTGCCGCGATCGTGCCGGTGGGCGACGACCCGTCGGCGGGGGCGATCAGCGACACCGCGCTCGTCACCGCGATCGGCGAGGACGCGCACGGGCCGTGGCTCTCGGAGATGATTCGCGAACTCGACACCGACATCGCCGTGGTCGGGGGTCGGGTCGAGAAGGTGGGCGACATGACCGTCGGCCGGCTGCGTCTGCGCTTCGACGCGGGAGTCGATCGTGCCGGGATCGCCCGATTCGTCGACGAGCGTGAGCACCTGACCCTGTCGTGGGGGACCGACACCGACCTCGAAGGGTTATCGGCATGAACAAGACCGCCTGGTACGAGGTGCTTCCCGAAGTCTGGGTCGCGACACTCGAGACCCTGTACATGGTCGGTGTGTCGTTCGTGCTCACGGTGATCGGTGGGGTGCTCGTCGGGATCGTGTTGCAGATCACCGGTCCGACGGGACTGTGGCCGCAACGAGCGATCAACGCGGTGCTCGGCGTGATCGTCAACCTGTTCCGCTCGTTGCCGTTCCTGATCCTGCTCATCGCCCTGATCGGCGTGACCCGGTTCATCGTCGGCACCGCGATCGGCCCCACCGCCGCGATCGTGCCCCTCACCATCGGCGCGATCCCGTTCTTCGCGCGCATCGTCGAATCCGCGTTGCGGGAAGTGCCACGCGGACGGGTGGAAGCCGCGGAGGCGATGGGAGCGACGAACACTCAGATCGTGCGCAAGGTACTGCTGCCCGAAGCGACGACTGCGCTCGTGGCGGGAGCGACGCTGACACTGGTGCTGCTCGTCGGCTACTCCGCGATGGCCGGCGTGATCGGGGCCGGGGGCCTCGGCGACTTCGCGCTCGTCTACGGCTACCAGCGTTTCAACACCCCGGTGCTGCTCGTCGCTGTGGTCGTGCTGATCGTGATGGTGCAGATCATGCAGTCGATCGGCGACACGATCATCAAGCGGATGGCCCACCGGCGTTGACGGCCGGATGAACGGCGCACACCAGCAACGCGACTTCCGGATCCGATTCGACTGGGGATTGCAGGGGGCCGCGGCCATTGCCGAGGGCGCGGATGTCGCGGTCGTGGTGGACGTCCTGTCGTTCACCACGACGCTGTCCGTCGCGTTGGACGGCGGCATCGACGTCCTGCCGTACCGATGGCGGGACGAGACCGCGGCGACCTATGCCGCTGCACACGACGCTGTGCTCGCGGTAGGACGAAGAGAAGCCACCGACGGTGCGGTGAGTCTGTCGCCTCGTACGATTCGCGCGTCTCGCGGTATCCGGAGGCTGGTGTTGTCGTCGCCGAACGGGTCGTCGATCTCGTACGCGCTGCAGTCGGCGACGTCGACGTGCGTCGGGGTGTCGCTGCGAAACTTCCACGCCGTCGCGGCATGGATCGCCCGGCAGCATGCGGACGCTGTGGTCGCCGTCGTCGCGGCGGGGGAGAAATGGCCGGATGGCTCGTTGCGTCCGGCCGTCGAAGATCTCTGGGGTGCAGGTGCGGTGATCGCGGAGCTGGCGGATACCCACGGTTTCGGGGCGTTGTCGCCCGAGGCCGAGCAGGCGCGCTGCGCCTGGGATGCGGTCGCCGGCCGGATCTCCGAGGCGCTACACGACTGCGCGTCCGGACGCGAACTCGTCGAGATCGGTTTCGCCGACGACGTCGCGATCGCGTCCGAGATGCGGAGCAGCGAATGCGTTCCGGTGCTTGTCGACCACCGCTTCACGGAAGCTGCACCACCCGAGGCGCAGGTGACACGCGGATTGCGACAATGTCTGCCATGAGCAGTTCCCGCGAGGTAGAGGACGCCGACGACGTCCGGTCGTGGTTCGTCGAACGATTCGCCGACTACTGGCAGACAGGTGGCGCATCGAGGATCGAAGGGCGCATCGCCGGCTATCTGCTCGTCGACGAATCGGGCGGGGTCAGCTCCGATGAACTTGCCCGCGCGCTGGGCGCGAGCCGCGGTTCGGTATCGACCTACACCCGCCGGCTCGTCGCACGCGGTTTCGTGCAGCGGGTCCGGCGTGCGGGGGAGCGAGCCCACTATTTCGTGATGGCCGACGACGTCTGGGGCGGCTTCCTCGACATCGAAGAAGACTATCTGCGTAGCCAGCGCTCCCTGGCGGAGGAGGCGCTCGCGAGGGTAGGCCCGGCGTCGGCGGCGCATACCCGGGTCGAGAACATGCGCGACTACATGGGATGGCTGCTCGACAACCGGAAGCTGAGCGCCGAATGGAAGCGGTACAAGGCCGAACGCGACAACGAGAAAGGGTGAAGGCGATACTGGTGCGCCTTCACCCTTTCCGTATGTATCCGCCTCTTACCGGTCCAGTTTCGAGATCGCTTCGTCGATCATCGGGACATAGCGGTCGAGCGCCCACGGCACCGTGAGCGGGTTGATGATCGAAGACCCGGTGACGAAGGGCTGTTCTTCGGGAGCCACGATCGAACCCCGAGAGATCGCCGGAATCTGCTGGTAAACAGGCTGTGCCTCGATCTCGGCGCGGTTGGCAGGATCGCTGTAGAACGTGAAGATCAGGTCCGAGTCGGCGAGCAGATGAGCGTTCTCGAGACCGATGACCGACGAGTCGGTGCCCTCGGTCTCCTCGAGGGTGTCGACGACCGGATCGACGGTGAGACCGAGCCCGCGCACCATCGCGACACGCTGCTCGTTCGCGAGGAACACGCCCAGTGTGGCGGGTCCGGTGTTGTAGATGTAGGAGAAGCTCACGTCCTGATATTCGGGATGCTCAGCGGTCGCGTTCGTGAACGTGTCGTCGATCTCGGTGATGAGATCGAGGGCCTCGTCGTGCTTGCCCATCGCGGTGCCGATCGTCTCGATCTGGTCCTGCCATGTGATGGTCCACGGCAGTTCCGGGTAGGCGACGGTCGGTGCGATGCCGTCGAGCAGGTCGTACTGCTCCTGGGTGACACCGGACCACGGCGCGAGGATCAGATCGGGCGCCAGCGCCGCGATCGCCTCGATGTCGACCTCGGCTCCGCCGGTGAACTGGGCCGGCAGTTCCTCGCCGCGCTCGGTGAGCTCTTCGTGGATCCACGGCAGGTAACCGGTCTCGTCGCTGCCCCACGGGTACTCTTCGATGCCCACAGGAACGGTGCCGAGTGCGATCACGGTCTCCGCGGATCCCATGCCGAGGGTGACGATGCGTTCGGGTTCCTCGGTGATCTCGGCGGTGCCGAGCGCGTGCTCGATGCTCACCGGTTCGAAGTCGCCGGTCGCGGTGGTGTCGGATCCACTGTCGCTGCTCGAGCAGGCCCCGAGCAGGAGTGCGCCGGCCGCGACCATCGCGATGAGCTGGGGCCGGCGGAGCGCACGGCCGAGTCTGTTGTGCATGGATGCCTTTCGACGGGGCCGGGCGAGGGGACGTCCCAACCGATTGCTGGGTCAGCCTAGCCTTACCTAGCTCCTGGTTTCAAAAATTCTGAAACTTCGGGTGGTGGAAGAATCCTCGCCGACGCCGTCACCTAGGGTGAACCGGGCGGAATTCGGGAGGTGCGGTGGACACGCAGAACCAGGCGTCGCACGGCAACGCATTGATGTGGCGCACGCTGCGGCGACACCGCGGACGAATGACCATCGCGGTGGTGTTGTGCGGCCTGCACCAGTTGTTCGAGGCCCTCGTTCCGGTCGCGATCGGAGCGATCGTCGCGAACGCCATCGCCCCGGGCGACCGGACCGTGCTGGTGGCCTGGCTGATCGGACTTGCACTGCTGTTCACGGCCCTCACCTACTCCTGGCGCCTCGGTGCACGCCTTGTCGTCGCCGCGATGGAAGGGGAAGGCCACCGGCTCCGCGTCGAGGTCACCGACACGCTCCTGCGCCCGCGCGGCGTCCGCACCGACATGCGCGCCGGAGAACTGCTCTCTGTCGCCACCTCGGACGCCGACCGCACCACCTGGATCCTCGATCTCGTCGCGCGAGCCGTCGCCGGTGCCGTCGCGGTGATCGCGACGGCGGTGATCCTGTTCGTCATCGATATTCCACTCGGCCTCGGCGTTCTCGTCGGAACGGTCGCACTGCTCGCAGCACTGCACTTCGCTGCGCCGGTCATCGCACACCGCACCGCCGAACAGCAGGCCCGCATCGGAACCGCGTCGGCCGTCGCGACAGACCTCGTCACCGGGCTGCGGCCGCTGCGCGGATTCGGAGGAGAAGTCGAAGCAGGACAACGTTTTCGTGCCGTCAGCGACGACGCCCTGACCGCTACACTCGGCGCGGCGAAGGTCCGATCGGTGTTCGCAGGTGTCTCGACCAGCGCGAGTGCGTTACTTGCAGTGGCAGTCGCCGCAGGGGCCGGTTGGCTGGCGCTCAGCGGCAGGATCGGACTCGCCGAGGTCATCACGGTGGTGGGTCTGGCCCAATTCCTCATCGAGCCCCTCACCACACTCGCCCAGGTACCGGCCGCCGTCGCGGCATCGCGAGGATCGGCCGACCGCGTTGCGCGGGTCCTCGACAGCGCACCGCTACTGCACCCCGGAAGCGACGACGTCAGCCACCGGGCGCAAGGACCCGTCCTCGAGCTGGCCGACCTCACGTACCGGACGCTCGACAGACTCGACCTCACCATCGCGCGCGGAGAGTTCGTCGGAATCGTCGCGTACCGGCCGGAAGACGCCGACGCACTGTTCGCGCTCCTGTCGTCGCAGGTCCCCGCGGACGACTACATCGGATCGTTCACCGTCGGGTCGGTGCCGGCCCGCGACCTTCCGATCGAGCTGGCTCGCACACTGGTCCTCGCCGAACCGCACGACACGTTCCTGTTCTCGGGCACACTGCGCTCCAACATCACAGCGGGTTCCCACATCACAGCGGGGTGTGGCTCCGACGCGTCGATCGACCTCGAACGCGCACTCGACGCGTCCGCCGCCCGCGACGTCGTGGATCTGCATCCGTCCGGTCTCGACCAGCCGGTCGGCGACGACGGCACCACACTGTCCGGCGGCCAGCGGCAACGGGTCGCGTTGGCGCGGGCGCTCGCAGCGGATCCGCCCGTGCTCGTCCTGCACGATCCCACGACCGCGGTCGACTCGGTCACCGAACTGAACATCGCAGAGGGGCTCCTCGCGCTCCGGCACGGAACCGACCCGCGCACCACCATCGTCCTCACCTCGAGTCCTGCACTTCTCGCCGCCGCCGACCGTGTCGTGGTGATCGACGAAGGGCGTGTCGTTGCTACCGCGACGCACCATCAGCTCGTCGAGATCGACGCGGTGTACCAGGAGGCGGTCGTTCGATGACAGAGCTGATCCCGGAGGCCGAACGTCCGCTGCTGCCGGTCGCCACCGCCCGCGAATCGTGGGCCTGGCTCGGCCGGGCGGTCCGAACGAAGTCGGCCATCGCGGCAGCGGGAGTTGTCACGGCAGCGCTGGGCGCGGCGGCGACCGTGCTCCCCGTCTACATGTTCGGGGTCCTCGTCGACCGCGTGCGTGAGTCGGCTCCGATCGCCTCCCTCGGCGGGATTGTCGCGATCATTGCTGTCGCGGCGGTTGCCGCGGGCGTGTTCACCGGCCTTTCCCGCTACTTCGTTGCGGTGCTGGGGTCCACGGTGCTCGCCAGGCTCCGCGAATCAGTGGTTGTGCGCACCCTGCGGTTGCCGATGCGCACGGTCGAGCAGGCAGGCAAGGGCGACGTGCTCGCCCGCGTCGGCGATGACGTCGCCGTGATCGACAAGGCGGTCTCCGACGCCGTCCCACCGGTGATCTCCGCGCTGTTCCTCGTTGCGGTGAGCCTGACCACGATGGTCGGAATCGACTGGCGCCTTGGGCTGGCCGGTATGATCGCCGTCCCCATGTACACCCTGGCGCTGCGGTGGTACCTGCCGCGGTCGGCGCCCCGATACGCCGCGCAGCGCGTCGCGATGGGAGCGCGATCCCAGGCCTTGATCAGCAGCATTCAGGGGCAGCACACCGTGCGGGCCTACGGAACCGAAGCCGTGCACCGAGACCTCGTGGACCAGGCATCGGATCGTGCCCGGGTGCTGGGCATCGACGTGTTCGGGATCTTCGCCCGGTTCGCGAGCCGTGGGAACCGCGCCGAATACGTGAGTCTGGCCTGCATCCTCGCCGCGGGATTCGTCCTGGTCGACGACGGGTCGGTCACAGTCGGCCAGGTCACCGCCGCTGCACTCCTGTTCCACCAGTTGTTCAATCCCATTGCCGCGATCCTGTTCACCTTCGACGAGGTGCAATCGGCCGGGGCGAGCCTGGCCAGGCTCGTCGGCATCGTCTCGCTCCCCGACAGTGCACCGCCGGTCGACCCCCGCCCGCCCACCGATTCACGCCTGCGGCTGAGCGGTATCCGCCACAGCTACGACGGGCATGAGGTATTGCACGGCATCGACCTGACCATCGCTCCAGGTGAACGGATCGCGCTCGTCGGCCCGACCGGGTCGGGCAAGAGCACCCTGGCATCGATCGCGGCGGGCAGCATCACTCCGGATTCCGGCGAGGTGGCACTGGGCGGTGTTCCACTGGCCGAACTGACAGGCACGATCCGCGACCACATCGCGATCGTCACCCAGGAGGTACACACCTTCGCAGGCACACTCCGCGACGACCTGCAGCTTGCCGCCCCGCAGGCCGACGACCAGGTGCTCGAGGCCGCACTCACGTCGGTGGGAGCGATCGGCTGGGTCCGCGCGTTGCCTGCCGCCATCGACACCGTGGTGGGTGAGGGAGGCCATCGGCTCACCGCCGCGCAGGCGCAGCAACTCGCGCTCGCCCGCGTGCTGCTCGCCGACCCCGCGGTAGCGGTCCTCGACGAGGCGACCGCGGAAGCCGGGAGCGCAGGCGCCCGCGATCTCGAGGAGTCGGCGGCCGCCACCGTGACCGGCAGGACCTCGCTGGTGGTGGCGCACCGCCTCACTCAGGCGGCCACCGCAGACAGGATCATCGTGCTCGAGCACGGTGTCGTCTGCGAGTCGGGGACCCACGAGGAGCTCGTCGCTGCCGGAGAGCAGTACGCACGACTGTGGGCGACATGGTCGGGAGCCGCCGCAGTGGGGGACAGTCCACCCGAAGGGTGACCGGATTCGACCAGGGCCACACGATGCAACAGCTTGGTGACGCACCACAGGTCAGTTGCGAGATATTCATCACATTTGGTAGTGTTTCGTTATCCACTACGCCGCGGGCCCGGGCGTAACGGGTAAGGGGCGGAACTCTCGATCCATTCGGATACCGCGACCGTGCATCTCGCACTCTTCGATGCGCAGAGCACACACGGTCGAGTCCGCTCCGGGGAGGGGAGGAAACATGGGCGAACATCGCACCGAGTCGGGGGACCGGTCGCAGAGCAGAGCGTTGGCGATCCTCGTTCTGTCGGCAGGGCTCATCATCGGAACCACGGTGGTCATGATCACCGGATCGGTCGTCTCAGGACTTCTCTACGGTGCGCTCACAGGTGTCTGCGTCGTCGTGGCGCACCTGATGATCACGCCGGGACCGGCTGCCGGCCGGGTGCACAGCGCAGGTGAGCGGCTCCGGAGCCTGCGCCGATCGCATCCGCGGAGAACGTCGACAGTCAGGGACGGTGGCAAGCACTCCGTCGCTTGAGGGGCCATGGCCCGAGAAGTCACGGTAGAGCGGGGAAGCCACCGTGACACAGCGGTACTCCGACGGTAATCCACGACAGGTTCCTGCCGGGTCGGTATGCGCGCGTATCCTCGCCTACTCTCATGAGCCATGAGCACTGGTGACCGGTCGCTGGCGATCGATTTCGGCACGTCGAACACCGCTGCGGCCGTGACCGATCCGGGGGCGGGCATCCACACGCTCTCGTTGACGCACCATGGCAACCTCATGTCGTCGTCGGTCTTCGTCCGGTCGGTGCCGGTCCGGTCGCTCGACGACATCCTTGTCGGCGATGCTGCGCTCAACGCCGCCGAGTCGGATCCGGGAGCCTACGTTCCGTCGCCGAAACGGCTCGTGAGTCTGCCCGCTGTGTCGGTGCACGGCACACCCGTGCCCCGCACGGCCCTTGTCGCCGCAGTGATCGGCAACGCATATCACCGCGCGCTGCGACACAACAACGCGGTCCCGCCGTCCCGCGTCGTGCTCACCCACCCCGAAGCCTGGTCAGCAGACCTGGTCGCGGTGCTGACCGACGCAGCCGCTCAGGTCGGTATCGATCCGTCCACCGTCGTAACGGTGTCCGAACCACGCGCCGCCGCGCACTTCTACTCCCGCAACACCCCCGTGCCCGCCGGATCGGCAATAGCCGTATTCGACTTCGGGGGCGGCACCGTCGACGTGGCGATTCTGCGCGGTACTCCCGACAACGAATTCGAGGTCGTCGCCGCTGTCGGCGACAATGGACTCGGCGGCAAGAACTTCGACGCACTCGTGCGCGGCTGGGCCGAATCCCAGCTTGCCGACCTCAACCCCGACCTCGCCGAGTACCTGCGCGGATCCGGCCCCGAGCAAGTGCAGGCCCGGCGGGCGCTCGAGGAGTCCGCACGTCGTGCCAAGGAAGTGCTGTCCGATGCGCCGTCCGCGACCGTCTCGGCCGTAGGCGGCCCATGGCGCGAGAACCTGCTCCTGACCCGCGACGAGTTCGAAGACCTCATCACCCCTCAGATCGAGCAGGCGGCCTCGCTCGTCCGCACCGCGCTTACGCAGGGAGGTGTTCCGCGCGATCGGCTGCAGGCGATCTACCTCACCGGAGGATCCTCTCGGATCCCGCTGGTACACAGCGTGCTCGGACAGGTCGGCCCCGTCGCGACCCTCGATGACCCGAAAACCGTGGTGGTGCGTGGTGCGCTCATCGCCACCGGCCGCGCCGGCCGCCCTGCAGCGGCGCCCACGGTGCCGGTGCGTGCCTCTCGGCCGCCGGATCCGTCGAATCCGCCGCGTGTATCCGCCCGAACTCTCGCCGCACTCGGCGCGGTGGTGGCGGTCATCGCCGCAGTCGTCGGTGTCGCGGTGTACTGGCCCGATCTCGGCGCAGGCCAGGGCCCGACCGCGACCGGCGGCCCGGCACCGTCGCCGACGGGCAACGATGTGTTCACCGTCTCCGCCGGAGGATGGTTCACGTGCGCCGATTCTTTCGGTGATGTCAGCTGCTGGGGACTCAACGCCTCCGGTCAGCTCGGCGACGGGACCGCCGATTCTCGATACTCACCCGTCTCGGTCGAGCTCTCCGCGCCCGCGTCCGCGCTCGGCACCGGCCGTGAGCACACCTGTGCGGCCCTGGGCGACGGCGAGACCTACTGCTGGGGTTACAACACTTTCGGTCAGCTCGGCACGGGCACGACCGATCCGAGTACAGAACCGGTACGGATCGACATGCCCGCCCCCGTCTCGGCGCTGAGCGCAGGTGAGGACCACACATGCGCCCTGACAGAGAGCGGCGAAGGCTACTGCTGGGGCCGCAACACCAACGGCCAGATCGGCGAGGAGGGAGCCGACCTGATCGAAGCGCCCCGCCGCATCGACCTGCCCACCATGACGTCGCTGGCAGCGGGAGGCAACCACACCTGCGCGTCCACCGTCGTCGGTGATGTCTTCTGCTGGGGCGCGAACACCTCCGGCCAACTGGGACGCGGACACACCAACGACTCCGACGTCGCGATCGCCGATCCGCTGCAGGTGGAGCTACCCGGCCCCGCCGCGTTCGTCGTGGCGGGGCGCGGACACACCTGCGCCGCCCTCGAGGACGCCCGGACCTATTGCTGGGGTGAGAACGGCTGGGGACAGCTCGGCGACGGCACCAACGACTCGCACTCAGAACCGGTGCTGTCCTCGCTGTCCGGCCGAGCCGTTGCGCTCTCGGCCTCGCTGCGGCACACGTGTGCGCTCACGGAGGACGGCGTCGTCTCCTGCTGGGGAACGACCGACTGGGGGCAGCACACGAGCGCTCCCGGCGGTATCTCGACGGAACCGACACCGGTGGCACTTCCTGCCGCGGCGACGGCCATCACGACCGGTGCCGTCCACACCTGCGCGACCACCGTCGACGACCAGGTGTTCTGCTGGGGCGAGAACGGAAACGGTGAGCTGGGCAACGAATCGACAACGGCGAGTGCGGTACCGGTGCGGGTCCCGGTCTGAGCCGGTGTCGCCGCCGCGACACGTTCCTCCACTTGCACGGGTTTCCGTTGCCTCACGACCCACGGCAACCCGCGCAACGTGGGGAAAGATTCGTGCCGAGCTCGGGGCCATCTGCAAGGACATGCGGTCAAGATCAACTTACGGTTGTCGTACTAGTCTCCTCATTCATGAGAGATGACCGATGGTGGCTCGCGATCGACTTCGGGACATCGAACACTGCGGCCGCACACACCCGGGCCGGTGACGGCACGATCCATCCGGTCTCGCTCACCCACCGGTCGAACCTGCTGCCCTCGGCGGTGTTCGTGCGTGCCGACGGGGAGATTCTCACCGGGGACGCAGCCCAGAATGCGGCGGCCCACCACCCGGACAGGTTCGTGCCCGCGCCCAAACGCCTGATCGCCCAGCCGTTCATCCGGGCCGGCGGCGTAGATATGACGCCGTCGCAGATGATCGCCGCGGTTCTGCGCAGCGTGGTCCGCCGGGCAGCGGCGCTGCACAACGACGTGCCACCCGAACGCGTCGTGCTCACCCACCCCGAAGCGTGGTCGCACGCCACCGTCGCGGTGCTGGTGGAAGCGGCGTCGCGCGCGGGAATCGACCCGGCTGCGATCACCACCGTGTCGGAACCTCGGGCGGCGGCCTACCACTACTCCCGCACCGCTTCGCTGCAGGTCGGCACTGCGCTCGCGGTGTTCGACTTCGGCGGCGGCACCGCCGACGTCGCGGTGCTGCGGGTCGCCGACTCCGGAGCGTTCGACGTCGTGGCTGCGCGTGGCGACAACGCGCTCGGGGGCAAGAACTTCGACGCACTGGTCCGGCGCTGGGCACTCGACCACGTGGCCGACCGCGAGCCCGATCTGCGCGCGGAATTCGCGGACGGGGTCCCCGGCAGCATCGACGCGGTCCGGGCGCTCGACGACACCGCTCGCGCTGCCAAGGAAGTGCTGTCCGAAACTCCCTCGGCGACAGTCGCTGTCACGGGAGCGGGCTCCCGGACGGCCCTGTCGATGACCCGACCGGAATTCGACTCGCTGATCACCCCGCAGGTCGAGTCGGCGGTGAACCTGGTCCGCGGCGCGCTCGCCGATGCTTGGGTGGCGCCCGGGTCGCTGCATGCCCTCTATCTGACCGGTGGATCCTCGCGGATTCCACTGGTACACCAGCAACTGTCGCGGGTGGCACCGGTCGCGACCCTCGACGACCCCAAGACCGTGGTGGCACAGGGCGCGTTGATCGCTGCGCGGCAGATGTCGAGCCAGCCCCAGAATCGCAGTGCGTCTCGGAATTCTGCTGCGTCTTCGAACCCTGAGGCGGGCCCGAACGCTCCGGAATCCCCGCCTCACAGCACCTCGAGGGGTGCTCGTCGAGGTGCCCTCGCGGGGGCTGTGACCGCGCTCGTTGCCGTCGGTGCCGTCGTCGCGTGGAGCAGCACGAGGGACGATTCGGCCGACCCCGGGACACTCGCCGGTGCGTCGACGGGTATCACGACGGTCACCACCATGGCGGTCACCGAGGAGGCCACGACCACAGCCGCGCCCACGACGACCACGACCACGAGGCCCACGACGACCAGGCCCACGACGACACGAACCAGCGCGACACCTCCGCGGAGCGTCGTCGCCGTCACGAACGCGGACGCGCAGGGCTTCGTCGGCGGCGACGGTCCGCGATGCAACGCGGACAACGAAGCCGTCGGTATCGCGCGCACCGCGGACTCGCTGATGGTGGTGTGCCGGACCGGCGTCGACCGCCTCTACTACAAGGGCATCCGCGTCGACGACGGCTCCGGCATCGAGATCGAGGATCCTGTCGCGACCGCGGACGGCTTCAGAGCCACCAACGCGGGCGTGACCTACCGCTTCGACGACAGGGCCCTGCTCATCACCGAGAGCGGAGCCGAACTCGCGCGGGAACCCATGCTCGAATTCTGGTCGGCGTACAGCTGAGGGCGCCGACCGAGTCGGCGCGACACGCCGCGCGAGCGTGACCGCACCGTCCGGTGAGGTCCGCGACGCTCTAGCATCGGGCACGTGAGTGATGCCGCGAGCCGTCCCGCAACTCTGAAGGTCCTCGTGTACAGCGACGACGCCACTGTGCGTGATCGAGTGCAGGCTGCGCTGGGCACGACACTGCACCCCGACCTCCCACTGATCGAGTACGTCGAGGTGGCCACGGCACCCGTCGTCCTCGAGCACCTCGACGCCGGGGGGATCGATCTGGTGATCCTGGACGGGGAGACCGCGCCGGCCGGAGGGCTGGGAATTGCGAAGCAACTCAAGGACGAGATCGATCCGTGCCCGCCCGTCGTCGTGATCATCGGCCGACCCGACGACACGTGGCTCGCATCGTGGTCGCGAGCCGAGGCCGTCGTATCGCATCCGATCGACCCGATGAAACTCGGTCGCGAGGTCGTCCGACTCCTGCTTCCCGGCGCCGGTTCGGCACCCGGCCACTGACCCGAACCGCCCGGTGAGGGCACGAACCCTACTCCTTGCCGAGAGCTCGAACAGGCGGACACGCCGCTCCGAAGAATGCGTGTCGAATCCTGGACAAGTCCGGCGTCATCAGCACTAGTGTGTGTGCCGTGGCTCACAGGACATCGAGTGTCCGTCAGTCGCACGACCGGGGATCGACGTTCGGAACCGGAGGTGCCGATGAACGTCTACGTGCCGATTCTGGTGCTCGGCGCAGTCGCGCTCGCGTTCGCCCTCTTCTCCGTGGTCGTCGCGAGCATCGCCGGTCCGAGTCGTTACAACCGGGCGAAACTCGACGCCTACGAGTGCGGTATCGATCCGACGCCGCAGCCGACCGGCGGCGGCCGATTTCCGGTCAAGTACTACCTGACGGCCATGCTGTTCATCATCTTCGACATCGAGATCGTCTTCCTGTACCCGTGGGCGGTGCATTTCGATGCCCTCGGGATGTTCGGTCTGGTCGCCATGGGGTTGTTCATGTTCAACGTGTTCGTCGCATACGCCTACGAGTGGAGACGGGGCGGCCTGGCATGGGACTGACCGGATGAACCCGAAAATTGTTCTCCGCAAATTGATTGCGCCCGAATAAGATCCACAATCCTGTCGAAGGTGGTAGAAGTCGGACATGGGTCTCGAAGAGAAGGTCCCGAGCGGATTTCTGCTCAGCACGGTCGAAGTGCTCGCCGGGTTCGCCCGGAAAGGATCACTGTGGCCGGCCTCGTTCGGTCTCGCGTGCTGCGCCATCGAGATGATGTCGACTGCGGGGGGACGTTTCGACATCGCTCGATTCGGGATGGAGGCGTTCCGTGCGTCGCCGCGTCAGGCCGACGTGATGATCGTCGCCGGCCGCGTCAGTCAGAAGATGGCGCCGGCTCTCCGTCAGGTCTACGACCAGATGGTCGAACCGAAATGGGTTCTCTCGATGGGGGTGTGCGCGTCGTCCGGGGGGATGTTCAACAACTACGCGATCGTGCAGGGCGTCGATCACGTGGTGCCCGTCGACATCTACCTACCCGGATGCCCGCCGCGCCCGGAAATGCTGATCAATGCGATCCTCGCGCTGCACGACAAGATCCAGCACATGCCGCTCGGAAGCAACCGCGAAGAGGCGGTGCGCGCGGCCGAGCAGGCTGCCCTCGCACAGCGCCCGCTCATCGAGCTGAAGGTGCCGCGCAGATGACCGACGATGCGACTCGCGACTCGCCCGCGCCACCCGATGCCATCGCTGAGCGCCGGGGAATGTTCGGCGTTCGCGACACCGGCGACACCAGTGGCTACGGGCGGCTCGTCCGCCGGATCTCGCTGCCGGGCAGCAGCCCGAGACCGTTCGGCGGGTACCTCGACGACGTCGCCGACACGCTCGAGGATGCCTTGAACGACGCGGACCCCGCCGGGTTCGGCAGCGCGGTGGAGCGGATCGTCGTGTTCCGGGGAGAGCTGACCGTGCACGTACACCGCGAGCACCTCCCGCTGGTCGCACGCACCCTGCGCGACCATTCCGCTCTGCGATTCGAACTGTGCCTCGGCGTCAGCGGCGTGCACTACCCGGAGGACACCGGCCGCGAACTGCACGCGGTGTATCCCCTGATGTCGATCACGCACAACCGGCGCATCCTCGTCGAGGTCGCCGCACCCGACGCCGATCCTCACATTCCGTCCCTCCACACCGTCTACCCGACAACGGACTGGCACGAACGCGAGACCTACGACTTCTTCGGTCTCGTCTTCGACGGGCATCCGGCCCTGACCCGGATCCAGATGCCCGACGACTGGAACGGCCACCCGCAACGCAAGGACTACCCGCTCGGCGGAATCCCCGTCGAGTACAAGGGCGCACAGATCCCGCCACCGGACGAGCGGAGGGCCTACAATTGACGAACGACGCTGCAACGGAATCGGATACCGGCACGACCGTCTACGACGCCGCAGGGCAGGACTGGGACGAGATCAGCGCCGCAGCACGTGCCGCCGGTGAAGACCACATCGTGGTCAACATGGGCCCGCAGCACCCGTCCACCCACGGCGTACTGCGCCTGATCCTCGAGATCGACGGCGAAATGGTGACCGAAGCCCGATGCGGAATCGGCTACCTGCACACCGGAATCGAGAAGAATCTCGAATACCGCAACTGGACGCAGGGCGTCACCTTCGTGACCAGGATGGACTACCTGTCGCCGTTCTTCAACGAGACCGCCTACTGCCTGGGAGTCGAGAAACTCCTCGGCATCACCGACCTGATCCCCGAACGCGCCTCGATCATCCGCGTGATGCTCATGGAACTGAACCGCATCTCGTCGCACCTGGTGGCCCTCGCGACCGGAGGCATGGAACTCGGCGCCACCACACCGATGCTGTTCGGATTCCGCGAACGTGAACTCGTCCTCGAGGTGTTCGAGATCGTCACCGGCCTGCGTATGAACCACGCCTACATCCGGCCCGGTGGCCTCGTCCAGGACCTCCCGTCCGAGGCCGTGCCCAAGATCCGCGATCTGCTGAAGCTCATGCCCAGCAGGTTGCGCGACATGGAGCTGCTGCTCAACGACAACCCGATCTGGAAGGCACGCACCGAAGGAATCGGATACCTCGACCTCACCGGATGCATGGCGCTCGGTGTCACCGGCCCGATCCTGCGCGCCACCGGCCTGCCGCACGATCTGCGCCGGGCCCAACCGTACTGCGGCTACGAGAACTACGAATTCGAGGTCGTCACCCACACCGGAAACGACTGCTACGGCCGCTACCTGATCCGGGTGGGGGAGATGTGGGAGTCGCTGAAGATCGTCGAACAATGCCTCGACCGGCTCCAGCCCGGACCGGTGATGGTACAGGACAGAAAGATTGCGTGGCCGGCGCAGCTGGCGCTCGGCCCCGACGGCCTCGGCAACTCGCTCGAGCACATCCGCACCATCATGGGTACTTCGATGGAAGATCTCATCCACCACTTCAAACTCGTCACCGAAGGCATCCGGGTACCTGCAGGCCAGGTATACGTGGCCGTCGAATCACCCCGCGGCGAAATCGGCGTGCACATGGTCAGTGATGGCGGAACCCGCCCCTATCGCGTGCACTACCGCGACCCCTCATTCACGAATCTCCAGGCAGTCGCCGCGATGTGCGAGGGCGGCATGATCTCGGACGTGATCGCCGCGGTCGCGAGCATCGACCCGGTGATGGGGGGAGTGGACCGATGAGCACCGAACACATCGTGCCGGTGGTAGCGGGGCCGGGGTCTTCGGCGGCAGAACCGGTCTTCGTGCCGCTCGGGCCTCGGCCCGAGGAAGACACCCTGCTGGTGCGAGCCGGTGACCGTCGCAGCTACCCCGGAGACGTCCGCGCCCGCCTCGACGCCGACGCCGCGCAGATCATTGCCCGGTACCCGCACAGCAGATCGGCTCTGTTGCCGCTGCTGCATCTCGTCCAGTCCGAGGACAGCTACATAACCCCGGCCGGTATCGAGTTCTGCGCAGGCCACCTCGGACTGACCGGGGCGGAGGTCGCCGCCGTCGCGACCTTCTACACGATGTACCGCCGGTCCCCGACGGGCACCTACCACGTCGGTGTATGCACCAACGCGCTGTGCGCGACGATGGGCGGCGACGACATCTACACCACCCTCTGTGCGCGGCTCGGGGTGGACAACGGCGGCACCACACCTGACGGCACGATCACGCTCGAACACATCGAATGCAACGCCGCCTGCGACTACGCGCCGGTGATGACCGTCAACTGGGAACTGTTCGACAACCGCACCGTCGGCTCCGCGGCGGCCCTCGTCGACGATCTGCGGGCCGGGACACCACCGGAACCCACGCGCGGGGCCCCATTGCGTACCTTCCGCGACACCGCCCGCCTCCTCGCCGGATTCCCGGACGACCGGCCCGGAGTGCTCGAGGCAGGAGGCAGCGCCGGTCCGGCCTCGCTCGTCGGCCTGCGTCTCGCTCGCGACAAGCACATGCAGGCGCCTCCCGTGTCGGACGAATCCGTGGTGCACGACGAGCCGCTCGACTCCACTCTGACGCCCGTCCTCACCGAGTACTGGGACGACGACCGATCCTGGACCCTCGACACATACCGGCGCCACCGCGGATACGACGCCCTGCAGATCGCGCTGGGTAAAGATCCCGACGAGATCATCGACGACGTCAAACACTCCGGCCTGCGAGGACGCGGTGGGGCCGGGTTCTCGACCGGCACCAAATGGTCCTTCATCCCGCAGGGCGACGAAAAACCGCACTACCTCGTCGTCAACGCCGACGAATCCGAACCGGGCACCTGCAAGGACATGCCGCTGATGCTCGCGACCCCCCACGCGCTCGTCGAAGGCGTCGTCATCTCGGCTTACGCGATCCGCGCGCGACACGCATTCATCTATCTGCGCGGCGAAGCAGTGCCGGTGCTTCGCCGGTTGCAGGCCGCGGTCGCCGAGGCCTACGACGCGGGATACCTCGGCCGCGACATTCTCGGCTCCGGATACGACCTCGAACTCGTCGTCCACGCCGGTGCGGGTGCGTACATCTGCGGCGAGGAGACAGCCCTTCTCGACTCCCTCGAAGGCCGACGCGGCCAGCCCCGTCTGCGACCCCCATTCCCCGCCGTCGCCGGCCTCTACGCCTGCCCCACCGTGGTCAACAACGTCGAATCGATCGCGAACGTGCCGCCGATCATCCGCAACGGTGTCGAGTGGTACCGCTCGATGGGCACCGAGAAATCCCCGGGATTCGCACTGTTCTCGCTGTCGGGACACGTGAACAACCCCGGCCAGTACGAAGCGCCGCTCGGCATCACCTTGCGCGAGCTACTCGACCTCGCCGGGGGTGTGCGCCCGGGACACCGGATCAAGTTCTGGACACCCGGAGGCTCGTCCACGCCGATCTTCACCGACGAACACCTCGACGTCCCACTCGACTACGAGCATGTCGGGGAAGCCGGGTCGATGCTCGGCACCCGCGCCCTGCAGATCTTCGACGACACCACCTGCGTGGTGCGCACCGTGCTGCGGTGGACGGAGTTCTACGCGCACGAATCGTGCGGCAAGTGCACCCCGTGTCGCGAGGGTACGTTCTGGCTCGAACAGATCCTGCACCGGCTCGAACACGGACGCGGCACCGAAGCCGACCTCGAGAAACTGCTCGACATCGCAGACAACATCCTCGGACGTGCCTTTTGCGCGCTCGGGGATGGTGCCACGAGCCCGATCACGTCGTCGCTCGCTTACTTCCGCGACGAGTACGTCGCGCATTTCGAGCACGGGGGATGCCCGTTCGATCCGGGCCTGGCAGCCCTGTCGTCGGTGCACGCGACCGGAGGGGAGAACTCATGACCGCCGCAGCAGAGAACGGAGCCGGCGACACGACCCCCGTCGATCTCGTCACCGTCACCATCGACGACACCGAACTCTCCGTCCCCAAAGGCACCCTGGTGATCCGGGCCGCCGAACTCATCGGCATCCAGATTCCCAGGTTCTGCGACCACCCGCTCCTCGATCCTGTCGGCGCCTGCCGCCAGTGCCTCGTCGAAGTCGAAGGCCAGCGCAAGCCGCTCGCGTCGTGCACCACAGTGGCCACCGAGGGCATGATCGTGCGCACGCAGGCCACGTCACCCGTCGCCGACAAGGCGCAGCAGGGCGTGATGGAACTTCTCCTGATCAACCACCCCCTCGACTGCCCCGTGTGCGACAAGGGCGGTGAATGTCCGCTACAGAACCAGGCGATGTCCAACGGCCGGCCTCAAACCCGCTTCGACGACGTCAAACGCACCTATCCCAAACCCATCGCCATCTCGTCACAGGTACTCCTCGACCGGGAGCGATGCGTGCTGTGTGCCCGCTGCACCCGCTTCTCCGACCAGATCGCGGGCGACCGCTTCATCGACATGCTCGACCGTGGGGCCCTCCAACAGGTCGGCATCTACACCGAGGAACCGTTCGAATCGTATTTCTCCGGCAATACCGTGCAGGTGTGCCCCGTCGGAGCACTGACCGGAAGCTCGTACCGCTTCCGGGCCCGCCCCTTCGACCTCGTCTCGACCCCGAGTGTGTGCGAACACTGCGCCGGCGGGTGCGCGCAACGCACCGACCACCGGCGCGGATCGGTGATGCGCCGTCTCGCGGGCGACGACCCCGAGGTCAACGAGGAGTGGAACTGCGACAAGGGCAGATGGGCGTTCACCTACGCCACTGAACCCGACCGGCTCACCGGGCCGCTCGTTCGAGACTCCACGGGAGCGCTCGTCGCGGCGTCGTGGCCCGCGGCGCTCACCGTCGCTGCCCGGGGGCTCGCTGCCGCTCGCGGCAACACGGGTGTGCTGACCGGCGGACGTCTCACCTGGGAAGAGTCCTACGCATACGCGAAATTCGCACGAATCACGCTCGGCACCAACGACATCGACTTCAGAGCTCGTCTGCACACCCCGGAGGAGACCGGATTCCTCGGTGTCCGGATCGCAGGTACACGCATGTCGGTGACCTACGCCGACCTCGAAAAGGCGCCGGTCGTGCTTCTCGTCGGTGTCGAACCCGAAGAGGAATCACCGCTGATCTTCCTGCGGCTGCGCAAGGCCGTCCAGAAGAGGGGCACGGTGGTGTTCTCGGTCGCGTCACACGCGAGCCGAGGGCTGCAGAAGATGTCCGGAACCCTCCTCGACTGCGTTCCGGGCGGCGAAGCTCGGATGCTCGACGACCTGCGCACCGGCACGCACCCGGAACTCGACGAACAACTGCGACGCGAAGGCGCGATCATCCTGGTGGGCGAGCGGCTCGCCGCAGCACCCGGTGCGCTGACCGCGGCTGCGCGCCTCGTCGACGACACCGGTGCGCGGCTCGCGTGGGTGCCGCGACGGGCGGGAGACCGAGGGGCACTCGAAGCCGGAGCCTTCCCTACATTGCTCCCCGGAGGGCGGGCGGTGGCCGATCCCGAGGCTCGACGCGAGATCGAATCCGTCTGGGGCACTGAATATCCGATACCCGAGGCGCCGGGGCGCGACACTGCGGGCATCCTCGGCGCCGCGGCATCGGGGGAACTGCCCGCACTGGTGGTCGCGGGTGTCGACGTCGCCGATCTACCCGATCCGCCGGCAGCTCGCGCGGCGATCGACGCCGCGGGGTTCGTGGTGAGTCTCGAAATCCGCCGCAGCGAGATCACAGACAGGGCCGACGTCGTCTTCCCGGTGGCTCCCGTCGCCGAGAAGGCCGGCACCTTCATCGACTGGGAGGGCCGTGAGCGGCCGTTCCCCACCGCGCTGCCCGATACCGGGGCGCTGTCCGACCTCCGGATCCTCGATGCGATCGCCGAGACCATGAGCATTCCGCTCGGACTACCCGACGTGGCAGCGGCCCGAACCGAACTCGTCGCGTTGGGACAGCGGCGCAGCACCGGCCCAGAATTCCTCGAGGCATTGTCGTTCCCCGAGGCATTGTCGTTCCCCGAGGCATTGCCGGACGAGGTACCGAAACCTGTTCTGGGTGAGGCTGTCCTGTCGACATGGCGGTTACTCCTCGATACCGGACGCATGCAGGACGGCGAACCGAACCTCGCCGGGACCGCACGAGCACCTGTCGCACGTCTGTCGGCCGCGACCGCCGACGAGATCGGCGCGCGCGAAGGCGAGCCGCTGACGGTGGCGACGGAGCGCGGAGAGATCACCCTTCCGCTCGTGATCGATGCACTACCGGATCGCGTGGTCTGGGTTCCCCTCGCGTCCGAAGGTTCCGAGGTGCACGAACGCCTCGCCGTCGACGCGGGCGCGATCGTGCGGATCCGCGCCACAGTGTCCGTCGGTGAGGAAGCGTCCGTCGGTGAGGAAGCGTCCGTCGGTGAGGAAGCGTCCGTCGGTGAGGAGGCGCAACGATGACCGGGGCAGGATCGGCCGACCTGTCGATGTTCGGCACCGATCCGTGGTGGCTGGTGATAGCGAAAGCACTGGTGATCTTCGCGTTCCTCGTCCTGACGACCCTCGTCCTGATCCTCGCCGAACGCAAGGTCATGGCATGGATGCAGATGCGCGTCGGTCCCGACCGGGTCGGCCCCAAAGGCCTGCTCCAAACCGTGGCGGACGGCATCAAACTGGGCCTCAAGGAAGGCATCATCCCCACCGGAGTCGACAAGCCGATCTATCTGCTCGCGCCGGTGATCGCGACGGCACCCGCCTTCATGGCCTTCGCCGTGATCCCGTTCGGACCCGTGGTCTCGGTGTTCGGCCAGTCCACGCCGCTGCAGCTGACCGACCTTCCCGTGGCCGTCCTCTACATCCTCGCGGTCACCTCGGTCGGGGTCTACGGCATCGTCCTCGCGGGCTGGGCCTCCGGCTCCACCTACCCGCTCCTCGGTGGCCTGCGCTCGACGGCGCAGGTCATCAGTTACGAGATCGCGATGGGCCTGACCTTCGCCGCGGTGTTCCTGCTTGCAGGCACGATGTCGACCTCCGGCATCGTTGCCGCGCAGGAGGGCATGTGGTACGTCGTGCTGCTGATCCCGTCGTTCCTCATCTACTCGGTGTCGATGGTCGGCGAAACCAACCGCGCACCGTTCGATCTCCCCGAGGCAGAGGGTGAACTCGTGGGCGGTTTCCACACCGAGTACTCCTCGCTGCGCTTCGCGATGTTCATGCTCGCGGAGTACGTGAACATGATCACCGTCTCGGCGCTGGCGACCACGATGTTCCTCGGTGGATGGCACGCACCGTGGCCGTTCAACATGGGCGCCTGGGCGAATTCCGGCTGGTGGCCCGTGCTGTGGTTCGTCGTCAAGGTGTGGGGTGTGCTGTTCGTCTTCGTATGGCTGCGCAGCACGCTCCCACGCCTGCGATACGACCAATTCATGGCGCTGGGATGGAAACTGCTCATTCCCGTCGCCGTGATCTGGGTGATGGTCGTCGCTGTCGTGCGGCAACTCGCCGCCGAGGATGTCGTACCGGAATCGGCAACCCTCGTCGTCGCAGGTGTGCTTCTCACCGCAGCGCTGTTCGCCTACCTGACGATCCGTTCCCGCCGCCGCGACAGAAGCCTTTCCATGACCGTCCCGTCGGCCGGGTCCGCTTTCGACCCGATGGCCGGAGGGTTCCCGGTGCCGCCGATCCCGGTCCCCGCTGCACCATCCACATCCGAGGAGTCGAGCGATGTCTGAATTTCTGGGCCCGCTGGCGGGTTTCGGTGTGACCCTGTCGACGATGTTCAAAAAGCCCAACACCGAGTTCTATCCCGAGGTCAAGACCCCCACCGCGCCGCGCTTCCACGGCAGGCACCAACTCAACCGCTACGCCGACGGACTCGAGAAGTGCATCGGCTGCGAATTGTGCGCATGGGCGTGTCCTGCCGACGCGATTTTCGTCGAGGGCGCAGACAACACCGAGACCGAACGCTACTCGCCGGGCGAACGATACGGACTCGACTACCAGATCAACTATCTCCGCTGTATCGGCTGCGGACTGTGCATCGAAGCGTGCCCCACCCGTGCGCTGACCATGACCAACGACTACGAGATGGTCGACGACAACCGCACCGACCTCATCTACACCAAGGACCGGTTGCTGGCACCTCTCGAACCGGGAATGCAGCCACCACCGCACCCGATGGCGCCGGGAGCCACCGACGACGACTACTACCGCGGCACCGTACCGACTCCCGGCGCTTCCGGAAGCGAAGCCGACGGTGACGAGGAGCAGGCGTCATGAGCGCCGCTGCCCTCGCGGCGGAGGCCACCTCGACCGGTGAAGCGGTCCAGTTCTGGATTCTCGGCACGGTCGCGGTGATCGGGGCGCTGGGCGTCGTCGGTGCCGCAAGAGCGGTCTACTCTGCGATCTTCCTAGCCATGACAATGATCGTGCTCGCGATCTTCTACATCGCGCAGGGCGCGTTGTTCCTCGGTGTCGTCCAGGTGGTCGTCTACACCGGCGCGGTCATGATGCTCTTCCTGTTCGTGCTCATGCTGGTCGGTATCGACTCGTCCGACTCGCTCGTCGAAACCCTTCGGGCGCAACGTGTACTCGCCATCGTGGTGGGGATGGGATTCGGGCTCCTGCTTATCGGCGGCCTCGGCAACGCAGCGACCACTACGTTCGTCGGCCTCGACGACGCCAATGCGGCGGGCAACGTCGAAGCACTCGCCGAACTGCTCTTCCTCGACTACGTGTGGGCCTTCGAACTCACCGGCGCGCTGCTGATCACTGCGACGGTCGGCGCGATGGTGCTCGCGCACCGCGAACGTGTACGACCTCGGGAAACGCAACGGGAACGCGCCGAACGCCGATTCCGAGAGGGCGGTCGCGTCACGCCGTTGCCGTCACCCGGCGTGTACGCGCGGCACAATGCGGCGGACGTCCCCGCTCTGTTGCCCGACGGGTCCTTCTCCGATGAGTCCGTCGGCCCACTGCTGCAGCGGATCGGCCGCGACTGGCAGCCGTCGGATCTGGGAGTTCCCGGTCCGGTGGAGACGGAACGCCCGAAGACGGAGGGCCCGAAGACGGACGGCCCAGCGCAGAACACCACAGAGGAGGGGGATGGGGCGTGAACCCGGAGAACTACCTGTATCTGTCGGCGCTGCTCTTCACGATCGGTGCGTCCGGAGTATTGCTGCGGCGCAACGCGATCGTCGTGTTCATGAGTATCGAACTGATGCTCAACGCAGCCAACCTGGCGTTCGTCACCTTCGCCCGGATGCACGGCAACCTGCACGGCCAGGTGTTCGCGTTCTTCACGATGGTCGTTGCCGCCGCGGAAGTGGTGGTGGGACTCGCGATCATCGTCACGATCTTCCGGTCCCGCCGTTCGGCGTCCGTCGACAACGCCAACCTCCTCAAATACTGACCGTCAGGACGGTGAGTGTGACAGCCCACGAAGCGACGAGAGGACGTGCGTCATGAGCTCGTCGATCGCCACGATCATCTGGCTGATCCCGGCACTGCCGCTCGCCGGCGCCGCTGTGCTGCTGTTGGCCGGGCGCCGCAGCGACCCGTGGGGGCATCTGCTCGGATGCGCTACGGCGATCGCCTCGTTCGTACTCGGATTCGTTGCATTCTTCGACATGGTCGGTGCCACTGCCGCCGAACGAACAGTGCAGGAAACTCTGTTCGTCTGGGTGCCGGTCGACAGTCTGCGGGTCGACTTCGGACTGCAACTCGACCAGCTGTCCATGTGCTTCGTCCTGCTGATCACGGGAGTCGGGTCGCTGATCCACCTCTACTCGATCGGCTATATGGCGCACGACGATGCCCGACGCCGCTTCTTCGCCTATCTGAACCTGTTCCTCGCGGCGATGCTGCTTCTCGTGCTCGCCGATAACTTCCTCGGCCTGTATCTCGGCTGGGAGGGTGTCGGCTTGGCGTCGTACCTGCTCATCGGGTTCTGGCAGCACAAACTCGCCGCCGCGACCGCCGCGAAGAAGGCGTTCGTCGTCAACCGGGTCGGCGACATGGGTCTGCTCGTCGCCCTCATGGTCATGTTCGCGACCTTCGGCACCCTCTCGTACGACGAGGTGTTCGCCGCAGTCCCCGCCGCGAGCGAAGGAACACTCACCGCACTCGGTCTTGCGTTGCTCCTCGCCGCCTGCGCGAAATCCGCGCAGCTGCCACTGCAGTCGTGGCTCGGCGACGCGATGGAAGGCCCCACACCGGTGTCCGCGCTCATCCACGCCGCGACGATGGTCACCGCGGGGGTCTACCTCATCACCCGCGCCCACGCGATCTTCGACGCGGCGCCCGTTGCCCAGCTCGCGGTCGTCATCGTCGGCACCGCAACGCTGTTGTTCGGCGCGATCATCGGCTGCGCGAAGGACGACATCAAGAAGGCGCTTGCCGCGTCGACGATGAGTCAGATCGGGTACATGGTGCTTGCGGCGGGGCTCGGTCCGGCCGGATACGCATTCGCGATCCTGCACCTGCTCACCCACGGATTCTTCAAGGCCGGGCTGTTCCTCGGCGCCGGGTCGGTGATGCACGGAATGAACGACGAGACCGACATGCGACGCTATGGCGGGCTGCGCACACTCATGCCCCTCACTTTCATCACGTTCGGTCTCGGATACCTGGCGATCATCGGAATCCCACCGTTCGCCGGTTTCTTCTCGAAGGACAAGATCATCGAGGTGGCGTTCGCCGAGCCCGGCGCGAAGGGCGTGATTCTCGGTGTCGCCACACTGTTCGGCGCGGGCCTGACCGCGTTCTACATGAGCCGCGTGATGATCATGACGTTCTTCGGGGAACGTCGGTGGAAGGACGATGCCGATCCCCACGAATCCCCGGGCATCATGGTGTGGCCGATGATCCTGCTCGCCGTGGGGTCCGTCGCCGCCGGTGGCCTCCTCGTTCTCGGTGGGTCGCTGCAGAATTGGCTCGAACCCGTTGTCGGATCGGAGCATCACGAAGGTGGCCTTCCGGTGTGGCTGGTCACGCTCATGACCCTCGCCGTGGTCCTCGTCGGTGTCGCGCTCGCCTACCGCGAGTACGCGAGGCGTCAGATCCCCGAGACGGCGCCCGACGACGTGTCGGCGCTGACCGTCGCCGCGCGCCACGACCTCTACGGCGACGCGTTCGACGAAGCGGCCTTCATGCGACCCGGCCGAGGAATGGTGCGCACTCTGGTGGCAGTCGAGAACACCGGCGTGAACGGCGTCGTCTCCGGTACCTCTGGCGCAATCGCCGGGTTGTCGAGTTCGTTGCGTCGCCTGCAGACCGGTTTCGTGCGGTCATATGCGCTGTACATGTTCGCCGGTGCGGCAGTCGTGGTCGCAGCGCTGATGCTGGTGCGGTTGTGAGGGGGTGAGCCGAGCATGAACGAATTTCCGTGGTTGACGATCCTGTGGGTGCTCCCGGTCGTCGGTGCAGTCCTCGTCCTCGCGGTGCCCGCGCGGATGCGGACGCTCGCGAAGGGCGTAGCCGTGGTCGCCGGGGTGCTGACCCTCGCTGTCGCGGTGGTGCTCGCAGCGAGCTTCGAACCCGGCGGTGAGCAGTTCCAGTTCGTCGAATCGCACACGTGGATCCCCGCGTTCGGCGCCGGCTACACGCTCGGCATCGACGGCATCGCGCTGGTGCTCGTGCTGTTGACCACGGTGCTCGTGCCGCTGCTCCTAATCGCCGGATGGCACGACGATCGGCACGCCGTCGTGGAGGCCGCGCCCGCATCCCGGCCCCGCGCCGCCCACACCTACACGGCGCTGATTCTGCTCGTCGAGGCGATGGTGCTCATCTCCTTCGTCTCACTCGACATCCTGCTGTTCTATGTCTTCTTCGAAGCGATGCTCATCCCGATGTACTTCCTCATCGGCGGGTTCGGTGGTCGCGGAAGCGAGCGAACCCAGCGTTCCCGCGCCGCGGTGAAGTTCTTGATCTACAACCTGTTCGGTGGCCTGATCATGTTGGCGGCCGTCATCGGCCTGTATGTCGTCACCGCGCAGGCCGGGCTGGGGGAGTCGGGCACGGTCGGCACCTTCGACTTCCGGCGCATCGCCCTCGCTGCCTCATCGGGCGAACTGGGCGCGACCCCTGCGGTACTGAACGCGCTGTTCCTCGGCTTCATGTTCGCGTTCGCCGTCAAAGCCCCATTGTGGCCACTGCACGGCTGGCTTCCCGACGCGGCGGTGCAGACCACACCGGTGTCCGCGGTGCTCATGATGGCGGTGGTCGACAAGGTCGGCACCTTCGGCATGCTGCGGTACTGCCTGCAGTTGTTCCCCGATGCCTCGACCTACTTCGCGCCGTTCATGGTGACTCTCTCGGTGATCGGCATCGTCTACGGCGCGATGCTTGCAATCGGGCAGACCGACGTGATGCGACTGATCGCGTACACCTCCATCTCGCACTTCGGGTTCATCATTCTCGGTATCTTCGCGATGACCAGTCAGGGGCAGGCGGGGTCGACGCTGTACATGGTCAACCACGGCATCTCCACCGCGGCGCTGTTCCTGATCGCCGGGTTCCTGGTGTCGCGGCGCGGTTCCCGCGCGATCGCGGCATACGGCGGCGTCCAGAAAATCGCACCGATCCTCGCGGGCACGTTCCTCGTCGCGGGACTTGCCACGCTGTCACTGCCGGGTCTCGCGCCGTTCGTCAGTGAATTCCTCGTCTTCGTCGGCACCTATCCGCGATATCAGGTCGCGGCGATCATCGCGACCATCGCGCTGGTCCTGTCTGCGTTGTACGTGCTGTGGCTGTACCAGCGCATGATGGGAGGACCGGTGCGCGCCGACTCCGACCCGGCTCCCGGTGGCTCATCGGCCGACGATTCGAGTGAGGGGCACGCAACCTCGATCACCGATCTCGTGCCCCGCGAGATCCTCGTGGTCGCACCGCTGATCGCATTGTTGATCGTCCTCGGCGTCTATCCGAGACCGGTGCTCGACGTGATCACCCCCGCGGTCGACCACACCCTCGTCCACGTCGGCGAGCAGGATCCCGAACCGCTCGTGCCACCCGAGCGGCCCGTGGCAGAAAGGGAAGCCGGTATCGGCTCCGGAGGAGGTGCACACCGGTGAGGTCTTCCGACAGCGTCGACAGCACAGTGATTGTCGACAGCACAGTGGTTCTCGCCCAATCGTTGCCGGCTCCCGCCATCGACTACGGCGTGCTCAGCCCGATGCTCATCGTGTTCGGCGTGGCTGTAGTGGGGGTCATCGTCGAAGCATTCGCACCGGCCCGCGGACGCTACGCGAGTCACCTGGTGCTGGCGTTCGGCGGCCTGATCGCGGCGCTCGTCGCAGTGGTGGTGCTCGCCGGAACCGAGACGGCCACGGCGGCCGGTGCCGTGGTGGTCGACGGCCCGGCACTGTTCCTGCAGGGCGCGATTCTCATCGTGTCGATTCTCGCGGTTGCGCTCGTTGCCGAGCGCGGTGTGGAGAGTGCGCGGTCGACCGCGGACGCCGCACTGGCATCGGTCGGTGCGGAGACGCGTACTCGAACGGATGCCTTCACTCCGCAGGCCGCATCGGTACCCGGCAGCGCGGCCGAACAGGAAGCCACCGACGCGGGGATCGCCCGCACCGAGGTGTTTCCGCTGGTGCTGTTCGCGGTCGGCGGCATGATGCTCTTCCCCGCGTCGGACGACCTCCTGACGATGTTCATCGCGCTCGAAGTGTTGTCGTTGCCGCTGTATCTGCTGTGCGGGTTGTCGCGTCGTCGGCGGTTGCTGTCGCAGGAGGCGGCGCTCAAATACTTCCTGCTCGGTGCGTTCTCGTCGGCGTTCTTCCTCTACGGTGTCGCGTTGCTGTACGGGTACGCGGGCACCGTCTCGCTGGCCGGTATCGCCGACACCGTGGCATCGGGTACCGGCAGTGACGCCACGGCTCTCATCGGCGTCGGTCTGCTGTCGGTGGGGTTGCTGTTCAAAATCGGTGCGGTGCCGTTCCATTCGTGGACACCCGATGTCTATCAGGGCGCACCCACCGCGGTGACGGCGTTCATGGCGGCCGCGACGAAGATTGCGGCGTTCGGTGCGCTGCTCCGTGTTCTCCATGTCGCGGTGCCGGGTCTGAGCGACGAGTGGCGACCGATCCTCTGGGCAGTGGCCATCGCCACCATGCTGGTCGGTGCGGTTCTGGCGGTGACACAGACCGACGTCAAACGGATGCTGGCGTACTCGGCGATCAGCCACACGGGTTTCGTGCTGACCGGAGTCGTGGCCGCGAATGAGCAGGGAGTTTCGTCGACACTGTTCTATCTGCTCGTCTACGGGATAGGCACGGTCGGAGTGTTCGCCGTGGTCACCCTTGTGCGCGACCCGGACGGAGAAGCGTGGGATCTGTCCCGCTGGGAGGGGGCCGGACGGCGTTCACCGCTTCTCGGCGGTGTATTCGCACTGTTCTTGTTGTCGATGGCAGGAATTCCGCTCACCGGCGGATTCATCGCGAAACTGGGTGTGTTCAGTGCCGCGATATCGGGGGGTGCGCTGCCCCTGGTGATCGTGGGTGTGGTCGCGAGCGCGATCGCCGCCTACTTCTATGTGCGGGTAATCGTCTTGATGTTCTTCCGCGACCCTCCGGCCGATGCACCGGCGATCGTGATGCCGAGCGTGCTCACGACAGCCACCATTGTGGTGACTGCCGTGATCACGTTGCTTCTCGGTATCGTGCCGCAACCGCTGCTCGACCTTGCAGGGCAGGCAGCTCCGTTCCTGTCCTGAGCAGCCCGCCCGTGGTGTCAGTTCGACGACTGCTCTCGTGCCTGCTCGAGCCACTCGACACCCGCGCGCGGATCGTCGACGGTACCGCCGTTGAAGCCGAGCTCGAGTCCGCGGCGCACCTCCTCGAGGCTCCGGACCGGCCATGCCGCCATCTCGTATCCGGCATCGTGGATACGGTCGACGAGTTCGTCGGTCAGTCCGTCCCATCCGCAGTAGAACGCGGTGGCCTCGACCTCCGCGAGCACCGTCTCGATGCCGCTCGGGTGACGCTCTGCGTCCGGGTAGCCGTGGGTGATCAGGCCGCGGGAGATCTCCGGGGCCAACGCATGCATGCGGCGCAGAGCCTCCGGCCGAAAGCTCGTGAACCGGATGCGTTCGGCGTCGGCAGGATGCAATTCGTCGACGACGCGGGCGATCTCGTCGCACGCTTCGACCGCTTTGATCTCGACCTGCAGGGGCACTGTGGTCTCGGCGATCACCTCCGCGAGGGTCGGCACGTAGCGACCCTCCCCGACGTCGACCGCCTTGATCTGCTCGTATGTCAGCTCTGCAACCGGGCCGAGCCCGCGACCATCCTCGTTCGCGGCGGTGCGGTCGAGGGTCGCATCGTGCAACACGATCGCGACACCGTCCGCGGACAGACGAATGTCGAACTCGAGCTCGTGGACCCCGATCTCCTCGGCGAGCCGGAATGACTCGAGGGTGTTCTCGGGCGAAAGGTCTCGTGCGCCACGGTGTCCGACGACAGCGTATGTGTCGCGTCGGCCGCTCTTCTTGGTGGTCTCGGTGTGCATCAGGCAACAAGCTCCTCGTACTGCGGGCGGATGTCTTCGATGTCGCGGCGAATGACCGCGGCCGCGGCGCCCAGGGCGGCCGCAGGGTCGGCGTTCTCGGTGTAGAGCTTCTGGATGACGGTGCGCATCTCGAGGATGGTCGAGCCCACATACAGGCGGGCAGGATCGGGCTGGCGGGCCCGGTCGAGCTGCTCCACCGCGAGTCCGTAGTTGGGATCCTCGGCGATGCGCGAGGTGACGATCGGCGATCGGGTGGCGCCCTTCGTCGCAGGCAGGTAGCCGGTACCGACAGCCCATTCGGCGGCTTGTTCGTCGCCGGAAAGGAACTCGATGACCTTCGCTGCCGCGGCCTTGCGCTCGGGATCTGCGTTCTTGAGGATGCCCAATCCGGCGCCACCGGTAGGGACACCGGTGTCCGCTTCGACCGGGAGGAAGCCGGCGCCCAATTCGAAGCCGGCGGCCTCGGCGCCCTTGGTCAGGCCGGTGAGCGATCCCGTGGAGTTGGTGATCGTCGCGACGAGTCCGTTGGTGAAGTCGGTGTTCATCTCCTGGGCCAGATAGCCGATCTTGTCGTCGTTGACGCAGGCGCGGTCGAATTCGGCCGCCGCGATTGCCTCGGCGGAGTCGACCGTCACGTCCAAGCCCTCGGACAGCGCTCCGCCGTAGTTCCACAGCAGACCCTGGAAATACCAGTCGTCGGATCCGGTGTAAGCGCGCATCATGAGCTTGTTGCCGCGGTAGTCGCGGCCGGTGATCCGGTTGCCCCAGTCCCGGAACTCGTCCCACGTCTCGGGGGCACGGTCGGGGAGACCGGCTTGCGCGAAGATCTCCTTGTTGTAGTAGAACAACGGTGTCGACCGGCCGAACGGCAGCCAGTACGGCTCGTCGCGTACGACGCCTTCGGCGTAGAGCCGGTCGTGGTAGGTGTCGGCGTTCCACGTGTCGGTGAAATAGCTGCTGAGCGGTTCCATATGACCCGACAGGAAGAATTTGTTCCACGACACGTCGGAGAAGATGGCGAGCTCGGGAACCTGCCGGGCCTGTAGTCCGGCGGACAGCTTCTCGGTCAAGCCGTCGTATCCCTGGAATACCTGGATCTCGACGTAGATGTCTTGCTGCGACTCGTTGAACTTGTTGATGAGATTCGCCAGAACTTCACCGTTGGTACCCGACCATCCGCTCCAGAACACGACATTCTGCCGTCCCGCGAACTGCGACGGGGCAGCGACGTCGGGCTGGGCGAAGCCTCCCGACACAGAGCCGCCCCCGGGTGCGCCACAGGCAGCGAGAATCGGGATCGACGCGGCTGCGCCGCCGGCAATGGTCAGAAAGCGGCGCCGGCTGAGCTGCGATGCACTCAGCGTACGTCCACGGGTGAACAACGACATGGGATTTCTCCTGGGTTGCGAAATGAACTGGAAGCGTGGGAAATCGAAAGGATTTCAGCGGCGGACGGCCGCACCGGCGAGACCGTCGACGATGTAGCGCTGGGCGAGCAAGAAGAGCAGTAGCATCGGCAGAATCACCAGGCTCGTGCCCGCCATGATCGGGCCCCACTGATCGACGCCCTCGGTCTCCTTGAGGAACATCAGACCGATCGGCAAGGTGCGGGCCTGGAGGGTGTTGGTCACCAGCAGCGGCCAGATGAAGTCGTTCCATTCGTCGATCACCGCAATCAATGCGACCGTCACCACCGCGGGCTTCGACATCGGCAGTACGAAATGAATGAGCCGGCGCAGGTGGCCGCAGCCGTCGAGTTCGGCGGCCTCGAGGACTTCCTTGGGGAGCGACAGGAAGTGCTGCCGGAGAAGGAAAGTCCCGAATGCACTGGCCAGGCCGGGCAAGAAGATGCCGGCATAGGTGTTGAGTAGGCCGAGGTTGCCGATCGTGATGTAGTTGATCAGTAGCGTCACGTGACCGGGCACCATGAGCGCGCCGAGTACCGCGAAGAACACGAACTTCTTGCCCGGAAATCGTAGGAATGCGAACGCGTGGGCACTGAAGACGGCAAGCAGAACCTTGAGTGTCGACCCGGCAGCCGTGACGATCACGGAGTTGACGAAGAACTGCCCGAACGGAACTGCCTCCCACGCACGCGCGAAGTGATCGAAGGTGATGGTCGAGGGAATCCACTGCAGCGGCCACTGGTAGATCTCCGCCTCGGGTTTGAACGCCGACGACAGCATCCAGTAGAAGGGGACGAGGAATACCAGGCCGACAGCAATCAGGCCGAGGGTGCCACCGAGACTCCGAATCCGGAACTTGCGAGGGCGTCGAGCGGCGGCGTTGACCGGGGTGATGGACGGTGACTGTTCCGACTGGCGTTCGATCGTAGTGGTCACCGGTAATGCACCTTCTTCTCGACGAACCGCATCTGGACGACCGTGACGACCATCAGCAGGACGAACATGATCATGGCGCCGGCCGCGGCGGATCCGGCCTTGAATTGCCGGAAGCCTTCGTTGTAGATGAACCAACTGAGGGTGGTGGTCGCGCCTGCGGGCCCGCCGCCGGTCATCATCGCAATGAGGTCGAACGATTGGAACGCCCCGATCACCTGGGTGACCAGCAGAAACAGAGTGGTCGGCGACAGCAGCGGCAGTTTGACGTACCGGAAGATCTGCCACCGGTTCGCGCCGTCGAGGCGTGCGGCTTCCAGCACGTCTCCGGGAAGAGACTGCAGGGCGGAGAGATACACGATCGCGACGAAGCCCACGCCCTTCCAGATCGCGACGATGAGCAGAGCCGGCAGTGCCCACTGGCTGGAGGTCGTCCAGTGCGGTGAGTCGAGTCCGAACAGGGAGAACAGGGCGCGGGAGAGTCCGTAGTTGGGATCGAAGAGGAACAGCCAGACTGCGGCGACCGCGGCACCCGAGAGGATATGCGGCGAGAAGGCAAGCGCCGAGGCCGCGGATCGTCCGCGCGCTTTGGTGGTGAAGAGCAGTGCCAGTGCGAGCCCCCCGATAAGGCTCACCCCCACGACTACGACGACCCAGATGAGGGTGATGCGCAGGACCCGCAGGAACGATGGGTCGGTGAGCAGGTGAATGTAGTTCTCGAGCCCCACGAAGGTGGGGCTCGGCGCGATCATGTCCCATCGGGTCAGGCTCAAGTAGGCGTTTCCGATAACGGGCCAGTAGGCGAACACCGCAATCAGCGCCAGGTTCGGGAACGCGAACAGGGCGAACAGGAAATACTCGCGTCGCCGGCGACGGGATCTGTTGCGGTGTGGCGCCGGCTCCGGAACGGGGAGTTCACGAGGTTCTGCCGATGTCGTCCACGCGGGACGCTGGGCTGTCATGGACACGTTCACCCTCCTTTCGTAAATATCAAATGGGTGTTATCAAGTCTGGGGCCGCGATCATGGTGGCACTCGGTGACGAAGCCGTCAACGTGTCGTCGGTGCCTTTGCTGGGGTGATCGGTTTTGGTCCGTGTGCGCGAAAGAAGCTGCAACACAACATATTATTGATTCGTAGGTGATCCGAATCGAACCCTGTACGGGTGAGGTTCGGGTAAAGTCCGATGATTCTTCGGCAGCTGTTCACGACCCGTTAATCACAACAAAAGTGATATAAACAACGTCGATGTCACAAGCGCAGTGGAAGGCATACCGAACATGACGCAACGGAGCATCAGTGAGTCCCGCAGGGAGCGGCTAGACGCGATCCTCGAATGTCTGATTGCGGACGAGACCGAATCGGCGCAGTCCCTGGCCTCACGATTCGGGGTGTCCCTCATGACCGTGCACCGCGACCTCGACGAACTCCAACGGCGCGGTGTGGTCCGTAAGTTCCGCGGCGGTGTGAGTGTGGCGCGTACCAGCACATACGAGATCAGCGCATCGCTCCGGCGTCTCGTGGCCGTACCGCAGAAGAAGGCGATCGCCGCAGTGGCCGCGCGAATGGTCGGACCGGGTCAGTCCGTACTCCTCGACGATTCGACCACCGCCGCAATGATGCTCGATCACCTGCTCGGGATCGAAGACCTGCACATCGTGACCAACTACCTTCCGACGCTGGCTCGCATCGCGCACGAGGGTGGCCCCACTGTCGCTGCGATCGGCGGGACTTTCGACGTCGGGCACGAGTCCTTTCTCGGAGTGGGGGCAGTCGGCGCGATTCGGGCGCTGCGCGTCGATATCGCGTTCTTCTCGACCACCACTGCGGACGTCGACGGCATCTATCACCAGGAGGAGTCCATCGTCGCGGTGAAGTCCGAGATGATGCGTTCGTCGCGGCGGCGGGTGCTGCTCGTCGACTCCGGCAAACTCGGCGACACGTCGTTGCATCAAGTCGCGGAGTGGGGCGGGGTGGACGACCTCGTCACCGATGCGGGTGCCGACGTGAGCCTCCTCGATGCGTTGCGGTCACGCGGAGTCTCCGTGACCGTCGTCGACCCGACACCTCATGGCGAACCGGCCTTTCACGACACAGATTCAGGACCCGGCACCGACGCCGCGGATCAGGACAACGAGGAGAAGTAGTGACCAAAGTGGATTCCGGTGTGCATGCCGTCTTGTGGGACATGGATGGCACACTCGTCGACACCGAACCGTATTGGTTCCGGGCCGAGGCGGAGCTTTGCGCCGAATATGGTGTTGCGTGGAGTGATGAGCAGGCGTCGTCCCTGGTGGGCAATGCGCTTCCGGCGTCGGCCGCGGTGCTGCGGGATGCCGGTGTGGGTCTCGAGATCCGCGAGATCATCGACACCCTAATCGATTCCGTGATCGGACAGATCCGGCAGGAAGTGCCGTGGCGTCCGGGCGCGCGAGAACTTCTCGAGGAAGTGCGCGCGGTGGGCATTCCCTGTGTGATGGTGACGATGAGTGAGACGCGGCTCGCGACCGAGATCGTGGACCTGCTACCGGTGGGAACGTTCGAGTTCTTGGTCACCGGCGACATGGTCGTCAGAGGTAAGCCCGATCCCGAGCCGTACCTGATCGCAGTCGAGAAACTACGCGCCACCTGGGGGGATCTCTCGTTCGACCGGATCGTGGCGATCGAGGATTCGCTGCCCGGGCTGGCGTCGGCGATCGCTGCCGGTGTCGTCACCATCGGTGTGCCCAATGTGGTGGCGCTGCCGGGTGGTCCCGGGCATACCGTGTGGTCGAGCCTCGAAGGGCGGGGCGTTGCTCAGCTGAAGGAACTCGTCGGCGGTCTCTGACGAGTATGTCTCGTCCTGCCTGGAGTGGGTGGTGTCCGTAGAGAACGGACCCCACCCACTCTGTGTCAGGCCTGGGGTATCAGGCGCTGAGGCGCAGTCCGGTCTTCTGGTCGAAGACGTGCAGACCCGACGCATCAGGACGCACACGTACGACAGAATCGGCACGCGGAGGGGCCGCGCCATCGGTGCGCACGGTGACCGGATGGCGCGATTCTCCGATGCTCATGTGCCCGTACAGGTACGCATCGGCACCGAGCTCTTCGACCATGTCGACGACCATGTCCACGCCGTCCCCGTCGCCGGTCAGTCGCAGTGACTCGGGTCGAACGCCGATCGTGACCGAATCAGTTTGCGCGGCACCGAGTATCGAACGCTCCACGGGAATGGTGATGCCGGCGAAATCGACTCCGCCGTCGATGACGGGGACATCGAGCAGGCTCATCGCCGGGGACCCGATGAATCCGGCGACGAAACGGTTCGCGGGACGTGCGTAGAGGTTTCGCGGGGTGTCGATCTGCTGGAGAATGCCTCCGTCGAGAACGGCAACGCGATCGCCCATCGTCATCGCCTCGACCTGATCGTGGGTGACGTACATCGTGGTCACCCCGAGAGTGCGGGTGAGTCGCGCGATCTCGTTGCGCGTCTGCACACGCAGCTTGGCGTCGAGGTTGGACAGCGGCTCGTCCATCAGGAACACCTGCGGACTGCGCACGATGGCCCGGCCCATGGCAACGCGCTGGCGTTGCCCGCCCGACAGGGCCTTCGGCTTGCGATCGAGATACGGTTCGAGGCCGAGCATCCGGGCCGCCTCGACGATACGCCGAGTGCGCTCCTCTTTGGACACTCCACCGATTTTCAACGCGAAGCCCATGTTCTCGGCAACCGTCATATGCGGGTACAGCGCGTAGTTCTGGAAGACCATCGCGATGTCGCGGTCCTTCGAATCGACATCGGTGACATCGGTGTCGCCGATGAACAACCTGCCGTCGTCGATTTCTTCGAGACCGGCGAGCATGCGCAGCGTGGTGGTCTTTCCACAGCCTGATGGTCCGACGAGCACGAGGAATTCGCCGTCCTCGATCTGGAGGTCGAGCTGGTCTACCGCTGCCCGGTCGGAATCAGGGTAGCGGCGGGTCACTCCTGTGAATGTGACTGGTGCCATGAGGACTTCCTTTCACGGGCAGGAACGTGCCCGACGATCCGTGGTGAAGGGACGAGCGTCCGATCCCGTGCATTTCACTCGGTGTGAGTGAACGAATTCCGGGTCTGTGGTGAACGGTTGGTGTCGTACGCGACGACACTCGGGACGCCGTCCTTCCGAACCGTGATGCGGCGGCAGCGGCCGGCGGTATTCGACTTGTCGGCGCGTCTGTTCGTCGCCGGGTTCGACGCTCCGTGGGTGCAGTGCACCCACCCACAGCGGTCCGATTCGCAACTACCATCGGAGAATGCCTTCCAGCGAACTCGGAGATTTCCTTCGGTCACGTCGTGCACGGGTATCTCCTGAGGAGGTAGGACTTCGCAGCTATGGCACCCGGCGGGTCCAGGGACTTCGGCGTGAAGAAGTCGCGATTACCGCCGGGCTCAGTTCCGACTACTACACCCGGTTGGAGCAGGGGCGAGAACGAAACCCGTCCGTGCAGGTTCTCGACGCCCTCTCTCGCGCGTTGCGGCTCGACGCAGATCAGGAGATGCACCTGTACCGGCTGGCTGGGCTGGTGCCGAGCATCCACGGGGCAGGTGCACCCGAATCCGTCGGTTCCGCACTCCGCCAGTTGATGGATACATTCGATTCCACCCCGGCATTCGTACTGAATCGGACGCTCGACATCGTGGCATGCAACCCGCTCGCCGTGGCGCTCTTCTCGCCGTTCACCAGTGCCGACAACCTCGTGCGGATGGTGTTCACCGACCCCGCAGGCACGTCCTTCTACTCCGACTGGCGTCGTGCGGCCCAGGCCACGGTCGCGACGCTCAGGTTGGCCATCGGGCACGATTCGAATGATGCGCGTCTCGTGCGCTTGGTCGACGAGATCTCGGCCGTGAGTTCTGAGTTCCGGGAACTCTGGGAGGAGGGGGAGGTGCGAGGCAAGACCGTGGACGCGAAGAAGTTCGTCCATCCCGACGTCGGCCCCTTGGCACTGACCTTCCATACTTTCGATGTACGCGAGCATCCCGGCCTGCAGATGGTGATCTACCGGGCGGAGCGGGGATCTTCGAGCGATGAGGCGCTGCGGTTGCTCGGTTCCCTCACCGCAACGAGGAACCGGGAGCGAGAGAATGCGAACCCCGAATCACTGAGGTGAGCACTCTCCCGTCCCGGCCTGCCTGATTATTGTGCGCTTGCGACGGGGCGCACGATGATCTCGTTCACATCGACGTCTGCCGGTTGATCGATTGCATACGCGATGGCGCGGGAAATCGCCTCAGCGGGAAGTGCCACAGCGCGATACACCCTCATCTCCTTTCGGGCAGATTCATCCGAAATGCTTTCCGCCAATTCTGATTCCGTCACCCCGGGAGAGACAACGGTGACACGCACGTCTCCGGACGACTCTTGGCGCAGTCCCTCGGAGATCGCCCAGACCGCGTGCTTCGTCGCGCAGTAGACAGCGCCCGTCGGAACCACCTCGTGCGCGCCGACCGAGGCGATGTTGACGATATGTCCGCTCCCTTGTGCCTGCATCACGGGTAGCGCGGCGGCGATGCCGTTGAGGACACCACGAATGTTCACGTCGATCATCCGGTTCCATTCGTCGACCTTCAGGGCCGCGAGCGGAGACAGCGGCATGACGCCGGCATTGTTGACCAAGACGTCGACGCGACCGAAATGTTCACGCGCCGAGGAGACGAACGAACGGACATCGGTTGTGTCCGTGACGTCTACTCTGCGAAACGCTGCGACGCCGCCGGCCGCGACGATCTCTTGCACGAGGTGCTCGAGGTGCTCGGCACGCCGCGCACCGAGAAACACCTGGTGGCCGTCGTCGGCGAGGGCCCGGGCTGTCGCGGCGCCGATCCCGCTGCTCGCCCCCGTGATCAGGACTGTTTTGGGTTCGATCACGACAGTGCGTCCTCTCGGTACAGGACGAGATGCTCATGAAAGAGCACCCCGTCGCGAAGATCTCCGGTTGCGGTGAAACCGCTGTCGTCGACGTACTCGAGGTGGCTCCCAGTCACCGTGTAACTTCCGGTGTACGCACTCCGCCGTGCGCCACGGGCCTCGTCGTAGCGCCCATCGGACCGCAACTCCTGGCGAATGAAGCCGTCCGCTGTCACCCACATGCCGACGACCTCGGCCCGGTTCTCGGTTTCCGTTTTCTCCATCACAACCCTTTCTCGACTCGGTGATCCGAGTCTTGCGAGATTCAGGGCGCGTGGGCAGGACGTGGTGAGACCGGGTGCCGCGCACCCTGTCGGGCCATAGGCGTCATCCTCCGTGGCGGAGTGGATTCCGATGCACGGTGGAGTGGCCGTTGTCGCGGACGAGAACATCGTCGAACGCGGCGATGAGGCCGTCCGGGAACCACCGCGCCCCATGGTCGCTGCTGGTCGCGACGACGGTGAGGTTGCGGTCTCGTGCGGTGGTCACCAGATCGGTCAGGCGCTCGCGGTCGGGGAGATCCAACTTTGCGATCGTCGTCGAGAGTCCCGCGAGCAGCAGCAGCCGCCTGGGCCCGGCGGCTGCTGAGTCCAACTCTGTGAGCATGCGCCCGATCCCCTCTGGGGTGTCCGCCCAGGATGCGCCCCAGTCGGTTGCGTTTCGGGACCCGGCGAGCCAGTGGTGGCGATGATGGGGATCGGCGACGAACAGCTCGTGGGTGCGCCTGGACAGCACGCCCGTCGCCATGAGTGTGAGGGGCAGATTGGGGAAATTCTCGGTGTCGCGTTGATGCACGAGCAGGTTGCGTCCGGCGGTCACTGCCCAGGACACGATGGCGCCCGCGCCGTCGCGCCCGAACGGGACGACGAGACTGTCCGCTCGATCCTGCGAGCGGCACACCGCCCGGACCCGGGCGTTGTCGCTGCGGGACCGGCCGGAATACGACCGAACCGCGTTTGAACAGCTTCGATGCGTGGGCGGGATGACGGGATGCGCCATGTCGTGGTCCGTTCCGTGTCGGCGATGTCCGAATCTGTGTTCGATACCGCAGTCACGCTAGCGGCAGGCACCGACAAGAGTTCGCGCGTTCGACTCGGTCACCATTCCCGACCGGCGTGTCGTGCCTGGATGCGTGACCTGTCCGGCGAAGGTGAGGTGTGACGACGTGGCTCAGAATTGTTCTCCTCGCGATCGGCGGCTACCTAGCGGGTGTGGTTCTCGCAGCTCCGGATGCCGAGACGTACCCGATGGCGGTCGGGTTCGGTCCGGGGCCGGTGTTGACGTCCGCGATGACTGCGTCCGCAGTCGGAGCGACCGTGGCGGCACTCGTCGCCGCCGGTACTCGGCACCGAACCCCTACGATCGTGGCGGTTGTGGCCGGGGCGCTGGCAGTGGGAGTGGTCGCATTGCCCGGCGCGTGGCGCTTCGACATGTACGTCGCGACGATCGGTGCGGGAGCCCTGCTCGGTGGCCTCGTGGTGACGTGCTTCGGAATGCGCCGAGCACAGCTGCAGGCGGTGCTGACAGGTGCAGTAGTAGCAGGACTGGTGACTGCCGAACCGATAGCCGAGTTTCGTGACTTCACCTCGATGCCGAGGCGGTATGCAGACTACGTGCCGGTCGATACCCAACTGGTCAATACGGTGTGGCTGGTCCTGGCGGCCATCACTTTCGTTGCAGGCGTATCGACGTGGGTGGTCGGCCGTGGAGACGATGCTTCGGTCGACGAACGTCGAGGGAGCGCCAGAGAACTGCTGATCGGCATCGGTCTACCGCTCGTCGGTGTGGGCCTGCACTGGTCGTTCGAAAACGCCGTGGCGTCGTTGAGTGCGGAACGACCGGAGGCCGGTAAGTGGGTGCTGGGCATTGGTGCGGTGGTGGTCGTGATCGCTGCGGCGTTGTGGCTTCGGGAACGGTCGGGAATGATCCTCCTGGCGGCGATGGCATTCGCCGTGGTGGGGCGCGAGGCGGTCTCGTGGTCTCCCGAGGTGTGGCCGCTGTTGTCGGTGCCGATCCTGCTCGCCGGGGTGGGTGCGTGGCTCGGTCGCCGCACGCCGCGGCCATTGGCCGGTATCGGTGTCCTGGCGATCGTGGCCGCCTCGTCGATCGTCGGTAGCTCGCCGTGGGACACCGTGCACATCGCCGCGACCCTCTTCGTGGTGCCGGTCGCAGCTGCCTACACGATCGTCGCGTCCCTGCCGTCGACCACGACGGTGACGGCGACGGCGTTGGCGCTGCCCGCGGTGATGGTGTTGCCGCTGGTGGCGCAGTTCGGGTGGACCGGCTACGCACCGCTCACGCAGGATCTCGACAGCTGGTCGCCGAGTTCGTGGACATGGGTGTCGTCGGCGGTGTCGGTGACCGCGGTGCTGGCACTCGGGGCTGCGACGGCGTGGTTGCGGTACCGCCGGCCGACCGATACGCCCGGCCCGAGGTGAGTGCGCGAGCATCAGATCTACATGACGGATCGAGAGTTGCTCAACGCTGTGGGTTGACTCTCGATGCACCTTGCGACGGTTCGTGTCGTCACAGCGCCCGTAACCCGTACATGTATGTGGTGAGGTATTCCTCGATGACCGGTGTCCGGATCTCGTCGACCTCGGGAATCGTGATGAGCAGCGCGTAGAGGCCCACGAGGAACGACACCCCGTTGTGGAAGACATCGACGTCGGCGGGGATGTCGCCGCGTTTCTGGGTGCGCCGGAACTCCTCGACGACCGCCACGATCACCGGATGATCCGTCGATTCCTCCGAGGGCGGTCGTGTCGTGGAGAAATGCAGTGCGAGGAAATCTTTGAACAGGCGGTTGCCGAGTCGAGTCTCGAGCTCCTGAAGGACCCGCACAATTTCGGTGAGTGCGCTCCGAAGATCGTGGATCGTTGCGAAGACCTTCGCGAGTTCCGCGGCCATGCGCTCTTCCTCGCGCTTCTCCAACTCGATCAGGACGTGCTCTTTCGTCGGAAAGTGGAAGAAGAACGTGCCGTGCGAAACGCCTGCCGCCGCGACGATGGCCCTGATGTCCGCAGCCACGATGCCGTCACGGGCGAACTCCGCCACCGCTGCGCCTAGGAGCCTCTCGCGCGTCTGCAGTCCCTTAGTTCCGCGCACCACCGCCTTGCCCTTCACCATTCGTGATCCGTCCTGCCCGGTTCGACTGTTTCGCTGTGAGGCTATCGCAAAGCAAAAAACTTGACTCAACACAGAAATTTCTTCCCCTGCTCCCGCGTATATGGCCGAGTGGTCACCGGGTTACTGCCGCGGGGCAGGGGCTGTGCGGGAGGTCGCGCCACGCTCTGACGCTAGTCAGGCAGCGTAAATCCGTTATCTCTCACAAAATCCGGTCTATCTCTGGCTATATCCGCTTTTTTGCGGTGTAGGGTACTCAAATATTGACACAAGTCAGTTTGGAGCGATGGGACCGTGCCGGTGATGGACAAGTTGTCAGGCCGCATTCCTCCTGCGCACACCCGATCATTCGACTGGAGGCCGGACGATGTGGCTCGACATTCTGAGATTGCTGGTTGCGTGGGGTTCGATGGGCGCGGTCATCGCGTTCTGGTACTGGGTGTTTTCCAATATCGGCACCTTCTGATCGTGTCGGGATCGGACACTGGAGTGCGACCGTGACCGCCGCGGCCACTTCGCCGCTGACGATCGAGCGGAGCTGTGCCCTCACCGCGGTGGCGTTCTCCGAGGGGCGTCGTGACGACGCACGTCTCATCTCCGGCGAGCGACGCAGTTTCGGGTTGAGCGGCACCCGGCGGGTGGTTCAGGTCCCGTACCCGCCGCCGGTCGAAGACTGGAGTCTTCGGACATTGACATGTGGTGTGGCACTGCAGTGCTCACCGTCGAAGGACCGGATTGCCCACTATCCCCTACATGAACTGTCCGCCCGCGAACGCGCGGCACTCACCGTCGTCGAAGGCAACGTCGCACTGGGGTGGGTCGGGGCCAGGTGGCCGGGGCTGCTGCCGGACCTGACCCGATTACTGCCGGGGCACGACCCGGTCGACGGCGATACCGACAGTGTCGACATGCTTCGGATGACCGACACGCTGGCTCGGTCTCGTGAACCACTGACCGTGCATCCTGTTCTCGGCCGGCTCCCGCTGGAGGAGCATCCACGCACAGGCTTCGCGGCCGCAGCGAAACGTATGTACGGGCGGATGCCGTGGTCGTCACCCCGATCCGCTTCGGTGCGGTTGATGTCGATTCCGGTCGGCGGTGACGGCGGTGTCCGCAACCCCAACCTGCCGCCGCCGAGCAGACCCGAGGATGAGGAACCCGAGATCCGGCCCGACGCACGAGTCGGCATCCCATATCCGGAATGGAACGCATGGCGCGATGCATTCCTCCCGGATCACGTCGCAGTGCTCGAGAGTCGGATGTCGACCGGATCGGCTGTGCCGATTCCCGTTGCCGCCGACGTGCGCCGCTGGTTCGAGCGCAACACGCACCGAGCCGTCGCGAATCGTCTCGAGGACGGATCCGACCTGGATATCGACGCGTATCTCGATCACCACATCGACACGATCACCGGCTACGTGACCGACGCCCGGATCTTCCGGGACCTGCTCCCCGGTTTCCGCGACGTGACGACGGCCCTTCTCCTCGACGGAAGTTCGTCGTTGGGCGTTCACGGCGGCAAGGTCTTCGCGCTGGAGCTCGCGTGCGCCGATGCGCTCTCCCGCGCGATGCGGCTGGCTCGTGAACGCCACGGGATTTTCGTGTTCAGCGGTAACACCCGCCATCGGGTGGAAGTGCGCTGCCTCAAGGACTTCGGCGACCGACACCTCGTCGTGCCCAGCGCCTCAGGTGTGACGACCGGCGGCTACACCAGGCTCGGGGCGCCGCTGCGGCACCTGACGAGACGACTGCTCGACCAACCGTCGGAACGACGACTCCTGCTCGTGGTCGGCGACGGACTTGTCTCCGATGAGGGATACGAAGGCCGATACGCGTGGGCGGACGTCGCCCACTCGGTGGAAGAAGCGGAGGAAGCGGGTGTCTGCGTGTACTACATCGGGGTGGGTCCCGCCCGCGTCGATCCGTTGCCGGAGGTATTCGGACCGGCGCGATCCCAACGTATCCACCGCGTCGAGGACCTTCCGCAAGTGCTCGCGCACGTGCATCGGGAGTTGGTGACGGAATGAACGACAGCGCCCTGTACTACGCATCCGGCAACGAGATCGACCTCTTCGAACGATCGTTCCGGCAAAGACTACCGGTGATGCTGACCGGACCGACCGGATGCGGCAAGACCCGCTTCGTCGAGCACATGGGCGAACTTCTCGGCTCCCCGGTTGTCACGGTCAGCTGCCACGACGATCTCACCAGTTCCGACCTCGTGGGTAGATTCACGGTATCCGGCGGTGATGTCGTATGGCACGACGGACCACTGACCAGCGCGGTCAGGAACGGTGCGATCTGCTACCTCGACGAAGTCGTCGAAGCCCGCCACGATTCGTTGGCGATCCTGCACTCGGTGACCGATCATCGCCGGACCCTCTACCTCGATCGGGCGGGGGAGGTGGTGCCTGCGCCCGCCTCATTCATGCTGGTGTGTTCCTACAACCCGGCATACCGAAGTTCTTTCAAGGACCTCAAACCCTCGTTCCGCCAGCGTTTCGTGACCCTGCCGCTCGACTACCTTCCGCCCGAACGCGAAGTCGACGTCGTCGTCGCAGAGACCGGCGTCGACCGTGGCGTAGCCGAGAGGCTCGTTGCATGCGCGGTGGGCATCCGCACCACCGACGACGTCTTCCATTTCGAACCGCCGTCCACCCGTGTGCTGGTCACCGCCGCCTCGCTGGTTGTCGCGGGAGCGAGTGTGAGCGAAGCAGCAGAAGCGTCGATTCTCGCGCCGTTGAGCACCGACGGCGCAATCACCGGTGGCCTGCGAGAAGTGGCAGCCGCAACGCTGCTCGGCCCAGACGATCAGCGCATCCGGCTCGAAACGTAAGGAGACCCGATGAACGAACAGGACCGCCGCCGCAAACGTGGCCTCATCGCCTTTCAGGTTTTCGCGTACGGGTTCCTGTTGTCGCAGTTCCTGATCCAGCTCTACCTGTCTGTGGTGCGAGGGTGGTGGGGGACGCCGTGAATCTTCCGACCTTCAACCTGAGGAAATCCGATACCGCGACGCCCAGCGGGGGTTATGACGAACACCAGGAGGAGTCCCGCCGCGCGCAACGTACCGCCGACTATTGGCTGACCGCCGGAACCTTGCTCATGGGCACTCTCGTGCTCGGCATCGTCGGGCTGCCGATCTTCCTGCGAGGCGTGTGGCTGCAACGTCGGGCCCAGCAGTCCGGATTGTCGGTGCGGCCTGTGATCGTCACGCTCATCGGATACCTCGTCATCCTGGATGCGGCTCTCAACAGCATCGGCTGGGCACTGGATCTGATTGCCAACCACACCCTCATCAACCGCGTGATCCTCACTGCGTGGGGGAACATGTTCGACGCGGGCTATTTCTGGCACTACAACGAACTGTGGATCGGTGGCGCGGCCGGACCGGGAGAGAAGGGCTGGGAAGTCGCCCTGATGCTCACGGTGTTCCCCATGCGTATCGCGGCGGGAATCGCATTCCTGCAGATGAAGCGGTGGGGACACCAGTGGATGATCGTCACCTGCTGGATGGGGCTGGTCATCTGGATCGGCTACACGTTCAACATGACGATGTATGCCGATGTCCGCTACGACGGCGTGGTGCTGCCCGTGATCGGCTGGTGGCTGTACGACATCTTCTATATCACCCCGTTCCTGGCAATTCCTTACCTGCATACCGTCAATCGAGAGATTTTCTCCGACTGAGATGTGCCCTTGCCGGGCGCAGAAGGGAAAGTCACGTGAAGAAGGCGTCATCGGACAACGAACCCGGGGCGGACGATCTGCCGCTCGGAACCACACCCGCGTTCGCTCGGATGCACAAGTGGATCAAGCGCGGCGTGTTCGTGTGCCTGTTCGCACTCGTCATCGAGGGGGCCTTCACGGTTCCCGCTCTCGCGATCTGGTACGGCTGGCCTCAACTGTCATTCCAGGAGATCTGTTCCGAACTCATGAAGGTCCGCTACTCGGACGACACCGTGGACTGCGAATACCCGTACCCGTTGTTCGGCCCGCCGGAAGGGGCAGCGGTCAAGGACTCGGCCGAGGACGCATGGGGGATCCAACCGACCCCCGGATGGGAACACGTAGGTTTCCGTGAACTGGTCCGCAATCACGAAGAGCGGGAGGGACGTTAGCTCGGGCTGGGCTACAGCTGGTTTGCCGGGCGAGTACGTATTCGGCGACCTGACCGGAGGCACTCCGCGACCGACACAGGGGAGGACGTGGCGCCGACCATCCGCGTGCACGACCTGCGGCACACCTCTATCAGGCTACTGCGGATCCCGGCGAAGGTGTGCACGGCGATGATGGCCGGACGCGGCCGCACTTCACCAACAGGGAAGAGCCGGCCCCACTGTCAGGGTCAGGGCCTGCCTCTTGTGTCTGTGATGGGACCACAGCGGGGGCTTCTGGGACCGTTGACGGAACCATGAGGGCGGTCGCCGTCCGGGTAGTGCGGTGACCTGTATGAAGCGTGGTGCCCCCGGTGAGACTCGAACTCACACTGGACGGGTTTTGAATCCGTTTCCTCTGCCAATTGGGATACGGGGGCGTGGTGCGGAGACCACTGTAAGGGATGGATGTGCAGGGTGCGAACACCGGTACCCTTCAAACGTTCGATTCCCTCACGGGGGCATCCGCAGCGAGAGGGGAAGGGCCCGCCATGACAGCCGTGCCGCAGGACGACAACGCCGCGACGAAGAGAGTCGTCGTCGCCGAAGACGAGGCGTTGATCAGGCTCGATCTGGTCGAAATGCTGCGCGAAGAGGGGTACGACGTGGTCGGCGAAGCGGGCGACGGGCAGCGCGCCGTGGAGCTCGCAGAGGAACTGAAACCCGACCTCGTGATCATGGATGTGAAGATGCCGCGCCGCGACGGAATCGATGCCGCATCCGAAATCGCGCAGAAGCGCATCGCTCCTGTGGTCATTCTCACAGCGTTCAGTCAGCGTGAACTCGTCGAACGGGCGCGTGACGCGGGAGCCATGGCGTACCTGGTCAAGCCGTTCTCGAAGAGCGACCTGGTCCCGACCATCGAGGTGGCGGTGAGCCGGTTCGCCGAAGTCCGCGAACTCGAACGCGAAGTACAGGGACTGTCCGAGCGGTTCGAGACCCGCAAGCTCGTCGACCGGGCCAAGGGGACGTTGATGGACAAACATGCAATGACCGAACCGGAGGCCTTCCGCTGGATCCAGCGCGCCGCGATGGACCGGCGCACCACGATGAAGCAGGTCGCCGAGGTGATCATCGAGAGCCTGGGGGAGACCGCCGGCTGAGTGTCGGCGCGGGTCGCACCGCTCAGTTCGTCCGGGTGGTCGTGGACGTCGTACCCGGTCCCTAGACTGGCACGCGTGACCCGTGCATCAGCTTCGCCCTCGACCACCCCGGCCGCCGACGACCGCCCGACCCTTCTGCTGCTCGACGGACATTCGCTGGCGTTCCGCGCGTTCTACGCGCTACCGGCCGAGAACTTCAGAACCACCAGCGGGCAGACCACCAACGCGGTGTACGGGTTTACCTCGATGCTCATCAATCTTCTCCGCGACGAGAAGCCGTCTCACGTCGCGGCCGCATTCGACGTGAGCCGCAAGACATTCCGCGCCGAGATGTATGCCCCCTACAAGGCTCAGCGCAGCGCTGCTCCCGACGAATTCAAGGGCCAGATCGATGTCACCAAAGAGGTGCTCGGTGCCATGGGTATCCCCGTCATGGCGGAGGAAGGGTACGAGGCCGACGACATCATTGCGACCCTCACCACCCAGGCCACGGCGCTCGGTTACAAGGTGCTCGTCGTCACCGGGGATCGCGACGCACTGCAGTTGGTCACCGACGACGTCACCGTGCTCTACCCGAAACGGGGCGTCTCCGAACTGACGCGCTTCACCCCCGAAGCCGTGGAGGAGAAGTACGGGCTCACCCCGGCGCAGTACCCGGACTTCGCGGCCCTCCGCGGAGACCCGAGCGACAACCTCCCCGGCATTCCGGGTGTCGGTGAGAAGACCGCCACCAAGTGGATCCGCGAATTCGGCAGCCTCACCGATCTGGTCGATCGCGTCGACGAGGTTCGGGGCAAGGTGGGTGACGCACTGCGCGAGAATTTGTCGAACGTGCTGATGAATCGTCAGCTCACCGAGATGGTGCGCGAAGTACCGCTGCCGTACGCGCCGGAGGCCCTCGCCCTCGCACCGTGGGACCGCGACCGGATCCACCTCTTGTTCGACGACCTCGAATTCAAGGTTCTACGCGATCGCCTCTTCGAGACACTCACGTCGGCCGAACCCGAGGCCGACGAGGGATTCGAGGTGCGCGGCGGCGTCGTCGAGCCGGGTGAGCTCGCCGCCTGGTTGGCAGAGCACGCGCCTGCCGGGCAGCGGCACGGACTGTCCGTCGCCGGTTCCGGCACCCCCTACGGGGGCGACGCGTCGGCCGTCGCGATCGCGGCAGCCGACGGTGAGGGCGCGTACGTGACGACGGTGTCGCTGACCCCGGAGGACGACACGGCCCTTGCCGCGTGGCTTGCCGATCCCGCCGTGGAAAAGGCTCTGCACGAAGCGAAATCGGCCATGCACGCGCTACGCGGTCGTGGCTGGAGGCTCGTCGGCGTCACCAGCGACACCGCGCTGGCGGCCTATCTCGTACGCCCCGGGCAACGCAGCTTCAAACTCGACGACCTCTCACTGCGTTATCTCAAGCGCGAACTGCGCGTCGAAGATACCGGCGCCCAGCAACTGTCGTTGCTCGACGACGAGGACGCCACCGACAAGCAGGCCGCCGAAGGCGAGATCTTGCGGGCCCGCGCCGTCGTCGACCTCGCTGCGGCGCTCGATTCCGAACTCACCGACATCGAGTCGGCGCGGCTGCTCACCGAGATGGAACTGCCTTTGCTCGAGGTGCTCTCCGACCTCGAGGCCACCGGTATCGCGGTCGATTCCACGCACTTGCACGACCTGCAGGCCGGCTTCGCCGCCGATGTCACCGCCGCAGCGAACGCTGCGTACGAGGTGATCGGTAAGCAGATCAACCTCGGCTCACCGAAGCAGCTGCAGGTCGTGCTGTTCGACGAACTCGAGATGCCGAAGACCAAGAAGACCAAGACCGGCTACACCACCGACGCCGACGCCCTGCAGAACTTGTTCGAGAAGACCGGGCATCCGTTCCTCGAGCATATGCTCGCGCACCGCGAGTCCACCAGGATGAAGACCACCGTCGACGGCCTCATCAAGTCGGTCGCCGACGACGGTCGCATCCACACCACTTTCAACCAGACGGTCGCGGCAACGGGGCGTCTGTCCTCCACCGAGCCGAACCTGCAGAACATCCCGGTACGCACCGACGCGGGACGGCAGATCCGCAACGGTTTTGTGGTGGGTAGCGGATACGACCTGCTCCTGACCGCCGACTACAGCCAGATCGAGATGCGCATCATGGCGCACCTGTCCGGAGACGAAGGCCTGATCGAGGCGTTCAACACCGGGGAGGACCTGCACAGTTTCGTGGGTTCCCGGGCGTTCGGCGTGCCGATCGAAGAGGTCACCGCAGAGCTGCGTCGACGGGTCAAGGCGATGTCCTACGGCCTGGCCTACGGGCTCAGTGCCTACGGTCTCGCGCAACAGCTGAAGATCTCGACCGACGACGCGCGCGAGCAGATGGAGGCGTACTTCACCCGTTTCGGTGGCGTGCGCGACTACCTGCACAATGTCGTCGAGGAAGCCCGCAAGGTGGGCTACACCTCGACTCTCTACGGGCGCCGCCGCTACCTGCCGGACCTGACGAGCGACAACCGGCAGCGCCGAGAGGTCGCCGAACGGGCTGCGCTCAATGCGCCGATTCAGGGCACCGCCGCCGACATCATCAAGGTCGCGATGATCGACGTGCAGAAAGCACTCGGCGACGCCGGCCTGCAGTCGCGGATGCTGCTGCAGGTCCACGACGAACTCGTACTCGAGGTCACCACCGATGAACGTGAGCGTGTCGAGGAGATCGTCCGCAGCAAGATGGATTCGGTGATCGAACTGTCGGTGCCGCTCGAGGTGTCGGTCGGCTACGGCCGCAGCTGGGACGCCGCGGCCCACTGACCGTAGCACTGTCTGCCGACAGGTCCTATCGACAGCAGCGCGGCTCAATCCCGAGAGGGAATCGAGCCGCGCTGTGGTGGATCGGGTCAGCCCTGGGCGTTCGACGCTTCGTCGATCTGCTTGCGCACATCGTCCATGTCGAGAGCCTTGACCTGCGAAACCAGGTCTTCGAGTGCGGCCGGCGGCAGTGCGCCTGCCTGGTTGTAGACCAGGATGCCTTCGCGGAATGCCATGATCGTGGGGATCGAGCGGATGTTTGCAGCGGCCGCGATCGACTGCTCGGCCTCGGTGTCGACCTTCGCATGAACCACGTCGGGATGCTTATCCGACGACGATTCGAATGTCGGTGCGAACTGCTTGCAGGGGCCGCACCAATCGGCCCAGAAGTCCACGAGCACGATGTCGTTGTTGGTGACGACCTCGTCGAAGGTCTGCTGGGTGAGAGCTTGGGTTGCCACGGTGGTCCTTTCGGTTCGGTCGTGTCGACGGGTGCAACAGCGAGCCGCCCCCATTTCTTCCGCCACGCTACGCGAGGCCGGTCACCCGGGGGCGGCGCTTGCGCGGTTCACATCACTCGACCGGGGCCAACTCTGCGGACCGGAAGGCCCGGCGGTACGCCTGGGGTGTGGTGCGGCGAAGACGCAGGAAATGCTGCCTGAGCACCGACGCGGTGCCGAAGCCGACACGGTCGGCAACGACATCGATCGGCAGATCGCTGTTCTCGAGAAGCTGCTGTGCAGCGAACACCCGCTGATCGCGGATCCACCGTGCCGGCGTCGTACCGGTTTCCTGCCTGAACCGTCGCGCGAAGGTCCGCAACGACATGTGTGCCTGTTCTGCGAGGGCCGTCACCGACAATTCGCGGTGCAGGTTCTCGGTGATCCAATCGAGTAGCGGGGCGATCGAGTCGTCGGTGCATTCGGAAAGCGGTGTGGTCACGTACTGGGCCTGCCCGCCGTCGCGGTGCGGGGGGACGACCATACCTCGCGCGATCGTGTTGGCGATGTGCGAACCCTGGGCGGTCCGCACGATGTGCAGGACCAGATCGATGCTGGCGGCGGTGCCTGCGCTCGTCAGCACCGGATGCTCATCGACATACAGTACATCGCGATCGACTCGGGCCGACGGATACATCGCGGCGAGCCGGTCTGCGTACCGCCAATGGGTGGTGCAGCGGCGGTCGTCGAGAAGACCGGCGGCGGCGAGGACGAAAGCGCCCGTGCACAGACTCGCGACCGGAGTCCCCCGATCGACTGCGCTCCGCAGTTTCTCGAACAGCGGCTCGAGGACGGCGAGATCGGGGCTGCCGCTTCGCACGAACTCGGGATCGGTCAGTTCCCCTATCCAGGTGCCGCCGGGAGGCACGATGATCAGGTCTGCGTCGTCGAGGCGGTCGAGATCATACGGTACGTCGATGGAGTAGCCGTACTTCGTGGTGACGGGTTCGGTGCTGCCCGCGACGAGCGCGAACTCATATTCGGGCAGGCCGTCGTCCGCGAGGTCGCCTCCGAAGACTTCGCAGGCGACACCGAGTTCGAACATCACGATGCGCGGGAGGAGGGGCACGACCACGTTGCGAAGCATGAAACCCAGTCTCCCCGCACAGTGGCAGAAAATCGAACGATTGCCTCAATTCTGCCACCGTTGGCGGGGTCAGCAGAGCCGCCACTCCTGTTTCGCGGTACCGTCCCAGCGGCGGATCCGGTTCGCCGTACCGGCCGGGTCACCCGGGGTCCGGTGGACCGAGATCACTGCGGCGCCGACCCGATCGGCGGGCACCCGCCGTGCCAGCGTTACGTGCGGAGTCCATTCACCCGGGCGGATGTGCGCCGGAATCCCGGGGCACTGTGCGAACGCGGAGAACACACGGGCCTGCAGTTCCAGCAGCGGTACCGAGGGCACGACAAGTCGCGCCACCGTCGCGTGACGACCTCCGAAGAGGACCACACCACCGAGGTGCACAGGCACCTCGACCCCGGAGAGGGCTGCACGCGCAGCCTCCTCCGCTTCCCGCGGGATCGATTCCGCCACGAACAGCGTGATGTGCGGCCGATTGGACTCGGTGCGGACCCGAGCCTGACTGTCGACGCCGGCCGCACGCAAGCTCTCCCACTGCTCGCGGACATGACCGTCGAGCCGATCATCGAGTAGCAACTCCACCGACTGCACCATGATGCGCAATGATGGCGCGGCGACCCACGAGACTGCAACGGCGACCCACGAGACGCAGCCATGCTTCTCGAGCGTCTCACCATCCCGAAGTCGCAGCTGTGTCGTCCGCGACATGATCTCGGGTCGACTCGAACACCGCGTCCGGTACAGATTTGCAGACACGCAGATCCCTCCGGTCTACTGTTCGACTGTGGATGGACCAGCTCACCCCCGTGTACTGCAGACCCGGCTCGGGGGTGCTGTCGCCGCAATGCTGTTCGTCCTCGCAACCCTGACCGGCTGCGTCATCAACTCCGAATCCACCGTCCCTCCCGGCGAACGGGTGCACGCCGAGCGCGTCGACGCACTCGCCGAGCAACTCCCACCCGCAACCGCCGCGGCAGGGCAATTGAAGGTGGGGTCGAACGTGCCGTATGCCCCCAACGAGTTCAAGGACGACGACGGCACCATCGTCGGATTTGCTGTCGAACTCGTGCAGGCGATCGGCGACGTGCTCGGCGTCGAGGCGGTGTTCCACGAGGCGGACTTCGACCGGATCATCCCGGCGGTGCAGTCCGGAACCTTCGATCTCGGTTCGTCGTCATTCACCGACACTCTCGAACGTGAACAGTCCGTCGACTTCGTCACCTACTTCAGCGCAGGCATCCAATGGGCCCAGCGCGTCGGCGAACCGGTCGACCCCGACAACGCCTGCGGGTTGAGAGTGGCCGTGCAGACGACCACCATCGAAGACATCGAAGAGGTCCCGGCGAAGAGCCAGGCCTGCACGGACGCAGGACTTCCGCCCATCGAGAAGATCAAGTACGACAGCCAGGACGAAGCCGCCAACGCCTTGATCCTCGGCCGCGTCGACGCGCTGTCTGCCGATTCCCCGGTGACCGCCTACGTGATCGAACGCAGTGAGGGTCGCCTCGAATCCGCCGGCCCCCTGTTCGACGCGGCGCCCTACGGATTCGTCGTCGGGAAGGGTGCTCCGATGGGCCCTGTCCTGCAACAGGCGATGCAGCACCTGATCGACTCGGGGGCATACCAGCAGATCGCCGACCGCTGGGGCGTGACCGAGGGGACGATCACCATGTCGCAGATCAATGCGGCGACGAGCTGAGGAAGGGTTCCGATGAGTCAGCACACGCAATCCGGTGCGGCCGAAACCGAACCGGAACCGATCCGGGCGGTCCCGCTCCGTCGTCCCGGCAGGTGGATCGCGGGAGCCCTCGTGGTGATCGCGGTGGTGTTGCTCGCCTGGGGGGCAGCAACCAACGGGGCCTACCGCTGGGACATCTACGGTCAGTACCTGTTCGACCGCCGGATCACCGAGGCAGCATGGAACACGGTGCAGTTGACCGTGCTCGCCATGCTCATCGCCGTCGTCCTCGGCGTGATCCTCGCCGTGATGCGCCTGTCGTCGAATCCGGTGCTCACATCCGTGGCGTGGGTGTACCTGTGGGTCTTCCGCGGTACCCCGGTATACGTCCAGCTCGTGCTGTGGGGTCTGTTCCCGTCGATCTACAAGCAGCTCGACATCGGAATCCCCTTCGTGCACCAGTTCTTCCACATCGATCTGCAGTCGCTCAATGCGGCATTCCTGTTCGCCGTGATCGGCCTTGCGCTCAACGAAGCGGCGTACATGGCCGAAATCGTCCGCGCCGGAATCGGTTCGGTGCCCGAAGGTCAGCTGGAAGCCTCCACCGCGTTGGGCATGTCGTGGTCGCAGACGATTCGGCGGACGGTGCTCCCGCAGGCCATGCGTGTGATCATCCCGCCCACAGGCAACGAACTCATCAGCATGCTCAAGACCACCTCGCTGGTCGCTGCCGTGCCGTACACCGCCGAGTTGTACGCGAGGGCACGGGACATCGCGGGCTCCAACTTTCAGCCGATTCCGTTGTTCCTCGTGGCAGCGACCTGGTACCTGGCGATCACGAGCATTCTCATGGTCGGTCAGTATTTCGTCGAGAAGCACTATTCGAAGGGCATGAGCCGGCACCTGACCGCACGCCAGCTCCAGGCACTCGCGGACGCCGAGGGCAAGGCCGTCGTCATCCAACCGGAGCCGCCGACAGACCCGACCATCCCCGGAGGTGAGCGCAAGTGACCGCGCAAGGCCAGATGACCGAGCCGGACGACGCTCCCATGGTGCGGGCCGATCGGGTGTGCAAGAACTACGGTGCCGTCAAAGTGCTCAAAGGGATCTCGCTCGAGGTGCAGCGCGGGGAGGTGACGTGCCTGATCGGCCCGTCGGGCTCGGGTAAGTCGACGTTCCTGCGGTGCATCAACCATCTCGAACGGGTGAACGCGGGACGACTCTATGTCGACGGCACACTCGTCGGCTACGCCGAACGCGGCGGCAAACTCCACGAACTGCATCCGCGCACGGCCGCGAAACAGCGCCGCGACATCGGGATGGTCTTCCAGCACTTCAACCTGTTCCCGCATCGGACGGTGCTCGCCAACGTCATCGAGGCGCCGATCCTGGTGAAGAAGATGCGTCGCAGCGAGGCCACCGAGAGGGCACGCGACCTGCTGTCGAAGGTCGGGTTGGGCAACAAGGCCGACGCGTATCCTGCTCAGCTGTCGGGTGGTCAGCAGCAGCGTGTCGCGATCGCACGGGCACTGGCGATGGAACCGAAGCTCATGCTGTTCGACGAACCCACCTCGGCGCTGGACCCGGAACTGGTGGGGGAGGTGCTCTCCGTGATGCGCGACCTCGCCGATGGCGGCATGACCATGGTGGTGGTCACCCACGAGATGGGGTTCGCGCGGGAGGTCGCCGATCAGCTGGTGTTCATGGACGGCGGAGTCGTCGTCGAGGCGGGGTCGCCCCGGGATGTGCTCAGCAATCCGCAGCAGGAGCGGACCCGCGAATTTCTCGCCCGTGTGCGGGGCTGATGCGGGCACAGAAGATCGCGGTGCCAGGGAAGATCTCGCCTCGCAACGGGCTCCACTGACCCCACTCCCTGTCGAGATGCTCGGGCCAGTCGGGTTCGACGATGTCGTAGACCTCGAAGCCGGCTGCGACCAGTTCCCGGACCCGATCGCCGATGGTGCGGTGATGCTCGACGTAGGTGGCGACTCCGTCGTGGTCGACCTCGACATACGGGGTGCGGTCGAAATAGGGGAACATCGCGACCAGTCCGCGCTCGCCCGGATCGTCGGGGAATATCCACCGCATCGGGTGGTTGACCGAGAACACCCACCGTCCACCGGGACGCAGCACCCGCGCGACCTCACGCATCACCTGCGCCGAATCGGCGACGAACGGGACGGCACCGAATGCCGAGCACGCGATATCGAAACTGTTGTCGGCGAACGGCAGATTCTCCGCGCCGGCCTGCACGAGAGGCACGCGCGGTCCACCCCGGTCCATCGCGTCGACGCCCCGCGAGAGCATGCCCATCGACAGATCGAGCCCGACGGCTCGGGCACCCTCTCCGGCGAGCCAGCGTGCACACGGCGCAGACCCGCAACCCAGTTCGAGGATGTCCTTACCGCGGACGTCACCGAGGAGATGGACGTCGCCTTCGTGCAGGCCCTCCGGGCACCATACGAATTCGCCCGCGGCCGAATCCACTCCGAGGAACTCGCCGTGGGTGAGGTGATAGTCGCCGGCGTCGGCGTCCCACCAGGTGCGGCTTGCGTGTTCACTGTCGCGACTGCCCACGCCGGCACGACCGGCCTTCGACGTGCCGAGCAGGGCATTGGCGGTGGCGTGACGAGGATCGGGCGGCAGGGGCGCGTCGGACATGGGAAACAGCGTAGGACGTGCGGTGTAGGTGATTCACAGCCGGGACGCGCAACGGAAGACGTTGACGTATGAGTGTGAGATCGAACATACTCGCCGCGGGGGCCGGGGCATCGATGCCTCATGGCCGAGGGGGGGATGTCATGTGGGGGATTGTGTCGACTCGTGTCCGCTGCGCGGCCGTCATCGCTGCTGCGGTGGTGCTGGTGCCGGTGGGAATCGCGACAGCGGGTCCGTCTTCGCAGGATTCGTCCGGCGTGGTCCATGAGACCGGTGAGGTCGCGACACACGCGGCGGCTCGTGCCGACTGCGGGCCGGGTTCACGACCCGAATCCGGACTGCAAGGCGATGTGCCTGCCGTCGACCGCGACAGCGGGCGCAGCACCGAGGGCTACGACTGCAACATCACCCGGATCGGTGGGTTCGCCGGTGACGGCGCGGGGATCGTGTCGGCGAGCTACGACCACTGCGCATACATGGGGAGTCTTTTCCCCGGCAGCCTCGTCGGACCGGAAACCGGTGTCCAGGTGGTCGACGCCTCCGATCCTGCCGATCCGCGACCGACCGTGACGCTCACCGAGCCTGCGATGCTCGCGGGAACCTGGGAGAGTCTCAAAGTGCATGCGGAACGAGAACTGCTGGTGGGCACGGGTGTTCCCGCGCTGCTCGGAGCCGGATTGTTGTCGGTGTACGACATCTCCGACTGCGCTCACCCGCGGTTGCTCAATCCCGGCGCCGGCACCGACCTGCGGATGCCGCTCCCGATCACCGCACACGAAGGGGGGTTCTCGCCGGACGGTCTCACCTACTGGTCCACCGGCGCAGAAGGGGTGCTCAGCGCTGTCGACCTCACCGATCCCACCGACCCGACAGTCATCTGGCAAGGCTGGATGGGCATGTCAGGGCACGGGTTCGGGATCTCGTCCGACGGCAACCGGCTGTACTTGTCGAACAATTTCGGCGGCCTGTCGATTCTCGACACCAGTGCCGTGCAACGCCGTGACGCGGATGCACAGGTGCGGCAGGTCGCCTCGATGTCATGGACGGATGGCTGGGCGACCCAGCACAGCATTCCCGTCACCTACGACGGACATCCCTACCTGTTCACGGTCGACGAAGGGGGCTCGGGTGGTGTCAAGCTCATCGACATCGCAGACGAAGCGAACCCGGCGATCGTCAATTCGATCAAGCTCGAGATCAACCTGCCGGAGAACATCGACAGTCAGGTCGCATCCGGGATGGGAGGCTCGGCGTTCGCCTACGAGTCGCACTACTGTTCGGTGGACCGGCCGGTGAATCCGACCGCCCTGGCCTGTGGATGGGTGTCCTCCGGCATCCGGGTGTTCGATATCGGCGACCCGTTCGACGTGAAGGAGATCGCCTACTACAACCCGCCGGCGATGACCTCCCGAAATCTCGAGCGCTCCAACTCGCCACACGCTCTCGCCTCTGTGATCGGTGTCCCCCTGCTCAGCGCGCCCGCGGTGCTGCAGTCCGCGATCGGTGGGCAGTTCGACCTCGCGGAGGCGGAGTCGCCCCGCAGTGGCATGGTGGTGGCCGGAGACCTGTCCACGGACTGGTGCTTCTCGCCGCCGGAATGGCGCGGCAACGACCTGTGGGTCAGTTGTTCGGACAACGGATTCATGACGCTGCGTCTGAGCGAAGATGTCTACACCCCGCCGGCCGACCAGCGGTCGACGATCGGATCATGACGGGAAGGGTCCGGTACCGAGGTGTCGAACATCACCATCCGAGTGCTGGCGCTGGCGGCGCTGTCGCTCCTCCTGCTGGGGGCCGGTGCGACGTTGCGGCCACTGGCGGGTCTGCCGGAAGAGTATCCCGGGAGCGCTGCCTCGGTCGCCGTGTTGAGTGACGTCGAGGTCGGATTCGTTCAGGATATGGCCGCCCATCACCAACAGGCACTGCAGATGACGGTGAGGCTGCCGCCGGGTCTCGACCCGGCCGTCGCTGCACTTGCAGATCGGATCGATGCCGCGCAGCGACTCGAACTCGGGACGCTGCTCGGCTGGCTGACGCTGACGGGGTCTCCGCCGATCAACCCGGACCCGATGTGGTGGCACAGCCCCACACACGCCCCCGGCGCAAATCTTCAGGGGGACGCAGATCATCACGGGACCGGCACGAGAATGCCTGGGATGGCGACGCCCGCGGAACTCGACGCTCTGTCGGCGGCACACGGACGCGACGCGGAGATCCTGTTCCTGCAGTTGATGACGCGACATCACGATGGTGGTGTAGCCATGGCGCGGGCGGCCGATCTTCTGCTCGACGACGGTCCCGTGAAGCGGATTGCCCGCGCGATGCTGCAGGAGCAGAGCAAAGAATCCGGGCTGATGACGCTGATGCTCGCCGAACGCGATGCCGTTCCTGCCGGGTGAGTTTGCCGGGGCCACATCGGACCGCGTAGCCTAGGGCACGCGAGTGTCCCGAGTTCTGCCCTTCACCGGTCTGCACAAGGGTGCTCGTGGTGGAACGCGCGCGATGTGCACGTCAGCGCCGGTCCGCCTGCCCGAAAGCGTTAATCAACCGACTATCAACCCGTCCGGAGCAACTCAAACACATGGCCTCCACTACCGTCACCTCGCCGCAGGTAGCCGTCAACGACATCGGCTCCGCCGAGGATTTCCTCGCCGCCATCGACGCCACGATCAAGTACTTCAACGATGGCGACATCGTCGAAGGCACCATCGTCAAGGTCGATCGCGATGAGGTGCTGCTCGACATCGGTTACAAGACCGAAGGCGTCATCCCGTCCCGCGAGCTCTCGATCAAGCACGATGTCGACCCCAATGAGGTCGTGTCGGTGGGCGACGAGGTCGAGGCCCTGGTCCTCACCAAGGAGGACAAGGAAGGCCGGCTGATCCTGTCCAAGAAGCGTGCGCAGTACGAGCGCGCCTGGGGCACGATCGAGGAGCTCAAGGAGAAGGACGAGGCCGTCAAGGGCACCGTCATCGAGGTCGTCAAGGGCGGCCTGATCCTCGACATCGGCCTGCGTGGCTTCCTGCCCGCGTCGCTCGTCGAGATGCGTCGCGTCCGCGACCTCCAGCCGTACGTCGGCAAGGAGATCGAGGCCAAGATCATCGAGCTCGACAAGAACCGCAACAACGTGGTCCTGTCGCGCCGCGCATGGCTCGAGCAGACCCAGTCCGAGGTCCGCAGCGAGTTCCTGCACCAGCTCCAGAAGGGCCAGGTCCGCAAGGGCGTCGTGTCCTCCATCGTCAACTTCGGCGCCTTCGTCGATCTCGGCGGTGTCGACGGCCTCGTGCACGTTTCCGAGCTGTCCTGGAAGCACATCGACCACCCGTCCGAGGTTGTCGAGGTCGGTACCGAGGTCACTGTCGAGGTTCTCGACGTCGATCTCGACCGCGAGCGTGTCTCCCTGTCGCTCAAGGCGACGCAGGAAGACCCGTGGCGTCAGTTCGCCCGCACCCACGCGATCGGCCAGATCGTCCCGGGCAAGGTCACCAAGCTGGTTCCGTTCGGTGCATTCGTGCGCGTCGAAGAGGGAATCGAAGGCCTCGTGCACATCTCCGAGCTGGCCGAGCGCCACGTGGAGGTCCCGGACCAGGTTGTCGCAGTCGGCGACGACGCGATGGTCAAGGTCATCGACATCGACCTCGAGCGTCGTCGTATCTCGCTGTCGCTGAAGCAGGCGAACGAGGACTACACCGCAGAGTTCGATCCGTCGAAGTACGGCATGGCCGACAGCTACGACGAGCAGGGCAACTACATCTTCCCCGAGGGCTTCGATCCCGAGACCAACGAATGGCTCGAGGGCTTCGAGAAGCAGCGTGAGGAGTGGGAGTCCCGCTACGCGGAGGCCGAGCGTCGTCACAAGATGCACACCGCTCAGATCGAGAAGATGGCTGCCGACGAGGCCGCCGAGGCTGCTGCCGGCGTGTCCAGCAGCAACTACTCCTCGGATTCGGCTCCGGAGGTGGGCGATACCGAGACCGCCTCCACCACCGGTGGTGGGGGCTCGCTCGCCAGCGACGCGCAGCTCGCTGCACTGCGCGAGAAGCTGTCGGGCAACGCCTGATAGCGTGTTTTTCACGGAAGACCCCGCACCTTCGGTGCGGGGTCTTCCGCATTCCAGGGAATCACTCGGCGGCGGCTGTGGGGGAATGATCCAGTCGATATGCCGACGCCCCCTCCCGGGCGGGAGGGGGCGTCGGTCGTGTCGTGTTCTGGAATCCGCGGTGGTATGGACGCTTTCCGGGGTGGTCAGCTCGTAGCGGGAGTTGCCCACTGTGTCGGCAGTGCGGCTGCGCGCTTGCGTATGGCGGCCTGGCTGTGGCGCGCGTTGCTCAGGAGCATCGTGAACCAAGTGCGCCGGTGCTCCGCGAGCGCGGAGGCCACCTCGGGGATGAGGATGCAGTGAACACCGTTTTCCATACCGAGGCGATGCCGACCGGGTGATGATTGGGAGGATCGCATTCTTGCCTTCTCGAGTGGACTGGATTCCGTGGTCGGACGCTTCTGAACGACGGTAACCGACGGAAAGGCTCGAGTGCCGCATTTGGCGCAGGTGAGAGGCGTGTTTCGCTCATGGCCGGGATCTCGCGATCGGCTTGTGATCCTCTCGTGACCGTGACGTGACTGCTGCAGCCCGGGTTTCGACCCCGGTTTCGGTGATGCAAGACTGGGCGGCGTGTTGCGAATGGGGTTGACCGGAGGAATCGGCGCGGGGAAGTCGACCGTGGCGAAAGAGCTCGTCGAACTCGGAGCGGTTCTCGTCGACGCCGACGTGATAGCCCGGGAGATCGTGGCGCCGGGATCGGAGGGTCTCGCGGAACTCGTCGACGCATTCGGTGACGGGATCCTGCTTCCCGATGGCTCGCTGAATCGGCCGACGCTCGCTGAGAAGGCATTCGCGAACGATGACGCGCGTGCTGTACTCAACGCGATCACCCATCCCCGGGTCGGCCGTCGTACGGCCGAGCTCGTCGAAGCGGCCGCCGACGATGCGATCCTTGTGCAGGACATTCCGCTGCTCGTCGAAGGCTCGATGGCCCCGGCGTTCCATCTCGTGGCGGTCGTGCACGCCGGCGAGCAGGAGCGCCTGCGTCGGCTGGTGGACCTGCGAGGAATGCCCGAGTCCGACGCCAAGGCCAGGATCCGTGCGCAGGCCACCGGAGAGCAACGCCGTGAAGTTGCCGACGTGTGGCTCGACAACACCGGCGAGCCCGAGGCCGTCGTCGAGGTGGTTCGCCGACTGTGGGAAGAGCGGCTGGTGCCGTTCGAGCAGAACCTGCGCACCCGTACGGTCGTGCACGCCGAGCCGGTTCTTGTCGCGGCGCAGTCGCAGTGGGATCAGCAGGCCCAACGTCTCGTGGCACGGCTCGCGCTCGCCTGCGGCGGGCATGCGGTGCGCATCGATCATGTCGGGTCGACGGCGGTCCCGGGACTCGTCGCGGTCGACATGCTGGATCTGCAGGTTACGGTCGCAGATCTGGCGGCTGCCGATGCGCTCGTCGAGCCGCTCGCAGCGGCGGGGTTCCCGCGGATCGAGCAGATCGACCACGACACTCCGAAGCCGTCCTACGGTGCGGGCGGCGAGACCGATCCCGCTGTGTGGTCGATGAGGCTGCACGGCAGTGCCGATCCCGGCAGGCCCGCACGTGTGGCTCTGCGGGTCGATGGCTGGCCCGGGCAGCAGTTCTCCCTGGTGCTGCGCGACTGGTTGCGCGACGACGCGGAGGCTGTGCACGAATACGCGGAGGTCAAGCGCGCCGCAGTTCGATCTGCCGCAGACGAGACCGATCCGCTTCGTGCTGCGTCGTCGTACCGCGACGTCAAGGAACCGTGGTTCGATCGGGCCTACCACCGTGCGTGGGACTGGGCGGGTTCCACCGGGTGGTCGATCTGACCGAGCATCGCTCCATGTGAACGCTGCTGCGAAGTCGTAGGGAATAGCCCAGCGCGGCAACCCGTTGATGTAGTTGACTGTTCAACGACATGACGGAGGTTCGGACGTGCAATTCGGCATTTTCACCATCGGAGATGTGACCCGCGACCCCACGACGGGACAGGTCCCCACGGAACACGACCGCATCGTCGCCATGACGAAGATCGCCCTCAAGGCAGAAGAGGTCGGCCTCGACGTCTTCGCTACAGGCGAGCACCACAATCCGCCGTTCGTACCGTCCTCGCCGACGACGATGCTCGGCTGGATTGCCGCGAAGACCGAGAACCTGATCCTCTCGACCGCGACCACACTGATCACGACCAACGACCCGGTCAAGATCGCCGAAGACTTCGCGATGCTGCAACACCTCTCCGGCGGACGCGTCGACCTCATGATGGGACGCGGTAACACCGGACCGGTATACCCGTGGTTCGGCAAGGACATCCGACAGGGCATCCCGCTGGCAATCGAGAACTATCACCTGCTGCGACGACTGTGGCGAGAGAAGGTCGTCGACTGGGAAGGCAAGTTCCGCACACCGCTGCACGGCTACACCTCCACCCCGATGCCCCTCGACGGCACCCCGCCGTTCGTCTGGCACGGATCGATCCGCTCACCGGAGATCGCCGAACAGGCAGCTTTCTACGGCGACGGGTTCTTCCACAACAACATCTTCTGGAACAAGGAACATATCCAGCAGATGATCACGCTCTACCGCACCCGGTTCGAGCAGTACGGGCACGGCGCCGCCGATCAGGCCATCGTCGGCCTCGGTGGACAGGTCTTCATGGCCGACACCGAAGTCGAAGCGAAACGCAGGTTCCGGCCCTACTTCGACAACGCTCCTGTGTACGGGCACGGACCGTCACTCGAGGAGTTCTCGTCGATGACTCCGCTGACGGTCGGTACTCCCGAGCAGGTCATCGAGCGGACTCTCGGGTTCGCCGACTACGCCGGGGACTATCAGCGCCAGCTCTTCCTCATGGATCATGCAGGCCTGCCTCTCGACGTCGTCCTCGAGCAGATCGAGATCCTCGGCCGCGAGGTCGTTCCCGTGTTGCGCACCGAGTTCGAACGTCGCCGTCCTGTACATGTGCCGTCGGATCCGCCGACCCACAGCTCGCTGGTGGCAGCGGGGCCGGACTCGCCGCATCGTCTGGTCGCGCCGGCCTCGATCGACACGGAAACCGTGGGGGCCTCGACATGAGCCGCCGCCTGATCGTCGTGACCGGCGGACTGTCGCAACCGTCGTCGACGCGACTGCTGTCCGATCGAATCTCCGACGCGGTGATCGCTGCGATCGGGGTGCGCGGTGAGGCAGTCGACGTCGATGTCGTCGAACTCCGCGATCTCGCAGGTGATCTCGCGACCATGATGACCACGCATGTGCCGACCCCCGAGCTCAGGGAGGCACGTGAGCGGATGTCGCAAGCGGACGGGCTGATCGCGGTGACTCCCGTGTTCACGGCGAGCTACAGCGGCCTGTTCAAGATGTTTTTCGACGTACTCGACACCGACTCCCTCCGCGGCATGCCGACGATCATCGCCGCTACGGCGGGCACGGCACGGCACTCACTGGTACTCGACCACGCGATGCGCCCACTGTTCGCGTTTCTCAACGCGGTGGTGGCGCCCACAGGAGTCTTCGCAGCCACCGAAGACTTCGGGGGCGGTGTGGGTCCGGACGGGGAGGGACTGTCCGGGCGTATCCGTCGCGCCGCAGACGAACTCGCGGCGCTGATGGTGGCCGACGGCGCCGGCGTCGAGGGGTTCGTGCCGACGCCCTCGACCAGGCCACGATCCTCCGGCAACATCGTGCCAGGCGTGTCGGCGGGGCCTGGCGGGTCGGCATTCGAGGCGTTGCTCCAGTCGCACCTGCAGTGACGACCTGCAGACTGCGACGCGAATCGGCCCGCAGTGCGACGAATATGTCGTTGCTGCGGGCCGATGCGGATGCCGAGTATGAGGTCAGACCAGGTCTTCACCGTGTCGGCGGGCTTCGAGCCACTCCTTGATGAAGCCGCGGCCCAGGACGAACAGTACGGCGGCCACCAGCACGGGCCAGATCAACACGTAGATGGTCAAGGCAAGGGTACTCATGCGTGGTCCTTCGTCAGAGTCGGATTGTTGCCTGGATCGCTGCCTGGATCGCTGTCTGGATCGCCGTCGGTCGGGTCGAAGTCACCGACACGCTCGGCGATCACATCGAAGTCGAATTCCTCGGTCTTGCTCACCGACATTGCCCAGCACACCACCGTACTGACCGCGTACGCCACCAACGACGCGCTCAGCACCGCGTAGTCGTGGAGGAAACCTATCGCGAACGGCGCGGCTACCAGGGCGGCCAGAATACCGACGATTCGTGCGACACGCAGGCCGAAGAACCCGAACGCCATCAACCCGGCGATCACGCCGACACCGACCACCGAGACGACATCCGTGATGTAGCCGACCACACCGTCCATCGAGATCCATCCGAACCGCACCGGCAGGAACAGGGCAAGCGCGAGTAGCACCGAGGTGGTGAAGGCTCTGTTGGTGACCTTGCCCCAGTAGAAACTGGCGATCACGGGGAAGACGAGCGCGCCCCACAGTGCGCCGACGAACACCAATAGGTCGAGGATGTTCAAGCGCATGCTTGCGAATCCGACTGCCGTCGCGGTGGCGAGCACCATGGTGGCTCGGCCCACGAACAGCATGCGCTTGGGATCGGCGTGTTCCTTGCCGCCTGCGATGTTCTGGCCGTAGATGTCGGCCATCACGATCGACGACAGGGCAGCGAGATCGGAGTCGGCCGTCGACGAGAGCGCCCCGATGATCATGACGAAGAACAGGACCACCAGAACCGTAGGCAGGTACGACGCCACCATCTGCGGAACGATGTTGTTGACGTCCCCGTCCATCGGCTCGATCCCGAGGTAGAGCGCGAGTACACCGAACATCCCGACGCCGATGACCGTCGCGCCGTACCCGACGGTAGCGGTGATGAATGTGGGCTTGATCAGATCCTGACGCACCGCGAACAGGCGCTGAGCGATGGTCTGGTTGCCGATCGCATAGGCCAGCACCGCTGCAATGTACGGCGCGCCCTGATTGAGGAACGCGTCGCTCGAGAAGAAGTTGCTCTGCTGCTCGGTGAGGTTGCTCGCGCCGGTGTCGAAGGCGCCGGGGAACCCGGTGATGAAGAAGACCGCGGGGATGATCACCACGACCGCTCCGAGCATGGCGACCACCTGGACGAAGTCGGTGAGAACCGACGCCCGGAATCCCGACCACAGTGTGTACAGGAGCACGCCCGCGGCGATGAACACCACGCCTTGCACGAACGAGAACGGTGAGAGCATCGAAATCAGTACGCCGCCCGCGATGAAGTTCGACATCAGACTGATGACGCTGCCGACCACGTTCGAGCCGGCGAGCATCAACTGGCTCGAGGCCCCGTGCCGTGCGTACATCACCTCGGCGAGTGTGTGCGCCTTGGGGGCGACCGCACGGATCCTCTTGCCGAACGGGTAGATGAACAGAATCATCAACGCGCCCCAGAGTCCGTAGTGGATGGGGCCGGAGATTCCGTAGGTATAGCCCGAGGTGGCGGACGCATAAAGCGAGGACGCCCAGATCCACGTCGCGGTCATACTTGCTGCCGAGACGCCGAATCCGATTTTGTTGCCTGCGGTCATATACCCGTCGGCATTTTCTTTCTTCTTGCCGATCCGGGCTGAAATGAGAAATGTTCCACCATAGAATAAAGCCAGCAACAGAACAACTGTCACTGCGCCGAGTTGAACGAGCTCGGTGCTGTCCAATGCAACCTCCTTCGTATTCGCGTGGTTCCCGGCGACGGGCACAGCTCGACTCGAATTCGGTTTCGGCTGTATCCACCGTTGGGCGGGCGGGGGTATGCCCGGGCGACCCGAACTGCGGTGAGGCAGCGGGTCGTTCAGGACACGTGGGTCTACGTATCCGGCTGGTCAACGCCCAGTTCTGGGTGTGCGTCGACGGGGCGCAGCGGCGTTGCTGCGCGTTCACGAAAATGTTCGGGCGCGCCGGACCTGTCGGCAGTGAGGGATTTCCTCATTCCTGCCGATTCGCAATGTCCCAGGCCGCTCGTCCGGAGATTTTTGCATGTGTAATACAAATTCTCATCGACCGCGAAACACTAACATGCCGAGGGTACGAGTATTTCCTCGGGTACCACCTACCGGCGCGAAATCCGCGATATCCAGCGGTTATTCGATGTGGTTCATGCGATATCGCAGAGTGGAATTCCGGTGAGTCGCGATGATCCTCGCGGAGGTATTCTCAGCGCCATTCGACGGGGTAACCCTCGGATGCGAGCCAGGTGTCGAGGTCGTGACCGTGAGAGGCGATTCCGTCGACCGCCGTGAGCGCGGTCGACACGGCTCGCTCGGCATCGTCGGTGTCGAGCACGCCTGCCGCCACGGCCGCGAACAACTCGTCGATGTCCTCGACCCGGGTACCGCGGCCCGTGGAGACCACCAGATCGAGATAGTGGTCGCGCGAATGCCACACGTCGCCGTCGCGCCAGAAGACGCCGACGTCGACGTACCGGTCCTGATCGCGCTCGTGCCCCGGGCGGAAGTGGAAGATCGACGCACGCAGATGCAGCGACGGCAGCAACCACGATTCGAGGTAGTCGAAATGCGGGTGATCCGCGGATCGACCCATGTACAGGCCCCACGGGAACATCCGGAAGGTCTCGACCGGCCGCACGACGCCCTTCGGGTCGGTGTTGGTTCCGGCGGTCACGTCGAATCGTTCCACCTTGATCGGATGAAGACGGTGCGGCATGAACGGCACGCTACCGCGACCGGTCATCGCGGGCGCGGCCGAGATGTCGGTGGCACCGCTTACCCTGGATCCCATGGCGTTCGCAAGCGAGCATCCGGTTGTTGCCCACTCCGAGTTCCGGCCGGTCGGTGAGATCGAGCGGGCCGACTCACGCTTCGAGGTCGTCAGTGAGTACGAACCCGCGGGCGATCAACCCGCCGCCATCGACGCACTCCAACGTCGATTGGAGGCGGGGGAGCGCGACGTCGTGCTGCTCGGCGCCACCGGCACCGGTAAGTCCGCGACCACTGCGTGGCTGATCGAGCGGGTGCAGCGTCCCACCTTGGTGATGGCACCCAACAAGACCCTGGCCGCGCAGCTCGCCAACGAGCTGCGCGAGATGCTTCCCCACAACGCGGTCGAGTACTTCGTCTCCTACTACGACTACTACCAACCCGAGGCGTACATCGCGCAGACCGACACCTACATCGAGAAGGACTCGTCCATCAACGACGATGTCGAACGGCTGCGGCACTCCGCCACGTCGGCGTTGCTCTCGCGGCGCGATGTCGTGGTCGTCGCATCGGTCTCGTGCATCTACGGTCTCGGCACGCCGCAGTCCTATCTCGACCGTTCGGTGCAGCTCGAGGTCGGCGTCGAAGTGCCGCGCGACGCTCTTCTGCGTCTACTGGTCGACGTGCAGTACACCCGCAACGACATGGCGTTCACGCGCGGTTCCTTCCGCGTCAAGGGAGATACCGTCGACATCATCCCCGCGTACGAGGAACTCGCCGTGCGTATCGAGTTCTTCGGTGATGAGATCGACGCCCTCTACTATCTCCATCCCCTCACCGGCGACGTGATCCGCAAGGTCGACTCGCTGCGGATCTTCCCCGCAACCCACTACGTGGCCGGCCCCGAACGCATGGAACGCGCCGTGCACTCGATCGAATCGGAACTCGAGGAACGCCTCGCCGATCTCGAGAACCGCGGCAAGCTGCTCGAAGCGCAGCGTCTTCGTATGCGCACCCAATACGACCTCGAAATGATCCGCCAGGTCGGTTTCTGCTCGGGCATCGAGAACTACTCGCGACACATCGACGGTCGCGTGGCCGGATCGGCGCCCGCCACCCTCATCGACTACTTCCCGGAAGACTTCCTGCTCGTGATCGACGAGTCACACGTGACGGTGCCGCAGATCGGCGCGATGTACGAAGGCGACATGTCGCGCAAACGGAATCTCGTCGAATTCGGTTTCCGGCTTCCGTCGGCCGTCGACAATCGTCCCTTGACCTGGGAGGAATTCTCCGACCGGATCGGCCAGACCGTCTACCTGTCGGCCACTCCCGGCGATTACGAACTCGGGCAGGCCGGCGGTGAGTTCGTCGAACAGGTCATCCGGCCCACCGGACTCGTCGACCCGAAGGTTGTCGTCAAACCCACCAAGGGGCAGATCGACGATCTCCTGCACGAGATCCGTGGGCGCGTCGATCGCGACGAACGTGTTCTGGTGACCACCCTGACGAAGAAGATGTCCGAGGACCTCACCGACTATCTTCTCGAACTCGGGGTGCGGGTGAGGTATCTGCACTCGGACATCGACACATTGCGCCGCGTCGAACTGCTGCGTCAGCTCCGTCTCGGGGAGTACGACGTCCTCGTCGGTATCAATCTCCTTCGTGAGGGTCTCGACCTTCCCGAGGTATCGCTCGTGGCGATCCTCGACGCAGACAAGGAAGGGTTCCTGCGCTCGACCAGGTCGCTGATCCAGACGATCGGTCGCGCGGCCCGCAACGTCTCCGGCGAAGTCCACATGTACGCCGACAAGATCACCGACTCGATGGCACGCGCCATCGAGGAAACCGAGCGGCGCCGCGAGAAGCAGATCGCATACAACGTCGAGCGCGGGATCGACCCACAGCCGTTGCGCAAGAAGATCGCCGACATCCTCGACCAGGTCTACGAGGAAGCCGAGGACTCCGAGAAGATCGAGGTCGGTGGTTCGGGACGTAACGCGAGCCGTGGGCGCCGAGCCCAGGGCGAATCGGGCCGAGTCGGCAGTTCCGGTGTCGTCGAGGGACGCGACACGAAGTCGATGCCCCGCGCCGAACTCGCCGACCTCGTACAACAACTCACCGACCAGATGATGCAGGCGGCCCGCGACCTGCAGTTCGAACTCGCCGGACGTCTGCGCGACGAGATCTCGGACCTCAAGAAGGAACTCCGCGGAATGGATGCGGCCGGACTCCAGTAGTTCGCTCTCGCCATCGAGTCGATGCCGTCGTGCCGTAGGCGGGTGCCGTGAGGTCGCCGTCACGTGCCGTAATGTCCCAGGACATGGATTCCGCTGCCGCCGGTCGGGCCGCCCGCGCTCTCGAGCTCCTTCATTCCTTCACGTATTTCGCTCCCGAAGTGCATTCCGAACTGGGAGCGGTCGGTCTGGAAGGCACTGCGATGAAATACGTCGCGTCGCGGGTTGCGCCGATGGGCGCGGTGGGTCCGAGCGTGGCGACCGCAACGTTCTACAACTTTGCACCACGTCTGATCGAGTCTGCGTTGCCCGCCGCATGGCAGATCGCCACGCCGTCGCAGGTGTACGCGGCACGTGTGCGGGGCGTGGACGCGGCGATGACACGGTGGCTCGGAGCGGATGTCACGACTTCACCGGACATGGTCGAGGCCGCGGAACTCGCCGCGTCGATCGCACGGTCTGTGCCCGGCGTCGACGGCAGGTCCCTCTACGCCGGATACGCGGATCAGCCCTGGCCGGAGGCGCCGCACCTCATTTTCTGGCATGCACTGACGCTTCTTCGCGAATACCGCGGTGACGGCCACGTCGCAGCGCTGCACGGCGCTGGGCTCACCGGACTCGACGCGCTCATCACGCACACCGCCAGCGGGATCGGGTTCAGCGCAGAATTCGCCAAGGCGAGCAGGGGCTGGACCGACGGTGAATGGGACGAGGCCGAGGCTTCACTCCGCGGGCGAGGGCTGATCGACCGCGCCGGCGAACTGACGGGCGACGGATTCGAAGTGCGCGAACTGGTCGAGGATCTCACCGACGACCTCGCGGTGGAGCCGTGGGCGGCAGCAGGGGAGGAGGCGATCGAGCGGTTGCTCGACCTCGCGGTGCCGTGGCGCGACACGATTGCCGACGGCGGACCTCTCCCCGGTGGGATGTTCGGACCGCGTTTCGGTGACGCGAAGTAACACACACTGTGGCGGCCGATGAGGTCTGTGCCCCAAACGTCCCACCTGTACCGCCGTGACCGCTAGTGTCTTTGCCAGCATCAGGTGTGGGGGATCGCCTGCTTCGATCCGTCGCCACCGATCGGCCACCGCGCCGACACATCATCGATGGAGGACTGAATGACCGCTTACCGGACCATTGTCGTCGGCACCGACGGCTCCGAGTCGTCGTACCGTGCCGTGGAGAAGGCTGCGGCCCTCGCTGCGGACGCCGGCGCCAAACTGGTGATCGCCTGCGCGTACTACCCTGCAGACGCCCGCGACACCGCCCAGGCGGCCGACGTCCTCCGCGACGAGGCGTACCAGATCACAGGTTCCGCACCGACCTACGACATCCTCCGCACCGCACGGGAGAAAGCGACTGTGGCCGGCGCGAAGGACATCGTCGAACGCCCCATCGTGGGTGCGCCCGTCGATTCCCTGCTGACCCTCATCGACGAGGTCGACGCAGACCTCGTGGTGATCGGCAATCGCGGACTCAACACCTTGACCGGCCGGCTCCTCGGGTCGGTTCCGTCGGATGTGGCCCGCAAGTCGACCTCCGATGTGCTGATCGTGCACACGGTGCGCTGATTCAGCAGAAGTTCTCGCGCGCGATCACGAGGAAATGCCGGGCGGCTTCGTCGCCCGGCATCGTCGTATCCGAGACCGTCGCGGCGTACGCCGCGATCGGCCGGACCACTTCGGCGATCTGCTCCTCCGGAACACCGGCCGCCAGCCGGCTGCACAGACCCCGTGCGACCGCGAGCAGCGTTGCGTCCGGCACACCTGCCGCCAGCCCCGAGTCGGCCAAGGCATTCTTGAACCGCAGGGCGTGAGCATCGAGCACCGGCGCCTCCCGGTCCGGCTGCGGAGCCGTCGTGGCAGCCGCGGCGGCGACCATCGTCTGCTCTACGGTGGTGGTGCTGGTGGCACACGACACCGCCGTGGAGACGGCGCCGAGCAGCACCACTGTGCGTGCGACCCGCCGGCCGCCACGTCGGTGCAGCATCGACCCGAGCGTCAGCACGGTGCAGGGGCCGCAAGACCCTCGAGCACGTGCGGAAGCGGCGCGGTGTGGACAATACCGAGGCGCTGCGTCGCGCGCGTCAATGCCACATACAGGTCGTTGAGTCCGCGCGGCGACGCCTCCCGGATCTCCTCCGGTTCGACGAGCACCACCGAATCGAACTCGAGTCCCTTCACGTCCTTGACGGTCGCCACTCGCACCGACGCCGACGCCAGGTGCGCCCACTCCTGCACCAGGCGCGGCGGGACGATCACCGCGGTGAGTCCGGGGCCGTCCTCGGCGTCGATGATCTCGCGGACTGCGTCGACGAGTTGGTCCTGGCGGACGTGTCGTGCCCACGGCACGAAACCGGAGTCGCGCACAGAGCGGGGCGGCACCTGTTCGGGATCGATCTCGGCGAGCACGTCGTGTGCTATTCGCATGATCTCGGCGGGCGTCCGATAGTTGACCGTCAGCTCCGCCCTGCGCCACCGATTTTTCACATACGGTTCGAGAACCCGTTGCCACGACGATGTTCCGGCCGGGTCGCCCGTCTGCGCGGTGTCTCCCACGAGAGTCATCCAGCGGTTCGGGATCCGGCGCATCAACATGCGCCACGCCATGTCGGAGAGCTCCTGCGCTTCATCGACGATCATGTGTCCGTACGTCCAGGTGCGGTCACCTGCCGCGCGCTCGGCAGTGGTCCGGTGCTGCTTCAGATCCTGACGCTCGGCGAGTTGGGAGGCATCGATCAGGTCGTATGCCATCAGCAACTCGGGATCGAGCTCGTCTTCGAGATCCTGCGGCGCCGAACCGGTGAGGATGTCCAGCGCGCCCTGCGCGTCGGCGATCTGCTTGCGCCACCGCTTGGCGGCCCCCTCACGTTCTGCCGCATCGTCGATGCCCAGCAGTTCGGCGAGTTCGTCGAGCAGCGGTGCGTCCGCGGCACTGAACCCTACGGGCGGGCCGGGCCGATGCAGCGCGTCGATCCCGCTGTCGGAGAGGTGCGGTGCAGCCGTGGACAGTCGAGTCTTCGAGGCCAGTAGATCCGACAGAACTCGCTGCGGTGACAGCTGGGGCCACAGGGCATCGATGGCGGCAACGATGTCGGAGTCCGCCCGCATTTCCGAACGGATGTCGTCGATGTCGTCGCGGCTCAGGAGATTTCCGCCATTGACGAGATCCGCTCCGATGAGCTCCGCCATCTGATCCGCGAGAGCTTCGATGACGCCGGACACGAAGATCGGCCGTGCCAGATTGTGGGGACGGCGTGAGGAGCGCGCGCGGCCTCGGGCGCGTGTGACCACCTTGCGGTCCAGGGTGAGCCGGTACGTGTCGAACGTGAGTGGAACCGGCTTCGACGGCACTTCCTGCCGGTCGCGCACCGCCTTCTTCAGGGTGTCCACCATGTCGAGGGACCCCTTGATCTCGCCGGCCTCGACATTGTCGTCGAGAGTGGCCTTCACTCCGGGGTAGAGGTCGCCGACCGTGGAAAGCAGCACACCCGTTTCGCCCAGCGACGGCAACACCTGGCCGATGTAATCGAGAAATGTCGAATTGGGTCCGACGATGAGCACACCGCTCTTCGCCAGCTGCTTGCGATAGGTGTAGAGCAGGTACGCGGCGCGGTGCAGGGCGACCGCGGTCTTGCCCGTGCCCGGTCCGCCCTGCACCACCAGGACGCTCTTGTGCTCGGAGCGGATGATGGCGTCCTGTTCCGACTGGATCGTGGCGACGATGTCGTGCATCTGCCCGGTGCGGGCTGCATTGAGCGCGTCCAGGAGGGCGGACTCCCCGGCGACGCCCCCTGCAGCGCCGACGTTCGCGTGCTCGCGTGCTGCGTCGAGGTCGAGGTACTCGTCGTTGAGGGCCGTCACGGTGCGGTTCCTGCTGCGAATGTGCCGTCGCAGAATCACCCCTTCGGGTGCTGCGGGCGTGGCCAGATAGAACGGCCGGGCCAGGGGAGCGCGCCAGTCGAGCAACAGCGATTCGTAGTCGTTGTCCTCGTCGAGGATGCCGATGCGCCCGATGTACCGGGCCTCGGTGTCGCTGCCGGCGGTGTTCCTGCCGGCGGTGTCCGGGCTGTCGCTGTGTTCGGATTCACGGACGTCGACGCGGCCGAAGCACAATCCGTGTTCGGCCGCGTCGTACTTGGCGAGGTCTTCGGTGTACATCTGAGTGAACGATTCGCGCTCACTGCGTGCCTGGGGTGTGCCGCCGGTCTCCAGCAGGACCCGCTTCAATCGGGTCTGGGTGTACTCGCGCAATTCGTCGAGGTGCGTATACAGCGTCGACAGGTACCGCTGCTCGTGCTCGAGGTCGGGATGGGGCGCGCCATCATCCGGCACATGAACTCCTCGGGTTGAAACGATTCGAACGCGCAGGCACGTCGAGGAAAGTGTCCAAGGAGTCTAGTGCGGCCGGGGCCGCTGTGCAGAAATCACGACGCGCCCGCGGACCTCCCGATGGGCTCGGGACCGCTACCCGAGCTTCTTCTCGAGCGCCTTCTCGGCTTTCGCCCGGGCCTTCTCCGCCTTCGTCCGAGCCTTCTCGGCGCGCTTCCGTGCGTGCTGCGCGTTCTCGAGCGCCTTCGCATTCAGTTCCGAGGACCGTTCCTCCGCCAGATGCGCAAGCTCGGTGCCTCGATCGCGGGTCGTCTCCCACCACTGTGACCCGCGCCGACGGGCGACCTCGGCGTATTCGGGGGCGCGGTTGCGTGCACGTTCGAGGAGTTCGCTGCTGCGTTCCTTCGCCGTGTCGGTGAGTTCAGGGGCATGTTCCTTGGCTGCGTCGAAGAGTTCGGTACCGCGGTCGCGTGCGCGCTCGGCGAGTTCTGGCCCGCGCTCACGAGCGACCCCGAGAATTTCCGTACCGCGGTCGCGGGCGACCTCGGCGAGTTCCGGTGCGCGTTCCTTGGCCTTGTCGAGAAGGACGCTTCCTTGGTGGCCGGCCTCGTCGGTGAGCGACTTCACTCGCTCGGACACGGTGTGGATGGCGTCGCCTGCCGCGTGATCCGACGAGGATCCGGGCAGGGCTGCCGCGACCGCTTCCTGTGCCTGGTGTGCGGCGCGGCGGCCTCGCCACCCGAGCGACGGCTTGCCTTCGGTGTCGACGGATGCAAGCAGCAACCCACCGAGCAGACCGACATTCTTGAGGAACTGGGTGCGATGCTGGGCACGCGCGTCGGGGTCGTCGTAGTTCCAGAAATCATGGCCGGCCACAGTGGTGGGTACGACGGTGCCGGCGAGTGCGAGCGCCGAGATGCGCGGCCATTTGCCGATGGCGAACAGCGCGCCCGCGCCGATCTGCACCGCGGCGTTGATCTGCACCAGGGTTTCCGGGTTGCTCGGCAGGCGATCGGTGACGGAATTCGGCGCGGCGCCGATCATCTGATCCAGCCCCGGCTGGGCCGCAGCGGCCTTGGGGGAGGGGTTGCGCAGGGAATCGATGCCTCCTGCAATGAAAATGGACGCGAGCATCGGGCGCGCAAGCCTTCGGACGATCATGTCAGCCTCTTTCTCCGCAGTCGCTGTGAATTCGGACCCTGCCACGTGTACCCGGCTGTGTCCGGAAGTATGCCGAAATCGCCCACCCCGATGAATCGGTCCACGGCTGAATTCGAACGTGACGGAACGGCTGAATATGCAGAACTATGGGGGCACGATCTGCCCGTGAACCACGTGTCGCCTCGGCAAGGTGGAGCGCTTCTTCGTCACCAGCCTCGCTCGCGCCACTCCTGAAGATGAGGACGCTCGGCCCCGAGTGTGGTGTCCTTGCCGTGACCGGGGTAGACGACGGTGTCATCGCCGAACCGGCCGAAGAGTTTCGTCTCGACGTCGTCGAGCAGCGAGGCGAACTTCTCGTTGTCCGCAGTCTTTCCGATTCCGCCGGGAAAGAGGCAGTCGCCGGTGAAGACATGGTGACGTCCGGTGCCGGCCTCCTCGAGCACGAGCGCGATCGAACCGGGGGTGTGTCCGGCCAGGTGAAGCACTTCGAGACTCAGATCGCCGATGCGAACCGTGTCGCCTTCCTCGAGGAGACGTTCCGGAGTCACGGGCAACGGCTCGGCGTCGAGTGGATGCGCGGCGGTCGGCACCCCGGTCGCGGCAGCGACCTGCTCGAGCCCCTGCCAGTGGTCCCAGTGCTGATGCGTAGTGAGGATGAGTTCGAGATTCGGTGCATGCTCGGCGAGGTAGGACACGAGCAGATCCGGCTCGTTGGCAGCGTCGATGAACAGCGACTTGCCGGTTTCCGAGTCGGTGATGAGATAGGTGTTGTTGTCCATCTGCCCCACCGAGAGCTTGACGATGGTCGCGCCGGGGATCGTGCGGCGCTGCGCGGGGCCACCGGGGGAGACCTCGCCGGTGTAATGGTCGTCGATGATGAGTGGCTGCTTCGTCATAGTGATGGAGGCTACCTCCGGGCCGCATCGTTCGAGGTGGAGCGGTCGTGGACCAGAACCTGTCGGAGTGCGCGCCTACGATGGGCCAGGGCCCGAATGCGGCCTTGTCGACGAGGAAGGAACTGGTGTGGCGGATCGCCTGATCGTACGAGGGGCGCGCGAGCACAATCTGCGTGGTGTCGACCTGGATTTGCCGCGCGACAGTCTGATCGTGTTCACCGGCCTCTCCGGGTCCGGCAAGTCGAGTCTCGCGTTCGACACGATCTTCGCCGAGGGCCAGCGCCGCTACGTCGAGTCTCTCTCGGCGTATGCGCGGCAGTTCCTCGGTCAGATGGACAAGCCCGACGTCGACTTCATCGAAGGTCTCTCGCCTGCGGTGTCCATCGACCAGAAGTCGACCAACCGCAACCCGCGCTCGACCGTCGGCACCATCACCGAGGTCTACGACTACCTCCGACTGCTCTATGCGCGCGCTGGTGCGCCGCACTGCCCGGTGTGCGGCGAGAAGATCGCACGCCAGTCACCGCAGCAGATCGTCGATCAGGTCCTCGAGATGGAAGAGGGACTCCGCTTCCAAATCCTCGCGCCCGTGGTGCGCACCAGAAAAGGCGAGTTCGTCGACCTCTTCGAACACCTCACGGTGCAGGGATACTCCCGCATCCGGGTCGACGGGGTGGTCTACCCGCTGTCCGAGCCCCCGAAGCTCAAGAAGCAGGAGAAGCACGACATCGAGGTCGTCATCGACCGCCTCGCCGTGAAACCTACCGCGAAACAGCGCCTCACCGATTCCGTCGAGACCGCGTTGCGCCTCGCCGAAGGCATCGTCGTTCTGGATTTCGTCGACCGCGACGAGGACGCCCCGGATCGTGAACGCCGCTTCTCCGAAACCTTGGCCTGCCCGAACGGCCATCCCCTCGCGATCGACGACCTCGAGCCGCGCTCGTTCTCGTTCAACTCCCCGTACGGCGCGTGCCCCGATTGCGCCGGCCTCGGTGTGCGCAAAGAGGTCGACACCGAACTGGTGGTACCCGACCCCGACCGCAGCCTCGCCGACGGCGCGATCGCGCCGTGGTCGATGGGGCAGAGTGCCGAATACTTCACCCGGCTGCTCACCGGGTTGGCCGACGTCATGGGCTTCGACATCGACACCCCGTGGAAGAAGCTGCCCGCCAAGGTCCGTAAGGCCGTGCTCGAAGGCAGCACCGAGCAGGTGCACGTCCGCTACAAGAACCGCTACGGCCGTGTCCGCTCGTACTACGCGGAGTTCGAGGGCGTCATGCCGTTCCTGCATCGCCGCATGGAACAGACCGAGTCGGAGCAGATGAAGGAACGCTACGACGGGTACATGCGCGACATCGCGTGCCCGACGTGCAACGGCACACGACTGCGCCCGGAGATCCTGGCGGTCACGATCACCGCGGGAGACCGCGGTGCCAAGTCGATCGCCGAGGTCTGCGAGCTGTCCATCGCCGAGTGCGCCGACTTCCTGAACAGTCTCACCCTCGGTCCGCGGGAAGCAGCAATCGCCGGTCAGGTGCTCAAGGAAGTACAGGCGCGGCTCGGCTTCCTGCTCGACGTGGGTCTCGACTACCTGTCCCTCGCTCGCGCCGCCGCCACGCTGTCCGGTGGTGAAGCCCAACGTATCCGGCTCGCCACCCAGATCGGCTCCGGTCTCGTCGGTGTCCTCTACGTGCTCGACGAGCCGTCGATCGGTCTGCATCAGCGCGACAACCGGCGGCTGATCGACACCCTCACCCGGCTGCGCGATCTCGGGAACACTCTGATCGTCGTCGAACACGATGAAGACACCATCCGGGCCTCGGACTGGGTGGTCGATATCGGCCCCCGCGCCGGCGAGCACGGCGGACACGTCGTCCACAGCGGCACATACAAGGGGCTCCTCGACAACCCCCGATCGATCACCGGCGCGTTCCTGTCGGGCCGCGAATCGATCCCGATTCCGCTGGTGCGTCGGCCGGTCGACCCGAAACGTCAGATCACGGTGATCGGTGCACGCGAGAACAATCTCCGCGAGATCGACGTCGCGTTCCCGCTCGGAGTGCTCACCTGCGTGACCGGTGTGTCGGGGTCCGGAAAGTCGACGCTCGTCAACGAGATCCTCGCGACCGTGATGGCCAACAAGCTCAATCGCGCGCGGCAGGTTCCCGGTCGGCACACCCGCGTCAACGGTCTCGATCAGCTCGACAAACTCGTGCAGGTCGACCAATCGCCGATCGGACGGACACCGCGGTCGAACCCCGCGACCTACACGGGCGTGTTCGACAAGATCCGCACCCTCTTCGCCGCCACCACCGAGGCGAAGGTGCGCGGCTACCAACCGGGACGATTCTCCTTCAATGTCAAGGGTGGCCGCTGTGAGGCGTGTTCGGGTGACGGCACCCTCAAGATCGAGATGAACTTCCTGCCCGACGTGTATGTGCCGTGCGAGGTGTGCCACGGGGCGCGGTACAACCGGGAGACGCTCGAGGTGCACTACAAGGGCAAGACGATCGCCGAAGTGCTCGACATGTCGATCGAGGAGGCCGCCGACTTCTTCCAGCCGATCACCTCGATCCACAGGTACCTCGCGACCCTCGTCGAGGTGGGTCTCGGTTACGTCCGTCTGGGCCAGCCCGCGACGACGCTGTCCGGTGGTGAGGCTCAGCGCGTCAAGCTCGCCGCCGAACTGCAGAAGCGCTCCAACGGACGTACCGCCTACATCCTCGACGAACCGACCACCGGGTTGCACTTCGACGACATCCGGAAGCTACTCGGCGTCATCAACGGGCTCGTCGACAAGGGCAATACCGTCATCGTGATCGAACACAATCTCGATGTGATCAAGACGTCGGACTGGGTCATCGACATGGGGCCGGAAGGTGGATCGGGTGGCGGCACCGTCGTCGCGGAAGGTACGCCCGAGAGCATCGCGACGGTCGAAGCCAGCTACACCGGCCGTTTCCTGGCGGAATCTCTCGCCGTCACCACCTCGGTCCCCGAGAAGAAGGCCGCTCGTCCCGCCCGCAAGCGTGCGCCTCGGAAGAAGGCCGCGACCGGCTGAGCGGACGGGGCGAACGTTCGCCGAACGTCAGTAGACGGGACCGGTGTACTTCTCGCCGGGGCCCTGGCCGGGCGCATCGGGCACCGAAGATGCTTCGCGGAACGCCTTCTGCAGTGCCTGCAGGCCCTCACGGATCGGGCCGGCGTGCGGGCCGAGGTACTCGACCGACGCGGTGACGAGCCCGGCGAGGGCGGTGATCACGCGGCGCGCCTCGTCGAGGTCGAGGCGGTTGCTCGCGTCGGGGTCGTCGGCGAGGCCCAGCTTCTCCGCAGCGGAACTCATCAGCATCACCGCAGCGCGGCTGATCACCTCGACCGCGGGGATGTCGGCGAGGTCGCGCACGTCCGCGGGCTGGTCGGCGTGGTCGGTGGGATCGGGGATGTCGGTCATGCCTCGAGGATCCCACCACCGGCACAGTGCTCACTTCCCGGGTACGCGCTGCGGCGTCCGATTCTGCGCCGAGATGCATCTTTTGCTAGACTGATCGTCACGACCGCCTGCGCATACTCGCGTGGGCAGCAAGTGGAGTCCGACTCCCACCTCTGGCCGCGCAATTCTACGGTGCAGTGGTCCGGTCCTTCGAACGCTCCGGCGCTCGGAGAGTCCACGTCCTCGAGGGCGTGGAACGTGGTCGCGGTGATACCGCGGCGCGTCGATCGGTCGGTACGGACCCCGCGAGGTGCATAGCGCCGCAGCGGGGTTTTTTGTCGAGGAATCGCCGGGCCCCGCTTGCTGCGGTGCGGTCAGAGAGACCACACCGCATTTCTACCTAGGAGGCCCCATCAGCGCTGAGACCCGCATCAACGAACGCATCCGTGTTCCCGAGGTCCGGCTCGTCGGACCGGGTGGTGAACAGGTCGGAATCGTGCGTGTCGAAGATGCACTCCGCCTGGCCATCGAAGCCGACCTCGACCTGGTCGAGGTGGCCCCCGACGCCCGCCCGCCGGTCTGCAAGATCATGGACTACGGCAAGTTCAAGTACGAAGCCGCGCAGAAGGCGCGCGAATCGCGCAAGAACCAGCAGCTGACCGTGATCAAGGAGCAGAAGCTCCGTCCCAAGATCGACGCCCACGACTACGAGACCAAGAAGAAGAACGTCGTTCGCTTCCTCGAAGCCGGCTCGAAGGTCAAAGTGACCATCATGTTCCGCGGTCGTGAGCAGTCGCGACCCGAACTCGGATTCCGTCTGTTGCAGCGTCTCGGCGCCGATGTCGCCGACCTGGGTTTCATCGAGACGTCCGCGAAGCAGGACGGCCGCAACATGACGATGGTCCTGGCCCCGCACAAGGGTGCGAAGACCCGCGCCAAGGCCCAGGAAGCTGCCCACGCCGCTCCGGCGAAATCTTCTCGGCCTGCCTCCGCAGCACCTGCAGCATCCGCCGACTCCGCAGCACCTGCTGCGCCCGCAGCTCCTGCTGCGCCCGCAGCTCCTGCTGTGCCGGAGCAGCAGGAGCAGTCGGGAGAGGTACAGACCAACTAGCCGCTCCGGCAGCACATCCGGTGCTGCGCGCGAGCACCGATGTATCCACGACAAGAACTGAGGACTCCATGCCCAAGTCGAAGACCCACAGCGGCACCGCGAAGCGATTCAAGGTGTCCGGTAGCGGAAAGATCCTGCGCCAGAAGGCCGGTCGCCGCCACCTGCTCGAGCACAAGTCCTCGCGCGTGACGCGTCGCCTCGACGGCGTCGCCGTCGTCGCCGCCGCCGACGTGCCGCGCATCAAGCGCCTGCTCGACATCTGAGCCTTCCCGACCGATCATCCCGGGGGCGAGTACCTGCCCCCCGAAACTGACAGGACATATCAGTGGCACGCGTGAAGAGGGCTGTCAACGCCCAGAAGAAGCGCCGTTCGATTCTCGAGGCCTCCAAGGGCTACCGCGGGCAGCGTTCGCGCCTGTACCGCAAGGCCAAGGAACAGCAGCTTCACTCGCTGACCTACGCCTACCGCGACCGCCGCGCACGCAAGGGCGACTTCCGCAAGCTCTGGATCACCCGCATCAACGCTGCGGCTCGCGCGAACGACATCACCTACAACCGGTTCATCCAGGGCCTCAAGGCCGCGGGTGTCGAGGTCGACCGTAAGAACCTTGCGGAGATCGCCGTTGTCGACGCCGAGGCATTCGCCGGCCTGGTGGCCGTCGCGAAGGCTGCTCTTCCGGCCGACGTCAACGCTCCGGCTGCCTGAGCGCGACGCTGAACGAGAATCCAGCACAGGAACGGCCCGTGGACCCGCTCACCGAGCGCACCCCACGGGTCGTTTCTGCTGTCAAACTGCTTCGCGCCTCCGAGCGGCGCAAAACCGGACGTTTCCTCGCCGAAGGTGAGAACTCGGTCACCGAGGCACTCGCGACCGGGGTCGTTCACGACGTGTTCGTCACCGCGGACGCCGCCGAGCGATACCGGGACCTCGTCACCACCGCGCAGGGCCGCGGCATTCGCGTCGGTATCGTCACCGACCGCGCTGCGGAGCGGTTGTCCGACACCGTCACCCCGCCCGGTCTGGTCGCCGTGTGCGACACCCTCGACGTGACCCTCGACTCCGCACTCGAATCCAGGTCGCGGTTGCTCGCGATCCCGGTCGAGATGGGGGAACCAGGCAACGCAGGCACCCTCATCCGCGTCGCCGACGCCGTCGGCGCCGACGCGGTGATCCTCGCGGGCGACAGCGTCGACCCCCACAACGGCAAGTGTGTGCGCTCCTCCGCCGGAAGCGTGTTCCACCTTCCGCTCGTGCGCGAACGCGACACCACCCGCGTGCTCGATGCCGTGACCGCCGCCGGCGTCACCATCCTCGCGACCGCCGCCGACGGCGAGGTCGACCTCGACGACGCAGACGAACTGCTTGCCGCACCCATCGCCTGGCTGTTCGGCAGCGAGGCCCACGGACTGCCCGCCGAGGTAGCCGCCCGTGCCGATCATCGGGTGCGTATCCCCATCCGCGGTCGTGCCGAATCCCTCAACCTTGCGACCGCCGCCGCCATCTGCATGTACGCGAGTGCCCGGGTGCAGCATCGGTCGGCTACGCGCTTAACCTAGGATTTCCATGGTGCGGCTTCGCTGCATCGGCTTCACCCACCGACGAAGAACCGTTCGCCCGAAGAAGGAGTTGCACCGGTCGTGGCCAAGAAAGAGGACGGCACTCCGCCGGCAGTCGATCCCCGAGCGCTGACCGAGGACGCCCTCGCTACGGCAGAGAAAGCAGCTGTCGAAGGGTTCGGCGCGGCCGCCGACCTCGACGAACTCGCCCAGGCGAAGATCGCTCATCTCGGAGACAAGGCGCCGATCTCGCTCGCGAAGCGTGCCCTGGGCTCCCTGCCCGGACCCGAACGCGCCGACGCGGGCAAGCGTGTCAACGCACACCGCACTGCCGTGCAGGCCGCGTTCGATGCACGCCGTGAAGAACTACAGGCGCAGCGCGACGCCGCGGTCCTCGTCGCAGAGTCGATCGACGTGACCCTCCCCGCGACCCGCCGCGCGCTCGGCGCGCGCCACCCCATCACCATCATTTCCGAGCAGGTCTCCGACGTGTTCGTCGCGATGGGCTGGGAGATCGCGGAGGGGCCCGAAGTCGAGACCGAGCACTACAACTTCGACGCCTTGAATTTCCTGCCCGATCACCCGGCCCGCACGATGCAGGACACCTTCCACATCGCGCCCGAGGGCTCCCGGCAGGTGCTGCGTACCCACACCTCCCCGGTGCAGGTCCGCACGATGCTCAGCCGCGACATTCCGATCTACGTGGTGTGCCCCGGCCGCACCTTCCGCACCGACGAACTCGACGCCACGCACACCCCGGTGTTCTCGCAGATCGAGGGCCTCGCGGTCGACAAGGGCCTGACCATGGCGCACTTGAAGGGCACGCTCGACGCGTTCGCCCGCGCACTGTTCGGCCCCGAGACCACCACCCGGATGCGGCCGAACTACTTCCCGTTCACCGAGCCTTCCGCCGAGGTCGACGTGTGGTTCCCGAACAAGAAGGGCGGCGCAGGCTGGGTCGAGTGGGGCGGCTGCGGCATGGTCAACCCCGACGTGCTCCGCGCGAGCGGCATCGACCCCGACGTGTACGGCGGTTTCGCGTTCGGCATGGGCCTCGAGCGCACCCTCCAGTTCCGCAACGGCATCTCCGACATGCGCGACATCGTCGAAGGCGACATCCGCTTCACCCTGCCCTTCGGGGTACAGGGCTGACGCCCTGATCCGTGCCCTTCGGGGTACAGGGCTGACGCCCTCATCCGTTGACCGACGGGATCCGGGGCCGACGCTCCGACCCGAGACCGACATCGAACGAGAAAGCTGAGCTCAAGTGCGAGTAGCGCAATCCTGGCTGGCGGAGATCCTGCAGCGCGCCACACCCGAGTGGAACGTCACCCCGGAGGAACTCGACGCGGGCTTCGTCAGGGTCGGTCTCGAGGTCGAGGACATCGAGACTCTCGACCGCGTCGACAACCTCGTCGTCGGCCGTGTCGCGGAGATCACCGAACTCGAGGGCTTCAAGAAGCCGATCCGGTTCTGCCAGGTCGAGGTCGGTGAGGACGCCCCCCGCGGCATCGTGTGCGGCGCTCGTAACTTCGACGAAGGCGACCTCATCGTGGCGGCGCTACCCGGTGCAGTGCTGCCCGGCGGCTTCGCCATCGCGTCACGTAAGACGTACGGGCAGGTCTCCGACGGCATGATCTGCTCGGTCTCCGAACTCGGTATCGGCAAGGACCATTCCGGCATCCTCGTCCTCGAACCCGGTTCCGCTGAGCCCGGCGACGACGCGAACGATCTGCTCGGACTCGGCGACACCGTCATCGAACTCAACATCACCCCCGACCGCGGTTACTGCTTCTCGCTACGCGGCCTGACCCGTGAACTCGCGTGCGGTTTCGACCTCGAGTTCATCGACCCGGCACAGGTCCCGTCGCTGCCGTCCGAGGGTGGGGAGAGCTACCCGATCCGTCTCGAGCCGGAAGCCGGTGCCACCCGGTTCGCGGCGCGCAAGGTCACGGGCATCGATCCGGCGGCGGTCACTCCATGGTGGATGCAGCGTCGCCTGCACACCGCTGGAGTCCGTCCGATCTCGCCGGCCGTCGACGTGACCAACTTCGTGATGCTCGAACTGGGCCAGCCCCTGCACGCGTTCGACGCTGCCACCCTGCAGGGTGAGCTCGTCATCCGTCGCGCCGCAGCGGGGGAGAAGCTCACCACGCTCGACGGCGTGGAGCGCGCCCTCGATCCCGAGGACGTCGTCATCACCGACGACAGCGGTGTCATCTCTCTCGCCGGAATCATGGGCGGCGCCACCACCGAGGTCGGCGACGGCACCACCGACATCCTCCTCGAGGCCGCCACCTGGGATCCGCTCGCGGTATTCCGCGGGAACCGGCGGCACAAGCTCAGCAGCGAGGCCGGTAAGCGCTTCGAGCGCACCGTCGATCCCGAAGTTGCGCTCGCGGCGCTCGACCGTGCAGCGTCGCTGCTCGTGGAGATCGCCGGCGGTCGCGTCGAGCCGACCCTGACCGACCTTGCGGTGCACACCGAGACCGCCTCTATCCATATGGACATCGACCTGCCCGACCGCATCGCAGGCGTGAGCTATGCGAACGGCACGGCCGCGCGACGCCTGACGCAGATCGGATGTGCTGTCGAGGTCGGTGTCGGCGACGACGGGCACGGTCAACTCGTCGTCACGCCTCCGTCGTGGCGTCCGGATCTGCGTCAGCCCGCGGATCTCGTCGAAGAGGTCCTGCGTCTCGAGGGGCTCGAGCAGATCCCGTCGATCGTCCCGGCCGCACCCGCCGGACGCGGACTGACCCCGAGCCAGCGTCGCCGTCGCTCGGTGGGCCGTGCGCTCGCCTCCGACGGCTACGTCGAGGTTCTCGCCCCGGTGTTCCTTCCTGCCGGCGTGTTCGATACGTGGGCGCTCGACGCCGACGACCCGCGCCGCACCACCACCAAGGTCCTCAACCCGCTCGAGTCCGATCGGCCGGAGCTGGCCACGACACTGCTGCCGGGACTGCTCGAAGTACTCTCCCGCAACGTGTCGCGCGGCCATCGAGACATCGCGCTCTTCTCGATGGCGCAGGTCGTCCATCCCGGACCCGACACCACCGCGGTCGCGGCACTGTCTGTCGACCGACGTCCCACCGAGGACGAGATCGCTTTGCTCGAACGGTCGCTGCCTGCGCAACCCGTGCACATCGGCGGCGTCCTGTCGGGCCTGCGGGAACCCGCCGGTCCCTGGGGGACGGGTCGTGCAGCCGAAGCAGCGGACGCATTCGCCGCGGCCGACACCGTCGCACGAGCCGCGGGTGTGCAACTCGAGCGCCGCGCGGCACAGTACCTACCGTGGCACCCGGGACGTTGCGCCGAGCTGCTCGTCGACGGTGTCGTCGTCGGACATGCCGGTGAGCTCCACCCCGCCGTCCTCGAACGCGCCGGACTGCCCGCGCGGACCTGCGCCTTCGAGGTGAACCTCGATGCGTTGCCGATCGTGGAGGCATTGCCCGCACCGGTGGTGTCGCCATTCCCGGCGGTACTGCAGGATGTCGCGGTGGTGGTGTCCGACGAAATTCCTGCCGCACAGGTGGAAGCGGCCCTGCGCAGCGGTGGCGGCGAGTTGCTCGAGGATATCCGTCTGTTCGATGTGTTCACGGGTTCCCAGGTCGGCGACGGCCGCAAGTCGCTCGCGTTCGCGCTGCGGTTCCGTGCATACGATCGCACCCTCACCGAGGACGACGCGAGCGCTGCTCGAGACGCGGCCGTCGCCGCCGCATCCGCTGCGGTGGGTGCGGAACTGAGGCACTGACAGGCGGCAGCCGACCGGCGTGCGACGTAACCTGGACCAATGAGCACGAATGAAGCTTCCCCCGAACGCATACCGGATCCTGACAACCCCGAGGAACCCGTACCGGACGTGACACCGGCCGGACCGGATACGCCGTCGGTCCCCGACGTGCCGCCCGGCCCCTCGATACCCGACGTCCCTCCGGTCGAACCGGAGCCGTCGCCTGACCCCGATATCACACCGGCCGGGACGCGGGCACCCACCATCGAGGAGATCACCGGGTACACCGAGGGTGGGGTGCCCACCTTCGACTCGGTGCGGGACAAGATCGAGCGTCGATCAGGAGTGGCGATCGGCATGGAGGAACTGGCACACGAGAGCGCGGCCGGTAGAACACTCGACGAGCAGTACGAGGATCGCAAGAAGGCTGCTGTCGACAAACTCGACGAGATCCGGCGGTCGATGAAGAGCACCTGATGCCGGGAGCACCCGGTGATGAAATAATTTGCACGACGGTGCATAATCAATCGCATGGGTAATTCACCGGCATTCACAGCGACACCGCAGTCGCCACTCCGGGTCGCGGTCGCGGGCGCCAGCGGCTACGCGGGCGGCGAGGTCCTGCGTCTGCTCCTCACACACCCCGCCTACCTGGACGGCTCCCTCGTCATCGGCGCACTCACCGCAGGCGGCAACGCCGGCGCTGCCCTTCGCGAGTTCCATCCGCACCTGCACCCGCTCTCGGAGCGTGTGCTCGCACCGACGGACCTCGACTCCCTCTCCGGTCATGACGTCGTCTTCCTCGGCCTGCCGCACGGCCACTCCGCCGCGCTCGCCGAGAAACTCCCCGACACCACCGTCGTGATCGACTGCGGCGCAGACTTCCGGCTCGAGAACGCGGACGACTGGCAGCGCTGGTACGGCACCGATCACGCAGGCACGTGGCCCTACGGACTCCCGGAACTCGCCGGAAAGCGGGAGCAGCTCACCGGTGCCACCCGCATTGCAGTGCCCGGCTGCTATCCGACGTCCGCGACACTCGCGCTGGCCCCGGCCATCGCGGCAGGCATCGTCGAGCCGACGGTCCAGATCGTCGCGGTCTCCGGCACTTCCGGAGCAGGCAAGTCCCCGAGAGTCGACCTGCTCGGTTCCGAAGTGATGGGCTCGGCCCGCGCCTACGGCATCGCCGGCGCACACCGGCACACCCCGGAGATCAAACAGAACCTGTCCGCACTCGCCGGCGTACCCGTGACCGTCTCGTTCACACCCGTCCTGGCACCGATGCCGCGCGGCATCCTCGCGACGTGCACTGCACCTACCACCGCCTCGGCTGCGGACGTGCGCGCCGTCTACGAGAAGGCCTACGCCGACGAACCGTTCGTCCACCTGCTTCCAGAAGGCGTACTACCCGCCACCGGCGCAGTCGTCGGATCCAACGCGGTGCAGATCTCCGTCACCGTCGACACCGACGCCGGACTCCTGGTCGCGATCGCAGCGATCGACAACCTCACCAAGGGCACCGCCGGCGGCGCCGTGCAATCCATGAACCTTGCAGTCGGTCTGCCCGAGACGGCCGGCCTGCCCACTGTGGGAGTCGCACCGTGACCGAGAACACCGACAAGCACGCCGACCACGTCTACGGCGAGGCGGTCGACATTGCCGGGGGACGGCTCATTCGCACCCAGGGCGTCACCGGCCCAGCCGGATTCCGTGCTGCCGGCATCCCCGCCGGTATCAAGGCCTCCGGCAGGACCGATCTCGCGCTGGTGTTCAACGAAGGCCCCGACCTCACCGCCGCAGGCGTGTTCACCACCAACAAGGTCAAGGCCGCGCCCGTCCTGTGGTCGCAGCAGGTGCTGGCCTCGCACGCCCTGCGCGCCGTGGTCCTCAACTCCGGCGGCGCGAACGCGTGCACCGGTCCCGGCGGATTCCAGGACACCCACGCCACCGCCGAAGCCGTCGCCGAAGCGCTGAGCAACTGGGGCACCGACACCGGTGCCGGCGAGATCGCCGTGTGCTCGACCGGCCTCATCGGCGACCGGTTGCCCATGGACAAGGTGCTCTCCGGCGTCCAGGAGATCGTGCACGAACTCGCCGGCGGAATCTCCGGCGGAACCGACGCCGCCTACGCCATCATGACCACCGACACCGTGCCCAAACAGGCGGCACTGCACCACGCCGACAAGTGGAATGTCGGCGGCATGGCAAAGGGCGCCGGCATGCTCGCCCCTGCGCTCGCCACCATGCTGTGCGTCGTCACCACCGACGCCGTCGCAACCGCCGAACAACTCGACGAAGCACTGCGCGGCGCGACCCGCATGACGTTCGATCGACTCGATATCGACGGCGCCACCAGCACCAACGACACGGTTCTGCTCCTTGCATCCGGCGCCAGCGGCGTCGCCCCGTCCCAGGACGCACTCAACGCCGCCGTCCTCACCGTGTGCGACGACCTCGCGGACCAGATGATGGCCGACGCAGAGGGCGTCACCAAGCGCGTCACCGTCACGGTGCGTGGTGCCGCCTCCGAATCCCACGCGCTGATCGGTGCCCGCACGGTCGCCCGCGACAGCCTCGTCAAGACCGCACTGTTCGGCTCCGACCCCAACTGGGGCCGCGTCCTCGCTGCGATCGGCATCGCCCCCATCGAACTCGATCCCGACAAGATCTCGGTGACGTTCAACGGAAACCCCGTGTGCATCGACGGGGTCGGCGCACCTGGCGCCCGCGAGGTGGATCTGTCCGGCATCGACATCGCCCTCGACATCGACCTCGGTGTCGGCGACGCCGAAGTATCCATCCGTACCACCGACCTCTCGCACGCCTACGTCGAAGAGAACTCGGCGTACTCGTCCTGACCGGGCGGACCCCAGCCCACCCGGCGACACAGGAGACCCTATGACCGACGACCTCATCGCGAGCGTGACCTCGCACCAGAAGGCGTTCGTACTCGCAGAAGCCCTGCCGTGGCTGCAGAAGTTCCGCGACAAGATCGTCGTCGTCAAATACGGCGGCAACGCCATGACCGACGACATCCTCAAGGCCGCCTTCGCCGCCGACATGGCGTTCCTGCGCACCGTCGGCATCCACCCCGTGGTGGTGCACGGCGGTGGCCCCCAGATCAACGCGATGCTGAAGCGCCTCGGCATGGAAGGCGAGTTCCGCGGCGGCTTCCGCGTGACCACCCCCGACGTCATGGACGTCGTGCGCATGGTGCTGTTCGGGCAGGTCGGCCGCGAACTCGTCGGCCTGATCAACAGCCACGGACCCTACGCCGTGGGGATCTCCGGTGAGGACGCGCAACTGTTCACCGCGACCCGACGCACCGTCGTCGTCGAAGGAACCGACACCGACATCGGACTCGTCGGCGACGTCACCACCGTCGACCCCGCCGCCGTGCTCGACCTCATCGCGGCCGGCCGCATCCCCGTCGTGTCGACGATCGCGCCCGACGTGGACGGTGTCGTGCACAACATCAACGCCGACACCGCCGCGGCAGCCCTCGCCGAGGCACTCGGTGCGGAGAAGCTCGTCGTCCTCACCGACGTCGAAGGCCTCTATACCAACTGGCCCGACCGCACGTCGCTCACCTCGCAGATCGACACGGTCGCGCTCGAGGCTCTCCTGCCGTCACTCGACTCCGGCATGGTTCCCAAGATGGAGGCGTGCCTGCGCGCCGTGCAGGGCGGAGTTCCCACCGCGCACGTCATCGACGGACGCCGGCCACATTCCGTACTCCTCGAGCTGTTCACCGAAGAAGGCATCGGCACCATGGTGGTACCGGCCCCCGACCAGGAAGGCGCCGCATGACCGGCACGTCCGAGATCCAGCAGCGCTGGGCCGGCTCACTCATGAACAACTACGGGGTGCCCAAGATCGCGCTCGTCGCCGGTGACGGAGCCGTCCTCACCGACGCCGACGGCAAGCAGTACCTCGATCTGCTCGGCGGCATCGCCGTCAACAGCCTCGGCCACCGCCACCCCGCCGTCATCCAGGCAGTCACCGCCCAGCTCAACCAGCTCGGGCACGTGTCGAACCTGTACGCCTCCCAGCCGGTTCTCGACCTCGCCGATCAACTCCTCGGTCACCTGGGGCACCCCGGTCGCGCATTCTTCTGCAACTCCGGAACCGAAGCCAACGAGGCCGCGTTCAAGATCGCGCGGCTCACCGGCCGACCCAAGATCATCGCCGCCGAGAAGTCCTTCCACGGCCGCACCATGGGTGCACTCGCGCTCACCGGCCAACCGGACAAGCGTGCTCCCTTCGAACCGATGCCCGCCGGCGTCGAATTCGTCCCCTACGGCGATCTCGACGCACTCGCCGCCGCGATCGACGACACCACCGCCGCGGTGTTCCTCGAACCGATCATGGGTGAATCCGGTGTCGTCGTGCCCCCCGAGGGCTACCTCGCGGGTGCGCGGCGCCTCACCACTGAACACGGTGCGCTGCTCGTGCTCGACGAGGTCCAGACCGGCATCGCCCGCACCGGCACCTTCTTCGCGCACCAGGCGGCCGGCATCGTCCCCGACGTGATGACCCTTGCGAAGGGACTCGGTGGCGGCCTGCCGATCGGCGCGGTCCTCGCCACCGGGCCGGCTGCCGATCTGCTCACCCCCGGCAAACACGGCACCACTTTCGGAGGCAACCCGGTGTGTGCAGCGGCCGCGCTTGCCGTGCTGCGCACCATCGACGAGCAGAACCTGCTCGACCACGTCGATTCGGTGGGCAAGGCCCTCGCCGCCGGGATCGAGGAACTTGCTCACCCACTCGTCTCCCAGGTGCGCGGTTCGGGCCTGCTCCTCGGTGTCGTGCTCACCGAGACAAAGGCCGGTGCCGTCGAAACAGCCGCGCGCGACGCAGGATTCCTGGTCAACGCAGCCGCACCCGACGTGATCCGCCTCGCGCCGCCGCTCATCCTCACCGAGGAGCAGGCGAACGGTTTCGTCACCGCGCTTCCGGACATCCTCGACACCGCATCCCAGGAAGGACATCGGTGACCATGGTCAGGCATTTCCTCCGCGACGACGACCTCACCCCGGCGGAGCAGAACGAAGTCCTCGAGCTCGCCGCAGAGCTGAAGAAGAATCCGCTCTCGCGTCGCCCTCTCGAAGGCCCGTACAGCGTCGCCGTCCTGTTCGACAAGACATCCACACGGACCCGCTTCTCGTTCGACGCGGGAATCGCACAACTCGGCGGACACGCGATCGTCGTCGATGCGGGCGCCACCCAGATCGGTAAGGGCGAAACCCTCGACGACACTGCGCGCATGTTCTCTCGCTTCACGAAGGCGGTGGTCTGGCGCACGTACGGCCAGGACCGCATCGAGACGCTCGCGGCCCACTCCGACGTGCCGGTGGTCAATGCGCTCACCGACACCTTCCATCCCTGCCAGGTCCTCGCCGACCTGCAGACGATCCGCGAGAACAAGGGCAGCACCGCAGGCCTGACGATGACGTACTTCGGGGACGGCGCCAACAACATGGCGCACTCGCTGATGCTCGGCGGCGTCACCGCAGGCATGCATGTCACCGTCGCCACCCCGGAGGGGTTCGCGCCCGATCCGCAGGTAGTCGAGGCCACCCGCACCCGCGCCGAGCAGACCGGTGGAAGCGTCACGATCACAGGCGATCCCCGAGCCGCGGCGGAGGGCGCCGACGTCCTCGTCACCGACACCTGGGTATCCATGGGGCAGGAGAACGACGGCCTCGACCGCGAGGCGGTGTTCCGGCCGTTCCAGCTGAACGACGACCTCGTCGCACTGTCGAAGTCCGACTCGATCGTGCTGCACTGCCTGCCCGCGTACCGCGGTAAAGAGATCACCGCCGAGGTCATCGACGGCCCCCGCGCGGTCGTGTGGGACGAGGCAGAGAACCGCCTGCACGCGCAGAAGGCACTGCTCGTGTGGCTGCTCGAACAGAGCCGGAGCTGACGATGAGCACCGCGCCCGGCCGAGAAGAGGTTGCGGTGAACGCTCCGACTCGGGCGGCCCGGCAGGCGCGCATCATTACGCTGCTGGCCACCCGCGCGGTGCGTAGCCACACCGAACTCGCGACTCTGCTCGCCCACGACGGCATCGACGTCTCGACCGCCACGCTCTCCCGCGACCTCGAAGAACTCGGAGCCGTCAAGCTTCGTGCGGCCGACGGGGGAGCAGGCGTGTATGTCGTCCCGGAGGACGGCAGCCCGGTCCGCGGGGTCACCGGCGGCACCGACCGCCTGTCGAAACTCCTCGGCGAACTGCTCGTCTCGACCGACTCGAGCGGCAACATCGCGGTGCTCCGAACTCCACCGGGGGCAGCGCACTATCTGGCCAGTGCACTCGATCGTGCATCATTACCGGAAGTGGTCGGCACGATTGCGGGTGACGACACCATCGCGGTGATCGCCCGGGAACCGAACACCGGAGCCGACCTGGCTGCGAAAATCGAATCACTCGCCTGACCTACCACTGATCGACGTACGTCAAAATAAGAAGGAGCACAATCACCATGGCCGATCGCGTCGTACTCGCCTACTCGGGCGGGCTGGACACCTCCGTTGCCATCAGCTGGATCGGCAGGGAGACCGGCAAGGAGGTCGTCGCCGTCGCCATCGACCTCGGCCAGGGCGGCGAGGACATGGAGGTCGTGCGACAGCGCGCCCTCGACTGCGGTGCTGTCGAATCCGTGGTCGTCGACGCCAAGGACGAATTCGCGACCGAGTACTGCCTGCCGACCGTGCAGGCCAATGCCCTGTACATGGACCGCTACCCGCTGGTGTCCGCGATCAGCCGTCCGCTGATCGTCAAGCACATCGTGCAGGCTGCGCGTGAGCACGGCGGCACCATCGTCTCCCACGGCTGCACCGGCAAGGGCAACGACCAGGTCCGTTTCGAGGTGGGCTTCGGCGCCCTCGCCCCCGACCTCCAGGTCATCGCGCCCGTCCGCGACTACGCCTGGACCCGCGAGAAGGCCATCGCGTTCGCCGGTGAGCACGGTCTGCCGATCAACGTGTCCAAGAAGTCGCCGTTCTCCATCGATCAGAACGTGTGGGGTCGCGCCGTCGAGACCGGCTTCCTCGAGGACCTGTGGAACGCTCCGACGAAGGACGTCTACGACTACACCGAGGATCCGACCCTCAACTGGCAGGCCCCGGACGAGCTCATCGTCAGCTTCGAGGCAGGCCGCCCGGTCGCCATCGACGGCAAGCACGTGACCGTGCTCGAAGCCATCCAGGAGCTCAACAAGCGTGCCGGCGCACAGGGCGTGGGCCGCCTCGACATGGTCGAGGACCGTCTCGTCGGCATCAAGAGCCGCGAGATCTACGAGGCTCCCGGTGCGATCGCGCTGATCACGGCTCACCAGGAACTCGAGCACGTCACCCTCGAACGGGAACTCGGGCGTTACAAGCGTCGCGTCGAAGAGCGCTGGAGCGAGCTGGTCTACGACGGCCTGTGGTTCTCCCCGCTCAAGTACGCGCTCGACGCATTCATCGAGAAGACCCAGGAGCGTGTCACCGGCGATATCCGCATGGTCATGCACGGCGGCCACATCTCGGTCAACGGCCGTCGCAGCCCCGAGTCGCTGTACGACTTCAATCTCGCGACCTACGACGAGGGCGACAGCTTCGACCAGTCGAATGCCAAGGGCTTCGTGCAGATCCACGGCCTGTCCTCGAAGGTCGCCGCCAAGCGCGATCTGGGCCTGTAACAATGACCCAGGCTCACGGCACCAACGAAGGTGCCCTGTGGGGCGGCCGGTTCGAATCGGGACCGGCCGCCGCCATGGCGGCTCTGAGCAAGTCCACGCATTTCGACTGGGTGCTCGCCCCGTACGACGTGCGCGCGTCGCAAGCCCACGCGAAGATCCTGCACCGGGCGGGGTTGCTCACCGAGGCCGATCTCGCGACGATGCTCGACGGTCTCGAACGGCTCGCCACGGATGTCACATCCGGAGCGTTCACCCCCGCTGAATCCGACGAGGACGTCCACGGTGCGCTCGAACGAGGGCTCATCGAGCGGGTCGGTCCCGAGATCGGCGGACGGTTGCGTGCGGGTCGGTCGCGCAACGACCAGGTCGCCACGTTGTTTCGCATGTGGCTCCGCGACGCTGCCCGGCGCATCGGTGACGGGGTGCTCGACGTCGTCGAGGCCATAGCCGGTCAGGCAGCGGCGCATCCGGACGCCATCATGCCCGGGAAGACGCACCTGCAAGCGGCCCAGCCCGTGCTTCTCGCACACCACCTGCTCGCGCACGCGCATCCACTGCTGCGCGATGTCGATCGTCTGCGTGATTTCGACAAGCGTGCTGCCGTGTCGCCGTACGGGTCGGGTGCGCTTGCAGGTTCGTCCCTCGGACTCGACCCGGACGCGATCGCGACGGATCTCGGATTCGACTCCGCTGCGAGCAATTCGATCGACGCGACCAGCTCGCGCGACTTCGCGGCCGAGGCCGCGTTCGTGCTGGCGCAGATCGGGGTGGATCTGTCGCGGATGGCGGAGGAGGTGATCCTCTGGAGCACGCCCGAATTCGGTTACGTCACACTCGCCGATGCGTGGTCCACCGGATCGTCGATCATGCCGCAGAAGAAGAACCCCGACGTCTCGGAACTGACCCGCGGCAAAGCCGGGCGTCTGATCGGCAACCTCACCGGGCTGCTGGCCACGCTCAAGGCACAGCCGCTCGCATACAACCGGGATCTCCAGGAAGACAAGGAACCGGTCTTCGATTCGGTAGCACAGCTCGAGCTGTTGCTGCCCGCGATCACCGGGCTCATCGCGACGCTGACGTTCCACACCGACCGGATGGCGGAACTCGCACCGGCCGGATTCACTCTCGCGACCGACATCGCCGAGTGGATGGTCCGTCAGGGCGTGCCGTTCCGCGTCGCGCACGAAGCGGCCGGGGCATGCGTGCGTGTCGCAGAAGGGCGCGGTGTCGGGCTCGCCGAGCTCACCGACGACGAGCTCGCCGCGGTCGACCCTGCACTCACCCCCCAGGTTCGTGAGGTACTCACGGTCGAAGGATCGGTAGCGTCCCGCAACGCGCGCGGCGGTACGGCCGGTGTCCGTGTCGCCGAGCAGCTCGACGAGGTGCGTGCAGAGGCACAGGGCCTGCGTTCGTGGGTGCGCGCCTGACCGAATGGATCTCGGACACGCCTCCGCTGTTGAAGGACGCTCTGCACAACGCGGCACCGACCGGCGCCTGGCGTGTGGCAGGCTGAGAGCTGTCAACCGGGGTGCCGGACGCCAGGTGGAGGGGGCGGTACGTGGAACTGAGTGGTGACGCGGTGATCGGGTCCCTACGGCGCATCATCGCCACGGCGCAGAACGGTCTCGAGGTTGCACGATTCGGCGGTCTGGAATCGGGGGCGGCGCCGTCCCCGTTCCAGGTCGTTGTGCGCACACCCATGTACCGGTTACGTCGGTACTTCCCTGAATCCGACACTGCCACCTCAGGAATTCCGATCGTGTTGGTGCCGCCGATGATGATGTCGGCCGACGTATACGACGTCACCCCCGACACAGGAGCTGTCGGGTTGCTGCATTCATCGGGGCTCGACCCGTGGGTCGTCGATTTCGGGTCTCCGGACGAGGAGGAGGGCGGATGGGGGCGCACGCTGACCGATCACATCGTGGCCCTCGACGAGATCATCGATCGGGTCCACGAGTACACGGGCCGCGACATCCACCTGTCGGGGTACTCGCAGGGCGGAATGTTCTGCTATCAGGTGGCCGCATATCGGCGGAGCCGCCACATCGCGAGCCTCGTGACATACGGCAGCCCCGTCGACACCCTCGCAGCACTTCCGTTCGGTATCCCTGATGCGCTCGCGGTCAGATCAGCGGACTTCCTGGCCGACCACGTGTTCAACCGGCTCGCGATCTCGAGTTGGATGGCGCGCGCCGGTTTCCAATTCCTCGATCCCGTCAAGACCGTGCGATCACGCATCGACTTCCTTCTGCAGTTGCACGATCGAGAAGCGCTGCTGCCACGCGAGCCGCAGCGCAGGTTTCTCGATACCGAAGGCTGGGTTGCGTGGTCGGGGCCCGCGGTCGCCGAACTGCTACGCCAGTTCATCGCGCACAACCGGATGATGAGCGGTGGCTTCGTGATCAACGACCGCGCTGTGAGTCTCGCGGAGATCACCTGTCCGATCCTCGCGTTCGTCGGTGAGGTCGACGATATCGGCCAGCCACTTGCGGTCCGCGGTATCCGCAAGGCTGCACCGCGTGCCGAGGTATACGAGTATTCGCTGCGTGCGGGCCATTTCGGCCTGGTCGTGGGATCCGTTGCAGCACAACAGACATGGCCTGCCGTAAGTGAATGGGTGCAGTGGCGTGACGGGAACGGTGACCGGCCGGTCGGTGTGGTCCCGATGGAAGCGCCGGATCCGCACGGTGAAGACGAGACCGGTGTGACGTTCGGCAACCGCATCACCCACACCGCCACGACGATCGCCGAGGTCGGTACCGAATTCGTCGCAGGGGTTGCCGACATCGCCGTCGGCGCAGTGCGGGGTGCCCGCGAACTGTCGAGCGAGGCGGTGCGTGCTCTGCCTCGGCTCGTTAGATTGGACCAACTTCAATCCCACACTCGTATCTCCGTCGGGGCCTTGCTCGCCGAGCAGGGCAACAAGGCGGCGCAGCGCGAGTGCTTCATCTACGACGACCGGGTGTACACGTTCGAGGTCGTCAACGCCCGAATCGACACTGTCGTCCTCGGCCTCGTCAGTTGCGGGATCCGTCCGGCCACGCACGTCGGCGTGTTGATGGGTACCCGGCCCAGCGCGATGGCAGCCGTTGCCGCGGTGTCGCGGCTCGGGGGCGTATCGGTGATGCTGTCCGAGGGACCCGACCTCGCCGAGGCGATCAGGCTCGGTTCCGTCGAGACGATCATCACCGACCCGGAGAACCTCGACCGCGCCGCCGCGACCGGTTTTCACGTGCTGGTCCTCGGCGGCGGCAATCTCCGCGAGCTGGATGTTCCACCGGGCGCCGAGGTCGTCGACCTCGAACGTCTCGACGTGTCGACCGTCGAGTTGCCGGGCTGGTATGTCCCGAATCCCGGGCTCGCCCGCGAACTGGCATTCGTGCTGTTCACAGGTAGCGGCGACACGCTCGAGATGAAGCGGATCACGAATCACAGGTGGGCGCTGTCGGCGTTCGGCACCGCGACCGCGGCCTCACTCGATCGCGGCGACACCATGTATTGTCTTGCACCTCTGCATCATTCATCGGGGCTCCTGGTGGGGCTCGGGGGAGCACTTGCGGGTGGCGCGCGGATCGCATTGTCTCGCGAATTGGGCCCGGCACGGTTCCGCGAGGAGATCCACCGCTACGGGGTGACGGTGGTGACCTACACCTGGTCGATGCTGCATACCGTTCTCGACAACTCGTCCTGGCACTCCGACGACATCCACCCCATCCGACTGTTCCTCGGATCCGGTATGACGCCCGGTCTGTGGCGGCGCACGATGGAGCGATTCGCACCGGCCCGTGTTCTCGAGTTCTACGCCTCGACCGAGGGCGATATCGTGCTGGCGAACGTGTCCGGAGCGAAGATCGGCTCGAAGGGGCGACCGTTGCCCGGCAGCGCCGAAGTCCGCCTCGCTGCCTACGAACCGGTATCCGGACGACTCGTCGAAGACGACCGCGGATTCGTGCGTGAATGCGATCCCGACGAAGTCGGGCTGCTGCTCGGTCGACGGAGTCACTCGGCGGAGGGCTTCCCCGGAGTGATGCGCGGCGTCTTCGAACCCCGTGACACCTGGGTACCCACCGAGAATCTGTTCCGCCGCGATGCCGACGGGGATTTCTGGCTCCTCGACAACAAGCGCTCGGTCATCGTGACCCCGCACGGTCCCGTCTATGCGCAACCGATCGTCGACGTCCTCGGCAGTCTTCCACGCGTCGACCTTGCCGTGTCGTACGGCGTCACCGTCCGCCATCAGGACATCGCGGTGGCGGCGATCACCCTCCGTGAGAATCGGGCGCCGACCGCCTCCGAGATCACCGTGGCGCTCGACGCTCTGCCGGTCGGCGAGCGTCCGGATGTGGTTCACGTGGTCGCCGAGATACCACTCGGACCGTCGTACCGCCCGATCACCGATGTCCTGCGTGCGCGAGGGTTGCCGACGCCCAGCGTCCGGTCCTGGTACGCAGACCCGACGACGGGCACCTACCGCCGGTTCACCAAGGCGGTAGCGACGAAGTGGTCCTCGGGCACAAATCGGACAGGTCCGGTCGCGCGGTAACCTGAGCCCGTTCACAATCAGCTCGTCGAGAGGACATCCGTGGCCGTCGATCCCACACTGTTGAGCATCCTGGCCTGCCCGCAGGACAAGGGACCACTTCTACTCGTCGACGACACAGTGCTCTACAACCCGAGACTCCGACGTGCGTATCCCCTGGAAAACGGGATCCCGGTTCTGCTCGTCGACGACGCGCGTGATGTCGCGGACGCCGAGCACCAGGATTTCGTCGCACGTGGTGTCGCCGGGTGGGTCGCGGACTGACCTCGGGCCGCCTGTCGGCACTCGATCCGGTTTCTGCAGCGCGCGCACTGCTGGCGGCTCACATCCGAGTCGGTGACGTGACTCTGCGCGTCACCGAGGTCGAGGCGTACGGCGGTCCCGAAGGTGGTCCCTGGCCGGACCCTGCGGCGCATTCCTACCGAGGACCGACGGGCCGCAACCGTGTCATGTTCGGACCGGCCGGTCACCTGTACGTCTATCGCAGCTACGGGATTCACCACTGCGCGAACATCTCGGTCGGCCCCGACGGAACGGCCGCCGCTGTGTTGCTACGCGGTGCCGAAGTGATCACGGGTGAAAACGGGGTGCGCACGCGGCGGACACCGCACACCCCCTTGGAGAATCTCGCACGCGGCCCCGGAAACTTCGCGCAGGCCCTCGGTTTGACCCTCGACGACAACGGTCTCGACGTCTTCGCTCCGGATGCGCGGGTATCGGTCATGCTCGCCGACACGAAAACACAGGTGGAGGCCGGTCCGAGAGTGGGGATCAGTGTCGCGGCCGACCGGCCGTGGCGGTTGTGGATCCCCGGTGGAATCGGTGTCTCCGCATATCGAAGAAGCCCACGCGCTCCGATGCCCTGAACGGTAATGGGATGATCGAAGTGTGACTGAGCAAATTCTGGACGAACTGACCTGGCGCGGGCTCATTGCCCAATCGACCGATCTCGACGCACTTCGACGGGACCTCGATGCGGGTCCGATCACGCTCTATGCCGGATTCGATCCCACCGGACCGAGCCTGCACGCCGGTCACCTCGTACCGCTGCTCGCACTCAAGCGTTTCCAGCGCGCAGGCCATCGGCCGATCGTGCTCGCCGGCGGTGCAACCGGCATGATCGGCGATCCGCGCGACGTGGGGGAGCGGACCATGCAGTCCGCCGACACCGTTGCCGACTGGTCGGATCGCATCCGCGGGCAGCTCGAACGATTCGTGGACTTCGGAGACCCGGACACTGGCGCTGTGGTGGTGAACAACCTCGACTGGACCGGCCGGCTCAGTGTGGTCGACTTCCTACGCGACATCGGCAAGCACTTCTCTGTCAACGTCATGCTTGCGCGCGACACCGTCAAGCGTCGCCTCGAAGGCGACGGTATCTCGTACACCGAGTTCAGCTACATGCTGCTGCAGGCCAACGACTACGTGGAACTTCGTCGCAAGTACGGCTGCGCGCTCCAGGTCGGTGGCTCCGATCAGTGGGGCAACATCATTGCCGGCGTCGAACTGAATCGGCGCACCGATAGCGCCTCGGTTCATGCCCTGACCGTCCCCCTGGTGACCTCGTCGGACGGCACGAAGTTCGGGAAGTCCACCGGCGGTGGAAGCCTGTGGCTCGATCCGGAGATGACGAGTCCCTACGCGTGGTACCAGTACTTCGTCAACGCAGCAGACGCCGACGTCATGACGTACCTGCGGTGGTTCACCTTCCTGTCGCGTGAGGAATTGGTGGAGCTCGAGACGGCGACCACCGAACGCCCGCACGCACGTGAGGCACAGAAGCGTCTCGCGGCGGAGATGACGACACTCGTCCACGGTGAAGCGAATACCCGTGCGGTCGAACACGCGAGCCTTGCATTGTTCGGGCGCGGCGAGCTCGCGGAGCTCGACGAGGGAACACTTGCTGCGGCGCTGACCGAGGCGTCGGTGTCGGAGGTGCGGGCCGGCGAACCGAACACCATCGTCGACCTGCTCGTTGCAACCGGGCTGTGCGAGAGCAAGGGCGCGGCACGCCGGACGGTCAAGGAAGGTGGTGCGTCGGTCAACAATGTCCGAGTCTCGACCGACGACTGGACGCCGTCGGAGGGTGAACTGCTCCATGGCCAGTGGATGGTCGTGCGTCGCGGTAAACGGAACTTCGCCGGAGTGCGTGTCGTACGGGACTGAAATGAGTCGACGCTGCTGCTAGCAGGGCTCTGATCAGGCGATTTGACGTCCTGTTAGCGGTGGCGTAACTTTGTCGTTGTTCGAGCGACATGAACACCAACCCGGACCGAAAGGTCCGGGTGTATGGTAGTGTTCAGCTCCGCAAGAGCAATCACAGCGAAATATTCGAAGGGCGTTCGTTTGCGCCCCACGGATAAGCTGTGATAGGTTGGAACGGTTGCCCCGGAGCGGGTCGGATGTGAAAATCCGGTCGGTGATGGTGTGTGCGTGTTCTTTGAGAACTCAACAGTGTGCCGATGAATGTCAGTGCCAATATTATTTGGTGCGGCCACCCGCTTTTGTGGGTGGTTGTT